>NZIV01000087.1 GCA_002689995.1 Fidelibacterota bacterium
GCAGATATTAAAAAAGGAGAAAAATTTACTAAAAGAAATATAAAAAGAATAAGACCTGGTTGTTCCGGTAAAAATAATTTTTTCCTAAGTATTTATAAGTTTCATTAATTTGATTTTTAAATTTTTTAATTTCTTCACCTCTCATTGAAAATTCTATATCCAACCCCTTTTTTTGGTTTTTTAACCCTATGTGTTTTTCAATAACTTCGGCACCGGCTGCTATTGCGGCTAGTCCTATTTTATTATTTTTTGAATGATCTGAGAAACCTACAGTGCATTTAAATTCTTTCTTTAATATTTTAATATTATTTAAATTAAACTCTTCATCTTTTGCGGGATAGCTGCTCACACAATAAAGTAGAGTTATATCTTTAGCACCATATTTTTTTGCAATCGAGTAAGTTTTGCTTATTTCGCTTAAGTTTGCCATCCCAGTTGAAATAATCATGGGTTTTTTTGTAGATGCAATTTTTTTTATCAAAGGTATATCCGTCATTTCAAATGAAGCAACTTTATACATTGGGCACTTTATCTTTTCTAAAAAATCTACAGCTGTTTCATCAAAGGGTGTGCTGAAAATCTTGATTCCTATTTTTTTACTATATTTAAATAATTGTTCATGCCATTTAAGCGGAGTGTGTGCTTCGTCGTATAGTTCCCAAAGATTATAACCCTTCCACAAACCTTTTTTAATTTTAAAATATTTTTTATTAGAATTTACCGTCATAGAGTCAGCAGTATATGTTTGAATTTTGACTGCATCAGCGCCATTAATTTTTGCACACTTAATTAATTTTTTTGCAAGATTTATATCTCCACAATGATTTGCAGAAATTTCTGCAATTAAGAAAGGTTTTTTCATATTATTTAGAATTTTTAATTATTTAACTGATAAAAGTTTTTTGGCTAATTTTGATATTTTCTGATCGTCTTTATAAATTTGATATAAAATTTTAGAAGTAGATTTATGGTCCAATTTTAAAGATAGTCTAAGAAGGTCCATCCAATTTTTATTATTTTTTGACCTAATTCTTTGTATTTGATTAACTAATTTCAATGATTTTTTATATTTTTTCATCTCTTTTATAATCTTTATACTTTAAAATAGTTTTATCAATGTTTTGATTCCATTTTTTTAAGACTTGAGTAGGCAAGTCGCTCTTTAAGTGAAACGTTCCTTTTCCTAATTGTTTATGACATTTATAATTTCCGCTAATCAATTTATTTAGATTTTTAATTAGTAATTTTTCTAATTCTTCAAAAAGAATTTTGTATGTATTTTTGAATGTAAGTCTTGAATTGTTTTTCATATTAAAATATTTTTTTTTTTGAACTATAATTTTTCCCTTATCTATTCCGGAATTAATCTCATGCATAGTTACTCCACTTGGAGTTTTTTCCATAAAAGACCAAAAATTTGGATGAGCTCCTCTATTAAATGGTAAGTAACCCATATGTAAGTTAATTATAGGTCTCTCTAATTTTTTAATTATATTTTTATTGACTATATGTCTGTAACCAAAACTTATTATTAAATCAAATTTTTTAAAGAAACTTAATATTGGTTTTTTTTTTGAGTTTACTAACTTAATATTTTTAAATTTCGTATAAATTAATTTATATAACTTTGTTTCATTTTTATTATATCCGATTATGAGTATTTTTTTCATCTTAAGATGTGTTAGACGGTTTTATTTTTTTTCCCTCAATTACTAAAAATGTAAATTTTTCTTTTCTAAAAAAATATGTTCTAGTTAATTCTTCTGCGTATTCAATTTTAAAACCGTTATTTTTTAACAAGTTAATATATTGATTAGTAGACATAAATCTAAGAGGATGATCTATTTTGTATGATGACTTATTTTTTAAAGAAATCATTGTATCAGTATCATGCATTTTTTTATTTAGAAATTTAAACATATTTGAGTTTTTGGATGGAAAATATGAAAAAAATTTACCATTATTTTTTAGTTTTCTATTAACTTCTTGAATATATTTTTTTCCATTTTCTTTATCCAGACAACATGAGGAAAAAATATCAATTATTAAATCAAAGTTAACGTTTTTAAATGGAATATTCAAAAAATTACCCGTTTTAAAATTTCCTTTAAGATTATTTTTTTTAAAAAGTTTTTTTATCAAATCTATTGATTTTGATGAAATATCTACACCAAATGTAGAGAAGCCTTCCCTAGATAACATCCAAGCGTTACCACCTGTTCCGCAACCTGTTTCTAAAATTTTTATTTTTTTTCTTTTTTTGGGATGAATATCAAAATAATTTCTTCCCATGAATCTGCATAATTCCTCATTCGGATACTTTCTCTGATATTCAATTCCTTTTTTTTTATAACCTTTTTCGTAAAATAATTTTGTTTTTTTAATAAGTTCACTCATAATTAATTTGCTTTAAATTTTAATTTTTTAAAAGAAGAAACAAATTGAGTAGTATCTACTACTTTTATTTTTTTAAACTTATTAAGATTATTAAGTTTTTTGATTTGTGAATCATCTCTATAACAATTTTCATATTTAAAAATTTTACTTAATAATAAATTTTTCTTTTCAATTCCGAAATTAGATAATTTTATAAGCTCTTTATGCTTAAAATGTTTAAATCTTTTTTTTATTCTTGCTGTAAAAAGGTATAAAGATTTTCTTCTCTTTAATAATGCTCTATCAAAATAATTATTAAAATTCTCCATATAGTAAAATTCTTTTAAAAATTTCTTTTTAGATATCAAAACAAGATGTTTAGAAATAATTTTTTTAAAATTAAAGTAATAAAAATTTTTATCTATTTTTACTTTTTTTAAGGCAATAAAAGTTGGTATAAAAACTTTATCAAATTCAAAATTATTTATAAAAACTTTTTTTTTTGAAATACTAATATTTGTTACATTTTTATTTATTATCTTAATATTACATTTTTTTAAATGATCATAAATTTTATGAATATCATAAATAAAAATATTTTTTGGTTTATACTTTGATACTGTTTTATAGATTTTTTTATTTCTTCTGATTTTAAGATTAAATTTTTTTTTTAAATATTTAATTATATTTTTTATATGTTTCTCTTCAGATTTTTTTGTTGGAACAATTACATTAGTTTTATTGTGTATATACATACTTTTATATTTAAAAAATGACCAGGCTCCACCGAAATTTTTTCTTTTCTCAAATAATGTAACTTTATTTTTTTTTGACAATGCTATTGCGAGGATTATCATTATCGGACTTGTTCCTACTATTACTATTTTCACGATTAAATTTGTTGTTTAATAAATTCAGACCATTCAGTCTGCCAATTTTTTTTTACATTGAACGAAAAATTCTTAAATTTAGTAACAGCTTTTTGTGTATTTTCTTTGTCCCACCATTTATATGGGTCTTCCCATATTTCATTTATATGGTCACTTGCCTTTTTTGGGTCAGAAAAAAAAACTTTATTTTTTATTAATTCATTTAATACCTCATCAAATTTTTTTGATAACTTGTAAAGTTTATTTGAAAAAGTAATTACCACCGGTAAATTTGACATGAATGCTTCTGCGGTAGCAGTATCCGGATAAGTAGAAACTATCAATTTAGTATTGTTTAATTCTTTATTTAGTGACGAATCAAAAACACTGCTTATTCTTAATTGAGGGTATTTTTTCTTAAATTGTGAGGATGTTTCAAAACCGTCTTTAGGTGAACCACATCTATAAACTACATTTTTTTTGATATTTTTATTAAAATTATCAACCAAATTACAAATATCTCCGAACCACAATTTGTAATCCTCAACATACGGCCACGATTGTATTTTAACAGGATACCTAAGTGTCTCACAGCTTAAGATCAAACAATTTTTACTTTTGTTATTTACTTGTTTTTTAATTTTTAACAAATGAACTGGACTAAGTTGGAACTCTTTTGGGCCTAGAGGTTTGTGTGACATTATAATTTTACTAGAAATTTTGACTTCATGTGAAAATAGATGGTGGTGTATATCAAATGGTATACATCCACCATGAGATACAACAAAAAATTTTCCACCCTGATCAAGCATTGTCGCTAACCATATTTTATACCTCTCATTAAATATTTGAGATACTCCAGAAAAAATAATTTTATTTTTTAAAGAATTAATTTTTTTATTTGAATCATTAATAGTCTTAAATTTTTCTAAATATGAGATAGGAAAGTCATCTTTAAAACAAAAAAAAATGTAATTTTCAAAATCTGTATTCAAATTCTTTTCAAAAAAAATTTTTGATCTATTAGCTTTATCGAGTTCGATATCATTATTTATATTTAAACTTTTAAAAGTATTAAAGTAAAAACAAGGAAAAATTTTAAGTTTGAAAATTAATTTTAATAAGTTTTTTTTAGAAAAGTACAACGACTCCAGAATAACTCGATTTTTTTTTATCCCGTATGAAGAAAGGAATCCATCAAATAAATCAAATAGTATAATTGCTATTTTTTTAAAATAATTAATTTTAAGCTTCGATTTAATATTTTTATTACTATCTCCATTTTTATTTTGAAATGTTCTAATTTTTGCATTATTTTTAAATTTAAAATTTATAATTCTTAGAAAATTTAAATTATTCCAATCATCAGAATAACACGCTTTTCCTCTATAATCTTCTGTTCCAAAATTTTTTAGCAAATCATCTTTAATAATTGGGGCATCTATTTCAACATTATTAAATTTTAAAAAGAAAATTCTAATTGACTCCCATCTATCAAACATAGAGATTAGATAAAAGTATAACCAAGGACCAATGATAATTCTCCAAAAATCAGGCTTCTTTTCCAATCCGTGGTATTTGTTCAATTTTTTTGAAAGTTTAATTAAAATATTTTCATAAATAATTTCTAAATCTTTAAAATCTTTATTAAACTTTTTTTTATCAGACCAATGATATTTTTGAACTGAAATGTTATTTGTTTTACTATAGGTGATTGTATTATTTTTATTACACCACTCTCCTAGTAAGTATTGGTGTTCACTAGAATTTTTTTTAAATGATAGTGGCGTTAAAACTAATTTTATAAACATTTTGTGTTTAATTATTAAATTCAGAAATAAAAGAGACTTTAGGATAAAATTTTCCACCAAATTTTTCTTTAAAATCTGAAATAGAAATTTCCTTATTTGAAGGTAAAAAATTTTTATATTCGTAAAATCTCTCGCCTATCTCATAAAATTTAAATTTCATTTTTTTCAGTTTTTTTATAACGCTCCATTCTAAAAGATGTCTTGGCATTAAATCCTTTTCGAACTCCTCAAGATTTGCTTGGGACCATCCCCATGCAAACTTGTTAAAAACACCACAATAAAGAAATGAGATATCTTGATTTTTATAATTTAGTGTAAATAAAATTCCATCTCCATCCAAAATCATTTTATTCATAATATCCCAAGTACTATCAGGTCTAGTTTTTTTTCCAGCAGATAAATAATGCGCTTTCTTAAAATTTGAAAATTTTGAAGTTATAGTTTTTTTTTCACTTTTTGAGTCAATTGTATAAAATTTAAATTTTATTTTAGATGCTTTTTTTATATTTTTTTTATGATATTTGCTAAAATTGTTCCAGATATCCTCTTCCTTTGTTTTTAGATCGATAATGACAGTATTGTGTACAAAAAATTCTTTTGACCATTTAAGATTGTAAAATTGATTTTCAGAAGATAGATGTGGTATATTTTTTTTGTATCTAATTGGATGGCTGAAAAGTTTATATTTAGTTATTCCATATTTTTTTCCAATATCCAAAATTTGTTGACGAATATTAGTAAGTATTTTTTTTCTTGAATAATTATTTATCCCACCGCACAAAATAGGTTCAGGGCAAAATTGACTGCTAAAAACGAATTCTTTTTTACTTTTTAAAACTCCTAAAGCAACCATGGCTATACATTTCTTTCCTTCGAATAAAGCGAATGACAAATTTATAATATTTGAAAATTGTGAATAATATTTGATTACATGCCATAAATAAAAATTTTGATTTCCTTCCATTTGTCCAAGAATTTTATTCCAATCATCTTTTTGAAAGCTATTAAAATAGGACAATTTATATGACATAAAGATTTAATTTAATCTTGAAAAACCTTTTTCACTATCTTGCGTTAGCAAAAATCTATTTATATCTGAACCGTTTTCACAGTCTCTAATTGTTTTTAGAATCTCATTTAAATTCTTAAAATATTTATTTATTATTTTTAAATTATGACATGCACTTGGATAAAAAATATTTGAAGCTAGGATATTTTTCTTTAACATTTCTTGAGTTATGTATGTTACATACTTCTGGTGTTTTTCGCTTTTAAATACAAAGCTAGAAAGACTAGGTAGTCCTCTAATTGAAACATCTAGGTCAAATTTTTTAAATATTTGACCCCATCTTTTTTGAACTATTTTTCCAATTTTTGATATTTTTCTCCAACTTTTAGTTTTTTGCATAATTTCTAAAGTCTTTAAAGCAGCGGTTGGTCCTATTCTCTCAGTCCAAAAAGTACTGCTTATAAAACTGTTTTCAGATTGATTCATAATTTTTTTCTTTCCGATAATAGCTGTAATTGCATAGCCATTCCCAAGTGCTTTTCCAAATATAGCCATGTCAGGTATCACTCCTATTGATTTATGTAATCCACCAAATGTTTCTCTAAAACCTGTTGTGCACTCATCAAAAATTAGTACTATCCCATTTCTATTTGCTAATTCTCTGACTTTTTTTAAGAATTTAATATTCGGTTTAGTAGTTCTACAAACTTCCATTTTGATTACACCAATTTTTTTTCTTTTAATTAATTTTTTTAAATATTTAATATTTCCATACTCAAATGAAAAAGTTGTGTCTTTAAGTTTTTTAGGGACCCCTTGTATTTTTAATCCCTTTATTAGGTGATTGTCTAAATTGTTTGTTTTTGAAATATTTAAATTGGTTGATAAATACCAGTCATGCCAACCATGGTAACCACAAATTGCAATATTATCCCTTCTGGAAGCAGCTCTTGCAATTCTAATTGCAATTGCGTTAGCTTCACCACCTGTTCTTGCATACTTAACTTTGTCAAACCAAGGATGTATTTTGAGTAACTTTTCAGACAAATAAACTTCTTCGGGGCAATTAAGAGTACTCATTGATCCAAGATTAATTATTTTTTTTACTGAATCATCAACATATTCATTAGAATACCCGAGTGAATTAGTACCAACGCCCATGGTTGCCATATCAGCAAACTTATTATTATCTAAATCTATAAGGCTACAACCATAAGCAGATTTAAAATATGTGGGCCACAAGTTTGGTAAAAATCTTTCAGGATTTTTAGATAAAAGCATGTTACCGCCAGCGATACTTGTTTTTGCTCTTTTCCAGAGTTGTTGGCCTTTTTTGATTTTTTTCTTTAATTCTTCTCTGGATTTAAATTCTTTTTGGAAAATTTTTTTAGAACTCTTCTTTTCTAAAAATTTTATAACAGAAAAATGATAATTATTATTATTTTTCTTAAATAGATTTTTTATTTTCTTTAAATCATTATTTGTATTAAGAGACAAATTAATAAAGGATAAATTTTTTTTGTATGTTTTATTTTTTGTTCTATTTGAATTTTTTCTCATGTATGTTGTCACGTGTTCTTTTCCAAATTTGTCTTTAGTTTTTATTAATGCTTCTTTCAAATACTTAAAAGAAAAAATTTCTATATCTAATCCATCTGGATACGTAGCTGGTAAAATATTGCTATAATAATCGACATTTTTAAATCTTTTAAAATCTTTAATCATAACGTCCATTAGACCAGCATCAACAAACGGGCAGTCAGAAGTTATACGTACTATTATTTCAGCTTTACTTTTTTTTGCGGTTAAAAAAAATCTCTTTAAAACATTATTTTCTGGTCCCCTAAATACTTTTATATGACTCTTTCTCAAGTGGCGGTCTAGAATTAAATTTGAATTATTACGAGGTATAGAAAATATTATATCATTGAGATGTTTTGATTTTTTAAGTCTTTTATAAATTATTTGGGCAATTGAAAGTTTATTAATTTTTTTTAGAACTTTACTTTTCAAGCGTGTAGAAGTAGATCTTGCTTGAACTATCGCAATAACTTTTTTCATATTACCAATTAATTGGGTTAATTAAATTGTTAGATTGGGAAGAAACATCTGGAAAACGTAAGTTTTTTTTAATTTTACTGTTTATTATCTCTTCAAATTGAGAAAAATTATTAACCCCAATTAAAATTTTGCTTATAAATTTACTCTTTGAAACAAAAGAATAACAGGCCTCTACGGCAGTAATATTTTCTTTTTTTATCCAATTTTGCCAAGTAACTAAAAGATTTTTCCATGGCATAAATTTTTTTGGAATTTTTTTTAAATCCATTAATAGCAAACCTTGTAAAAAAATCGATCTAATATGAACTTCTATTTTTTTTTGTTTAAAAAAATTTAAATGATTATTTTTTTCAATTCTTCTATCTATTATATTGTATGGACATTGAATTATATCTGGTCGGTATTTATTACAAACTTTTTTTAAATTTTTAAATGAGTAAATAGAATAACCAAATTTATTTATGATTTTTTTGCTCTTTAAACTTATTAAATTTTTATAAATTTTTTTTGCTCTTAACTTTGGAATAGACTCAAAATTATCTATGATAATTGTGTTAATATTTTTTCTTAATATTTTGCTAGTTTTTTTTATTTCATTTATTATATTTTTTTTTAAAAAACCATTTTTTTTAAATTTTAAAATAATATTAAATGCTTTTAAATTTTTTTTGCCTAATACTTGATTGGCAATCCCATAATAATTTGATGTATATAAATTTCTTACTTTCTTTTTTCTAGATAACTTTAAAATTTTATTGATACTATTTTCTTTTGTTTTGCCTTTTGTATTTGAAATCCCATAGGACAGACCAAATTGAGTACTTCCAATTATTATTTTATTTTCTTTCAATTAAAAAAGCTTCGAGTAATTTTTATTACTTTATCAATTTCCTTATTTTTTATTTCGTAATAAACAGGAATGCTTATGCTATTTTTTCCATAATTTTCAGAAGTTGGAAACTGTTTTTTTTTAAAGCCTAACATTCTAAAAAATGGGTTTAGATGAAGTGGCTTATAATGAAGATTTACGAAAATTTTTGACTTCCTGTATTTTTTAAAAATATCTTTATAATTAAATTTCGTTTTATTTAAATCAAATTGAATAATAAAAAGATGATAACTTGAATAATTATATTTTTCTATTTTCTGAATTTTTATAGGAATATTTTTTAAGTGTTTTCTGTAAAGATTGGCCACCATATTTCTTTTGTAAATAAATTTTTTTAACCTTTCTATTTGACTTATACCCAATGCAGCTGAAATGTCATTCATTCTATAATTATAACCTGACGAAATTTGTTCGTAGTATCCTAGATAATTATTTTTTTTTTTTAATTTTTTTTTATCAAAGATAATTCCGTTTTCTCTAAAAGACTTCATTTTTTCGAAGTATGATTTATTATTTGTTAATGAAACACCACCTTCTGCAGTTGTAATGATTTTTACTGGATGAAAACTAAAAACAGTAATATCAGACCACTTACAACTACCTACGCTTTCTCCATAATGTTTTGCGCCGAGAGCGTGGGATGCATCCTCAATTATTTTAAATTTATATCTCTTTGATAATCTCCAAATTTTTTTTTGTTCATAAGGTTGCCCCCCTAAATGCACAGGTATTAAAACTTTTGGTAATTTTTTTTTCATTTTTGCTTTAATAAGCTTCTTTTCTAGTTTTTTTACAGAAATATTGAAGGTATCTGGACAAATATCAACGAAATCTACTTTTGCTCCACAATTTATTGCACAATTTGCAGAAGCTGCATAAGTATTTGGTACAGTCCAAACTAAATCATTTTTTTTAACACCTAAAGCTAAACAGGCGAGATGCAATCCGCTTGATCCGCTATTAGATGCAACTGCGTATCTTGATTTAACAATTTTTTTTACTTTATTTTCAAATAAATTAACTTTGGGTCCTTTTGTTAAAAAATTTGACTTTAAGACTTTAATTACAGAAATGATGTCTTTTTTATTAATGCTCTGTTTACTATAAGGTATCATTTTAAATACTCTTATTGACTTTTATAATATCTGGTATTGTTAAAAAAGTATTTTGATCTGAACTGTATTGAAATTTTGAATTTACTTTTTTTCCCTTTTCACCTTTTAAATTTTTTGAAAAGCTTTTATTATTTTCAAAATATTGCGGGGAAGGGAATATTACAAAATGATCTTTGAATTCGAGTGTAAGATAGTGTGACTCATTTGGACACATCATCTCATGTAGTTTTTCACCGGCTCTAATTCCAATAATTTTAATTTTAATTTTAGGTGCCATCGCTTTTGCTAAATCAGTAATAAGTATTGAGGGTATTTTTGGAACAAATATTTCACCTCCAGACATCCTTTTGAAACTTTTCAAGACAAAATCAACTCCCTCGTTTAGCGTAATCCAAAATCTTGTCATTCTTTTATCTGTAATTGGTAAAAATTTACTTTTTTTATCAATTAGATCTCTAAATACTTGATAAACTGATCCTCTAGACCCTACTACATTTCCATATCTTACAACTGAAAAAGAGGTGTTTTGTTTACCGACTATATTGTTAGCTGCAATAAAAATTTTATCTGATGCTAATTTTGTTGCTCCATAAAGATTAATGGGATTTGCAGCTTTGTCTGTGGAGAGGGCTATTACTTTTTTAACTTTTTCAGATATTGCCGATTGAACAACATTTTCAGCACCATTTATATTTGTTTTTACAAATTCCATTGGATTATATTCAGCTCCGGGAACATGTTTTAAGGCGGCAGCATGCACAACATAATCAGCTCCTCTCATAGCGATTTTTAATCTTTCAAGATCTCTAACGTCACCTAATAGAAATCTTAAAAATGGGTATTTTTTTGGATTAAATTTTTTTTGCATTAAAAATTGTTTATATTCATCTCTAGAATAAACAATTAATTTTTTCGGTTTGTATAAAGTAGACACAACCTCTATAAACTTTTGTCCAAATGAGCCTGTGCCTCCAGTTATAAATATTATTTTATTATTAAACATTTAGTCAAAGCTCCGCACAATGCAAAAAACACTTTTTACAATTTTTATCATTCATAGATTTAAACTCTGGTAAACAAATATTCTTTACCAATTGTAGTGTTAATATTACCAAGTAAAATATTAATTTTATTTTTTTGTAAATTTATAATTTTGAAAATCATATTAGTAAAAGGTCCGGTCGAAAATTTGTAATTTGAATTTATTTGTAAATCAAAAAAGTCTTGTGATAAATAACCATCTTTATTTTCCGCTGTTTTGCATCTAGAGATAAAATTGACTATTTCTTTTTGTGATCCAGCAAAACCATAAAGTATATTTTTTAGCCCTTTTACAAATTTAAGAGATTTAATTGTACTTTCTTTTTGGAAATTTTTATTAAAACAGAAAATGTAATCGCCAAGAAGATTATATTCTTTTTTTTTTAATTTATTAAATTTAAATTTTTCAACAAGCAATTTAGGATTATAAAAGATTACATCTTCGTTTAATTTTTTTTTCAGATCTTCTTTAAGAATTCCAAGTTTTTTATGGTCACACTTTATCACAGCCCACATTTTAATTATCCTCTAATTCTTTTTTTAACTCATCATATTCCCTCATTTTTCTTTTCATAAAGTTTATGGTAAGTTTTGTTCTTTCAGAAATTCCTTTTGGAGTTAAAATATACTGGACATATTTTATTTTATTCTTTTGTTGCTGAAAATTTTTTATCTTAACAAGCCCTTTTTCTTGGAGGGATTTTAAACAATAATTTAATTTCCCTAAACTAAAACCTAATTCTTCAGCTAGCTCACGTTGGGAAGAGTTTGGACTGTTTCGTATCTTTCTTAAAACATCAAAATGATCTTGATTATTTTTCATATGTTCAATATTTGAACAATATATGTTCAAATATTGAACGTGTCAAATGCTTTGTTTCACTATAACAATTAGGATTTGAGTTTTTTTGATTTTTGAAGAGTTAATTTATCAAATCTATAACTATAAAAATTTTTTTCAGTGCATAAATCAAGCCAATTGAGCTATTAGTACTGGTCAGCTACACGCATTACTGCGCTTCCACATCCAGCCTATCAACGTGGT
>NZIV01000031.1 GCA_002689995.1 Fidelibacterota bacterium
AGATTCGGGTACTATTGAAAAAAAAGAAATAATAGATTTTCTCAATTTATCAATACAATATTTTGATCATACTATATCTTTAAATATTGATAATAATCAATTGTATAATTCTTATAATATTCTAAAATTTTCACAAAATAATACTCATTTAGATGTTAATTATTTATACGAAATGCTTGAGGGACAGGTTGCAGTTTTAAGTTCTGGATATTTAAGTACAAAAGATTCAATTAAGCTTTTAAAAAATTTATATTCCAGTGAAATATACCGGCAGGACCAAAATAGTTTCATGCTATATCCAATAAAAAAAATAAATTCATTTATGAGTAAAAATATAATAAATGAGAATTTAGTATATGAAAATAAGTTATTGTGTGAAATGCTTGAAACAAATACTTATAATATTATTCAAAAAGATATAAATAATAACTATAGGTTCAATCCAAACTACATAAATATTTCTGATTTAAAAACTGCTTTAAAAAAATATAATAATCAAAATAATTTAAAAAAATTATCTGATGAAGAAGTAAATATTATTTTAAATATGTATGAGAATACATTTAATCATAAATCTTATACAGGTCGCTCTAGTAATATGTTTGCTTATGAAGGTATAGGATCTATTTATTGGCATATGGTTTCTAAGTTATTACTGGCTGTGCAGGAATTATTTTTCAAATCAGTTAAGTTGAATGAAGATAAGGAAACAATTCAGTCTATAGGTGAATACTATTATAAAGTAAGAAGTGGATTAAGTGCTGATAAAACACCTCAAGAATATGGTGCATTTCCATTTGATGCATATTCACACACTCCTTTTAATTCAGGTGCAAAACAACCTGGAATGACTGGTCAAGTAAAAGAAGAAATTATTACAAGAATAGGAGAATTAGGATGTTTTGTTGAAGATGGATCTATAACTTTTAAAACAGAACTACTCAGATTATCAGAATTTTTAAATAATGAGAAAGAATTTACTTATTTTAATATCTTAAATGAAAAGCTAGTGAAGACAATAAAAAAAGGCGAGCTTTGCTATACATATTGTCAAATACCAGTAACATATAGGTTAGTTAATAGCAATCAAAATATAAAAATTATTCAAAAAGATAAAAAAATTGTTAAATTAACTGGAAATAAATTAAGTAAAGTAGTAAGTAATTCAATTTTTCAAAGGGATGATAGTATAAAAGAAATTTATGTAGATATTCCTAATCAAAGTATGATTTTTTAGTTTTAATAAAAAAATAATACTATTGATTCATCTTAAAAAATGAAATTAAACCATTAGTTGATGAGTCAAATGAATTATTATTTATCATTGAATTATTATTATTTAATTCACTCAAGATTTCGTTTGTTAAAAGCTTACCAAGCTCTACTCCATATTGATCAAAACTATTTATATTCCACATTATTCCTTGAGTAAATACTTTATGCTCATATAATGCAATTAAACTACCGAGAGAGCGAGGGTTTAATTCTTTTAAAATAATTGTATTCGATGGGCGGTTTCCTTGGAATACTTTATGAGGTGCCATTTTATTAATTTCATTTTTACTTAAACCTTTAAGCTCCATCTCATTTATAACTTTATTTAAACTACGACCTTTTAGTAAAGCTTGAGATTGAGCAATACAATTTGCTAAAAGAATATTATTAGTATGATCAATGCCGTGCTGAGAATTAGCTATTGCTATAAAGTCACAGGGTACTTTTTGAGTACCTTGATGAAGAAGTTGATAGAAAGCATGCTGTCCATTAGTACCAGGCTCACCCCAAATTATTGGTCCTGTTGGTATATCAACTAAATTTCCATTTTTATTAACACTTTTACCATTAGATTCCATATCGAGTTGCTGTATGAATGCAGTAAATCGATTTAAGTATTGAGCATATGGTAAAATAGCATGACTATTTAATCCCATAAAATTATTATAACCAAATCCAAGTATTGCTAAAATTATAGGCATATTTTCATTTATTGGAGCAGATCTAAAATGATTATCCATATCTTCTGCTCCAGCTAATAACTTTTTAAAATTATCCATGCCTAAATAGAGTGCAATTGATAATCCTATTGTTGACCATAGTGAGTAGCGACCTCCAACCCAATCCCAGAATTGGAACATATATTCAAGATTTATTCCAAATTCTTTAACAGCATTTTTATTTGTGGATAAAGCTATAAAATGAGATGAAATTGATTTAATATCACCCTTATAATGATCTAATACCATTTGTTTTGCAAGCTTAGCATTTTCCATAGTTTCTTGTGTTGTAAATGTTTTGGATGCTATTAAAAAAAGTGAACGATCGATATCTATATTTTTAATAGTCTCAATCAAATCTGCACTATCAATATTTGAAACATAATATACTTGAGGTAAATTTGATGAATGAAATGGTTTTAAGGCTTCGCTTACCATCGAGGGACCAAGGTCTGATCCGCCTATACCAATATTTATAATATACTTAATACTTTTACCACTAAAGCCTTTGAATGAACCTGAATGAACCTCATTACAAAAGTTATCAATCTTTTTTAACTCTTTTCTAATGAGAGGTATTATATTTTTCCCCTCTACATATATTGAATTATTTTTTGAATTTCTTAATGCTGTATGTAGTACTGCACGATTTTCAGTAAAATTTATTTTTTCTCCATTAAACATTTGGTGCCTAACTAGATTGAAATCAATTTTTTCAAAGTATTTTTCGTATAAAGTAAATGTTTCTGTGTTTATCCAATTCTTTGAATAGTCTAAAAATAAATTTGATGCTTTAAGACTATATTTATTAAATCGTTTATTATCCAGTTTAAAAAGATCTTCCAAATTTTGAGAAGTAAAACTATTATAATGATTCTTTAGTTTTTTTAGCATGTAATAAAATTACTTATTTTGAATTATTGAATTTTTTTTTGATATACTCTTACAAAGTCTATTTTCATTTGTACTGGAAATATACTATTATCTATTCCCTGCTGACCACCCCATGTTCCTCCTATAGCAATATTTAATAGTAAATGAAAATCTTGATTAAATGGCCAGGTAGAAGTTCCTTGATTATTATTTACATATGAATGATATAATATATCATCAACATACCATTTAATAATATTTTCGTTCCATTCAATAATATAGTCATGAAATTCAGTATTAAAATCTTCAATATAAATGCTTCCACTCGATGGTGGAATACCAAAATTCCAATTATAAGTTTCAGAATGAGTATTTGCATGAATTACACCATGTTCAAAGCCAACAGCTTCCATGATATCAATTTCTCCACTATATGGCCAACCACCATATACCCAGTCAGTTGGTAGCATCCAAATTGCTGGCCATGTACCTATCCCTGAAGGTATTTTAGCTCTAATTACATATCTACCGTAAGTCCAATCACCTCTATTTCTTGTTACCATTCTAGCGGATGTATAATTAGCACCACCATAATCCTGAAGCATAGCCTGAATAATTAATTTCCCATCTTCAATGAAAGAATTATTAGAATTATTGGTATAATATTGTTCTTCATTATTGCCCCATCCCCAATCACCCATACCAATATCATAATCCCATTTATTTATATCTATATTTGAACTATTAAATTCGTCGTTCCAAACTAAATCCCAAAATGTTGAATCTGCAAAACTATCGTATATACAATTATTATCATCTAATAATGCCTCAGAATCAAAATTAATAGCTAAAGTATCAGTACAGCCACTACATTCTGATAATCCAAAACAAATACTATTACAATCAACTTCATTAAGCTCACAACAAGTACCAGTAATATCTGTGAAATTACATGATAAAGAATCATTTTCATNTATTACATTTTTATCACTACATCCAACTACTATAACTAAAGATATTATTAGTATNGATATTGTTTTATATTTTATTATCAATTATTTTTTAATTTGAAAATTGGAATAAATAGCCTTTGCTAGTTGACCATTGTCATGACTTAATGTAGCTAGTCCTATGAACATTTCTTTTTTAGCATCACTTAGAGTAATAGTACCTACCTTTTCCCAAACTTCATTAAGATAAATTGAACCAGAAAAATCATTTCCTTTTCGTTCTAATTTTAATTTTGCATCAGGAAGTTCTATAGAATTTCCGGGTGAATGAGACATAAGTTCACCACTACTTAATCTAAAACTAAATTCTGTGTTACCATAAGGAAAAATATTTATTAAAGCGTGGGAAGAGTTTTCATTAAGGTTCGTTCTTGCCATAATTCCAGCTTTTGCATATGAATGATTACTTTGGAGATCATTCACATTAACAGTACAAGAAAAATCACCAATAAATTTTGTGTACATATATCGAAACTGATCACTTTCATTCCAAATATCGTTCCCACCTCCATATATAGTCCATTTATCTTGTTCAATTTTTTGCCCACCTTTAAGAGAGCCACCAATATCACTATAAGACCAATTCTTTGGTAATGGATCATTGAAGTCAACTGATTTAATTGGAGGAGGAAGTGGTGGTAAGTTATCTAAAGATGATGGTTCTTCGTTTGTTGTTAGCCAATATCTTAAATCTTCATCTACGGCAATATCCATTGTAGATAGACCCTTAAACCAATCTTTTATAACATTTAAATTATCATTTCTTATGTCTAAATTTGGAAGTTTATTTTTATTAGTTACCATACCCCAATTCATCTTTTTTATTCCACCTTGCTGTGAAAGTACTTTATAAGACCACATTGTAGAAAGCCAGCCATATTCAGCATATCTATCATAATAACGTCTCATCATTTCGCCACCACCAGCTTTTTTAGAAACTACATTAAACTCACCTACAAGTAATGTATTATTTAATGAATCCATTTTTTGATGAATTTCTTTCAATCCACTGTTCAAGAAATCAGCATGAACTTGCGGAACAGGTGCTCCCCAACCAAAGAAACCTGGGTAAAAATGTTTTGTATAGATAAAGTTTTCAAAATCTGGCTCGATGCCATCAACATAAAAATCAATACCGCTATAGTGACCAGGGAAGATAATTATATGATCATCTCCTTGAGCTCTAATTTCTTTAAACATACGGAACATAATATCTCTCAACTGTTCTTCAGTACCACCCCATGGTTCATTTAATAAATCGTATGCAACAATAGTATTATTTGTAATGTAATATTTTGATATCTCTTTCCAAAGCCAGATTGTTTGATTTTGATATTCTTCTTCTTCCCACAAGCGATTATATCCAGACCTTCCTGTATGATCCATACCACTTTGTCTTCCTGGACATCCATGAAGATCTAAAATAACAGAAAGATCGTTATTTTCAGCCCATTCAATGGTTTTATCTAACCAATAAAAAGCATTTTCTTTCAAGCTATATGGTTTTTCAGGATCCATGAGAATTGTATACTGAAATGGAATTCTTATAGTATTCATACCAAATGATTTAATAGTTTTAAAATCTTTTTCAGTTATCCAATTTTCTCTATAAATTTCCATAAGCTCATTTTTGACTTCTTGGCTAAAACGTTCTTCAAGAATTGATTCGAAAGTATATTGATCGGGTAATTTTTGATCAAGCATCCACATTTCTAAAACAAACCAATTTCCAATATTACAGCCTTTTATTGAAACTTCTTTTCCACTGGGGGAAATTATTCTACCATTTTTTACAGAATATAATTTATCTGATGATTTATTTGAAGCGCAATTTATAAAAAAACATGTAATAAATAAATAAAATGTTATTTTTTTTATTTGTTGAGATATTTCCATTTTCTTTTTCCTCTATTTTGAATCACTGGTTTTCTAAAATAATTGTTAAGATTGAACGAGCGGGAATAGATAAACAATAAGTATTTTTTCCTTGAATTAATTCAAAGTTGATTTCCTTTTCTTTATCATTTAACACAATTGTTTTAATGTTTTTATTTGAATCGATGGAAGATAATGATAAAAGATCATTTGACTCTATTTCACTGTTAATAATATAATCACCTCGCTTTATAAATCTTGAAAAATGACCAATATAATAATAAGAACTTTGAAATAAAATTTGATTATTATCAACAATTATAGGTGCACTACATAAATTACCAACATGATTTGGTCCACCAGTTTCATCAAGAATGAGATTCCAATCTAACCATGCAACTGTCCACCGATTTAGATCATTAATTATTGAAATGGCATAACGCTCACCTAATTTCCATGAGCCTATATGTGGACCACCCTCTTGACATCCTTCAGTAAAAATTAATTGTTTATCAGGAAATTTATCATGCACTTTTTGAACATCTTCAAAATGATTACCTTGTTCATACCAATGAAAACCAGTACCCCAGACATATTTATTTGCTTCAGGGTCGCCAAGTATGGTTTCTGCTCTATNAAGCATTTCGTCTCGATTATGATCCCATATTATAACTTTTTTATGCTCCAAATTATTTGAATGTAATGCTGGACCTAAATAATTTTTTACAAAATCTCTTTCCTCTTTAGCAGTATATAAACATGAATCCCAGACTTGCTTAGCTGCCGGTTCATTTTGTACTGATACGCCCCATATTGGTATTCCATCATTTTCATAAGCTTCTATATATTTACAGTAATATTTTGCCCATGCATGTCGATATTTTGATTTTAATTTTCCTCCATTATTCATTTCACCATTTGTTTTCATCCAAGCAGGAGGACTCCAAGGTGATGCTAAAATTTTTAATGATGTATCGGTTTTTTTTATAGCATCTTTGATGAATGGTATCAAAATTAATCTATCATGGTCAATTGAAAAACTACTTAAATTTTCATCTTCAACTTCGCAATAAGCATAATTACCGAGTGAGAAATCACAGCTATTTATGTGAGTTCTACCAATTGAGTATGAATTTCCATTTTTATTACCAAAATAAGAATTAATAATACTTTCTTTTTTATCATTTGATAATTTTGAATATACACTTGCAGATGCTTCGGTAAATGCACCTCCAAAACCCATAAATTTTTGTTTTAAATTTTCTTCATGTATAATTATTTGATCTAAATTTTGATTATTAGATTTAAGCTCAAGATAATTTACTTCTTCTAGCTTCGAATTTGATTCTTTTGAAGAGATATAGATTTTTATTTTCTTATTATTTCTAGGATTCATTTAATCAATTTCCCTTAATTATTTGCTATAAATTTTTTATACCACCAGTAACTACTTTTTGGTATTCTCTGTTGTGTTATATAATCTATCCATATAAGTCCAAATCGCTGTGAATAACCTTCACACCATTCAAAATTATCCATTAGTGACCATGCAAAATATCCTAAACATGGTACACCATCATTAATAGCATTCTTTAATTGTAAAATATGTTTTTCATGATAATCTATCCGATTTTTATCATTTATTATACCCTTTTTATCTGGGCTAGTATCAAACGAACAACCACTTTCAGTTATATAAATTTTATTTATGTTATAATCATTATTTAATCTTTTAAGTAGGTCATATAAGCCAGATGGGTATATTTCCCATCCCATTTGGGTTTCTTCACCTTTAAATGTGTCTATTGGTAAGTTATTATTAGGTGTTTTATTATCTCTTATAATTGCTCTACTATAATAGTTAACTCCAAGAAAGTCTGTTTTAGTTTTTATTACATTCAGATCATTACCTTTAATAATTTCTAAATCATTTTTTTTGATTAAATTTGTTTCAAGATATTCTTCGATTATATCTGTTGGATAAATACCTTTATAAAGTGGATCCAAATATAATCGATTAAACTTTCCATCAAATTTATAAGATGCTTCTTTATCAAGTTTACTCTGTGATGCAGGATAAGAAGGACATAAATTTAGTGTAATACCAATATCACAATTTTTTGAATTTTCTTTGATGATCGGAATAGACATCCCATGAGAAAGTAGTAAATGATGAATTGAAGCAAAGTATTTAGATCCATTATTTACTATACCTGGTGGGAAGACACCGGATAAATAACCGTTATTACTGATACACCAAGGTTCATTATGGGTTATCCAATTATTTACTCTATCACCTAAATATTTTGAGGTAGTATCTGCGTAATTTACAAAGTAATTTAAAATATTTCGATCAGACCAACCGCCTATATCTTCTAGCCATTGAGGAATATCCCAATGATTTAAGGTAATGAAAGGAGTAATATCATTTTCTAATAAATTATCAAGTAATTTTTGATAGAAATCTATACCTTTCATGTTAGGATATTTATTTGATGAGTTTGGGAATATCCTAGACCATGAAATAGAAAACCTGTAGGCGTTAACTCCAAGATTTTTTAATAGTTTTACATCATTTTTCCAAAGTTCATAATGGTTACATGCTACATTACCATTATCACCATTTTTAATTTTTCCAGACTGTCTACTAAATGTGTCCCAGACTGATTTACCTTTTCCATCTTTATCGTATGCACCTTCAATTTGGTAGCTTGAAGTAGCAGTACCCCAAATAAAATTTTCATTTAATTTCAATTTTAAGCTATACTATTCTTTGTAAACCATCCCGGCTGACAAGAGCTGATAAGTAATTTTGAATACTCATGCTTAGGATGATTGATTATTTTTTCAGGTTTACCTTTTTCAACTATTTTTCCATTTTTTAAAATAATTATACGATCAGATAATGTACAGGCAGAAGCAATATCATGTGTAATAAAAATAATTGATATATTCTTATCTTGATTTAATTTTTTGAATAAATTTAAAATTTCCATCCTGATTGACATATCAAGCATTGATGTAGGTTCATCTGCAATTATTACTTTTGGATTTGCAATTAAAGCTCTAGCAAGTGATATACGCTGCCTTTCACCTCCAGACATTTCATGAGGATATTTATTTATAAAACTTTCTGCAGGTGAAAGACCAACTTCACCTAACTTTTTTAAAATTTCTTGTCTTATTACTTCTTTTTTTTCTTTTTTTGAATATCCTGATAAGGGCATATGTATTAAAATTGATCTAGATAAATGATTATATACAGTATGAAATGAATTTAAGGATGCAAATGGATCTTGAAATACCATCTGTATGTTTTTTCTAAAACTTAAAGTTTTATTTCTACCTTTTAATTTAGATAATTCAACATTATTAAATTTGACACTACCTTTTTCATATTCAATTAATTTAGTTAATATTTTAGCTATAGTAGATTTACCACTACCAGATTCACCTACTAATCCAATGATCTCATTTTCATATAAATTAAATGAAATATCGTTCAAAGCTTTAAGACCTTCAGAAGAAAAGAATTTTGATTGTTTTTGATATATTTTTGTTAAATTAGATATTTGAATGATAGGATTCTCAGATACACTTTCTTTTGATTCTATAGTTTTATTTAATTTCGGAATTGAATTAATTAGTTTAGATGTATACTTATGATTTCCCCCTTTTTTAATAATATTAGAGCTATCTAAATCAGTTAAGTATCCATTCTTCATTACGCCAACTCTATCTGCAAATTCTAATATCAGCTCTAAATCATGCGTAATGAAGAGTATTGAAAAACCTAATTTCTCTTTTAATTCTAATATTTTTAAAATGATGTCTTTTTCAATGACTACATCTAGAGCGGTAGTTGGCTCATCCATTATTATTAATTTAGGATTTAATGCTAATGCAATTGCAATAACTACTCGCTGCCTCATACCACCTGATAATTCGTGTGGATAGCTATTTAAATAAGTACGATCAATACCAACCATATCAATTAATTCATTACATTTATTATCTATCTCAAATTGTTCAATAAATTGATGAGATATTAGAGTGTCGACTATTTGTTTTTTTATTTTTAATAATGGATTTAATGAGTTAAGTGCTTTTTGCTTTACTATTGAAATATTTTTCCAGCGTAATTCAGACATTTCTTCTTCATCCAAAGGTAAAATATCATTACCATTAAAAAGAATTTCACCATTGGAAATTATACCAGGTGCAGGTAAAATTTTCAGTATTGATTTTACAATAGTTGATTTCCCGCTACCAGATTCACCAACAAGTCCAAATATTTCATTATTTTGTATATCAAAGGATACTTTATTAACAGCTATAAAGTTTTCTTTATCTGTTAAAAAATCGACAGATAATTTTTTTATTTCTAGTAATTCATTCATTATGTTCAGTCCTTATTACCGGGGTTGATCCATTACGATTGAATTTATATGGATATCTTTCTTTTACTAAACGTTCAGAAAGTAACCTTGGATTTGAAATTTCATCAATTCCATAATTAATTAAAGTTAAGCCAAAACTAACAAAAGCAATGCATAGTCCAGTTGGGACATATGTCCACCAGGATCCTGTTAATAGTGCAAGGTCATTCGTTGCCCAATATAAATTATTACCCCACGTAACTTTGTTTACATCTCCTAGGCCTAAAAATTCTAAGCCTACTTGTGCACCAATCGTATATATTGTTGCACCAATGAATGATGATGTTATTAATGACATCATTTGTGGCCATATATCATTTATTATTATTTTAAAATCTGCTTCTCCATTAATAATGGATGCGTGAACATAATCTCTTTGTCTCAAAGTAAGAACTTGGGATCTGAGTACACGAGCATTCCATGCCCAACCAGTAAAGACAAGTACGCTTAATATGCTATAAGGACCAGGAGGTAGTACTGCTGCAATAATTACCATAAGTGGAAGACCTGGCATTAATAAAAAAATATTAATTAGTAAAGATAAGAAATTATCTGTTTTTCCTCCATAATATGCTGCTATAGAGCCGATTGAAAGACCTACGAATACAACAAGAATACCTGAAAGTATACCAATAAAAAGAGTAGGCCTTGCACCTGCTATAGTTTGTGCTAGTACATCTTGACCTTGTTTTGTAGTTCCAAATATATGTTTAAGACTAGGTTCTAATAATGGATTATCTACATATTCATTTGGGTTTGGAAATAAAAAAGGACCAATTATTGCAATAAATATGAATATAGAAATAATAATTATGCCAATTTTTGCTTTTTTATTTTTAATTAATTTTTTTATCCAATTATTATTCATTTTCGTGTCCTCGGGTCTAAAACCAAAACAAGTATATCAATTATCCAATTAGCCGCAAGCACAGATAGGGTGATTGTTAGGAAAATGCCCTGCATTAACTGAAAGTCTTGAGCTTTCACTGCTTCAAATAGAATATAGCCTTGGCCAGGATATGAAAAAATAATTTCGGTTAAAATAGCTCCATTTAATGCAAATCCAAGAGCCATACCAAAACTTGTTATGATAGGTAAAATTGCATTCCTAGCAGCATAATTAAACATAATTTTTTTATTTGATAATCCTCTTGACTTGGCATAAGAAATATAATCAGTTGAAATTGTACCTATCATATTATTTCTCATTCCAAGCATCCATCCGCCAATTCCCATAAAAATTAAAGTACTAGCAGGTAGAATTGCATGATGTAGTACACTTGAAATAAACTGGATACTAAATTCTGGATTGAGGGCACTACTATATGCATGCCTAATGGGGAACCATCCATAATTAAATCCAAATATATAAAGTAAAATCATTGCTGTAAAGAAGTAAGGGAATGCACTGATTAAAGCAAAACTAGGTGGTAATAATGAATCAATTTTTTCGTCCCTATTCCAGGCAATATAAATACCTAGAAAAGTTCCAATGATAAACGACAATATCAATGAAGTACCCACTAAAAAAAGTGTCCACAATAGTCCTGAAACTATAATTGAAGATACTGGTTGAGGAAAATATGCTATAGAAATTCCTAAATCTCCTTTGAAAAGAAGCTGCAAGTAGTCAATATATTGACTTAATAAAGGTTCGTCTGTAATTCCAAAAGTTTTTTTTATTGCTTCTAAAGCTTCTGGTTTTAACTTTCCTCTTAAATTTGCAAACATGATGGATGCCGGATCACCAGGCATCATCCTTGGAATGAAAAAGTTTAATGTTATTGCAGCCCAAGCAGCTAAAATATAAAACCATAGTCTGTTTAAAATATATTTAAGAGATGCGTTCATTTAATTTTAACGGGTTCTAATTCTACTAAAACTAAGAGAGCCTCGGGCATATTATTAGGCGATAATGCTGCATATGGATTATCTTTGTTCGGGAAATTAGTAAATCGAGTAGAGTTATATTGTCCCCAATTTGGTTCAGCAAATAAAGGAATAGCAGGTATATTTTCAATAAATATTTTTTGCATATCTAAAATGATATCTCTTATTTCCTTCTCATTTGAAGTTTTTATAAATTTTTCACATAATAAGTCTACATTTTTATTTCCATATCGATGCCAATTTAAGTCTGATGATTCGCCTACAGGTTTAACATATTCACTTGCCATTAAACCCCTGTACATATTGTAAGGTGTATTACCTTTTTCAGCCCATGCTATAGCAAGATCAAATTGTCCAGTTCTCAACCGATCAAACCAGGCACCAAAATCATAGGTACGTACATTTGCATCAATACCAATTTCTTTTAAATTTCTTGATATAATTTGTCCAGCTCTGAGCCAATCAGACCAACCACTAACAACAATAATTTCAAAAGGTATAGTATTATTATCTTCATCCGTAATTAAATTTGTTTTTGGATTGATTTTATAACCTAATTCATTGAGAAAATTTATTGATTTGTTTATATCAAATTCTGTCCAGTCTTCATATTTAGCTGTATTACCTTTCCAATCATTCATTACTTCTGATAGGGCTGTAATATGTGCTGGTACTGTGTAGTCATTCATTGCAATTTTTACAATCTGTTCACGATTAATTGCATGACTTATTGCTTTTCTAAATTTATCATTTTTTAAGTGTTGATTGTTATGGTTTGGATATAAGAAAATAGATCCTCCTGTACTTGGAAACCAGTAATGATGGTTTTCAGGATCTTTTCTTACGTAAACCTGATCAATATCTGGTATAAAGCTGCCAGCCCAATCGACTTCTCCATTTGTTATTGCATATGTAGCTTGAGTATTTGTTGGAAATGCTGGAAATACTAATTTTTCAACCTTTGGCTTTCCAGTTTGCCAGTAATTTGGATTTTTACCTAATTCCCAAACTTGATTTTGAAATTTAATTATTTCTGTAAATGGCCCCGTTCCTACAGGGTTAGGGTTTGTGAATTTAACAGGATCATCAATTTCAGTCCATATATGTTGAGGAACAATAGTTTGACCAGCTATTGCATCTAATCCAGGTACATAAACTGAAGAAAATACAATTTGTATTTCATAATCATTAATAAGGATGACATCTTTAAGATAAGACCAAATTGCACGAGTATCCAGAGCGGGATTACTTTTTAATAATTTAAATGTAAACAATACATCTGAAGCAGAAAAGATTTCTCCATCAGACCAGTTTACATCTTTTCTTATATCTAGCGTTAATATATCATTACTATCATTCCAGTAATGATTTGTCGCTAACCAAGGAATATACTCACCTTTCATTGAATTATATATCATTAGAGGTTCATATATGCCAGCTGAAGTTGGGAATCGAGCCATTGAACCGGGTTGAAGTGGATTAAAGTTTCTACTCCAAGAAGCTCTCTGTTCTTGTGATATTACCAATCCTGATGTATCTTTTTCTTGATTGGAACAACAAAAAAAGATTATTAAAATAGTACTAATAGTTATATTTTTAAAGATTTTAATCATTACGCTCTGTTTATTTTTTTAAAATTAGTTTTGGAGTTCTATCTGAATTAAAAACGCCCCAGTGTTTTTCTACTTCATTAGGGTGGTCACCACCTTTCCATTTCTCATCAAATACTTCAAAGAAAAATGTAGTTATTTTATGTTTTTTTGACCAAGAATGAATGTTTTTATAAAAAAATGCTTGTTCCTTTTCTCCTGTTATACCTTTTATCAGCTTTGCTTGTTCACCTATATCATGCACCATAGTTGCCCAACCTGTTTCGCCAATAATTATTTGTTTATCCGGGTGTAATTCCTCTATTTCATTATATATTTTTGAAACCCAATCAACTGAATTTTCTACTGAAAGACCTCCCCACAAAGGATGTATGTGAACAAGAATGAAGTCAGTATAATTACTTAGCTCGATTCCTTCAGGTTTATTCCAAAAGTTAAAGTCATCAGCGGTTGTAACAGACTGTTTTACATTATTTTTGACTTTAATGATATAATTTTTTAATATCTCAAAATTAACTTTATTCCATGTCCAAAATACCTGTGTTTCATTTCCAATAATTACTGCATTAATGATATTTGGATATTTATTAGCTAAATAAATAGCTTTTTCTACTTCTTCATTATTTTGGATTGCAATACTTGAATCAGTTTCATCTGATAGCCATGCACCCAAAAATATTTTTAAATTTATATTATTTTCTTTGATTATCTTAATAACGTCTTCAGTTACTCCTCGACTTCCATACATTCTCATAATTGACCAATGCTTAGAGATAATTCTTATATCTTCTTTCAGTTGTTCAACAGTTGGACTTTCACCTTCGGGGCTTTGTCCATCCCTAAAAGGTCCATAACATATGGCATTACTATGAAATGGAATTAGTGCATAACAGCACGAGAAAAAAAATATAATTTGAAGTGTTTTTTTTATCATTTAATCACGCTCATAGTACTATTTCTATTAATCAAATTAACTGGAAGTAAATTGGTAGAATGGCCTAAGGTTCTATTATTATCAACAAAAGACTTTTCAATTGCAGTTAAAGCTTTTTGCCCTAAGTCAATAAAATCCGTTGATATTGATGTTAATTCTGGAATTGAATTTTCACAAAATGGAGTATTATCAAATCCAATAATCGATATACTATCCGGAATTTTTATTCCTGACAATAATGCTAATTTCATAAAACCAAAGCACATATTATCATTTACTCCAAAAATACCAATATCTTTGATATTTTTTCTATTAAAATCTCTAAATGCATCATGGCCGCATTCCAAAGAATAGTTACCTTTAAATTCCCATTTGCAGTCCATATTATTTGATGTAAGATAGTCCATAAAACCATTTCTTCTTTGATATGCTTCATATAAATTATCGTTACCTGAAATTATACCTGCATTCTTGTAGCCTAAATCTTTCAAATGCTTTGCAGCTAAATAGCCACCTAAATAATTATCAAATGTAATTGTATTTATTGAGCTTTCGAGTATAGGAGAAAGTGATAAAATTGGAATTTTATTTGTATAGGATTCAAGCTTTACACACTCATTTTTACTTAAATCAGGATATAAAATACATAAGCCATCTTTATTTTCGATTAATGACTCTAATTTATGTTCTAAAAAATCCTTCTTTTTTATATCAATTATTTCAATATCACAATTACTATCTTTAGCGGCAATATGAAAGTCTGAAAGAAGTGAAGAAAAAAATTCTCCCTTGTGTATATTCATTATTAGTGAAACTTTTAAGTTTATTCCGTTATTGTAAAAATTTTGAATAAATGGGTAATTATATTTATTTGCAATTTTAAAAATTAATTTCTCTTTTTTATTATAGTATCGTCTTTTACCACAAAGAAAACGAGAGACGGTTGAAACTGAATAGCCTGTCTCTTCTGCAATATTTTTTAAACTTATTTTCATAATTTATAATTTATGGATTAGCATNATTATAAATATAAAAATTATTATCAATATTATANCATAAAATTTCAAAAAAATGAAAATAAATATTAAACATTTATAATCAATATGACTTATTATTAGTATATTATTGGCTGTGGAACACCACTGAATAAATGTGGATGCTTCTTTAAGTGTTATTAAAAAAATTTATAAAGATAAAAATATGGCAACAAAACTAGGAATTATGGGATTTGGTAATATTGGAAGGAAAATATATAGCGAATCTCTTAATATGGATGGTATTGAAGTTTCTGCAATCTGTGATATTGGGAATCCGGAAATACTCGAATATCTGCTTAAGACAGAGTTTAACAATACTGATTCAATTAAGCTTGATGGTAACTATTTAGTAAATNAAAAATATTCTACAAGGATTTTAAGTGCAACTAATCCAATTGATGTAGCTTGGGATGTATTTGGTGTAGATATCATCGTTGATGCGACTGGTAAATTCAAAAGTCGCGAAGATTTAGGTAATCATTTAAAGGCCGGTGCAAAAAAAGTAATTATTTCTAGTTTGCCAGTCAATGAAATTGATCGTGTTGTAGTTTGCGGTATAAATGAGGAGATGATAAGTCAAAAAGATAGAATTATATCTGCAGGGTCCTCTACGATGAACGCTTTAGCATTATTAGTAAATGCATTGTTGAAATTTGGTATTAAATCTATAAACATGACTACAATACATTCATATACTAGTGATCAGTCACTTCAAGATGTTGCGGGGATGGACTTTAGGCGTAGTCGTTCTGCGTCAGAAAATATCATACCAAATAGTAATGAATCTGAAAGATGGATATCTGAAATTTTTCCAGCACTAAATAGTAAAATTATATGCAGTGCGCTTAATGTCCCTGTTCAAAAAGGATCTATGATCGATTTAAGTATCTCTTTTGAAAAAGATGATATCAGTACTGAAAAAGTAAATGATGCTATAGTGTCTGCATCTAATGATAATCCTAAGTTTATAGGTTATACTGATGATCCTGTTGTCTCTAGTGATATCATTGGAGATCCTAGGTCAGTTGTTTTTGACACAATGGGTACTATGAAGGCAGGTAGAAATTTAGTAAAAGTAATTGGATGGTATGATAATGGACATTGCCATGCTAATCGTATTTTAGATGTTGTGAAATCATATAGTAAATTGGAGAATTATTAAAATGAGAGTTGCTATAAATGGATTTGGTAGAATAGGAAGATCTGTATTTCGTATTCTTGATCAGATTGAAAACATAAAAGTAGTCGCAATAAACGATTTGAGTCAACAGGAATCATTAGCATATTTATTGAAGTATGATACTGTTATGGGTAAATTTAATGGAAATATAAGAATTGAAAATAATACAATGATTACGGATAATGATACTGTGCAAATGCTTAGTGAAAGAGACCCATCTAATTTACCTTGGAAAGAGTATGATGTTGATGTAGTAATTGAATCAACAGGAGTATTTACGAAAAAGAAATTACTTGAAAATCATTTAAATTCAGGAGCAAAAAAAGTTTTACTTACTGTTCCAGCAAAAGATGAGATTGATAATACAATTGTTTTGGGTGTAAATGATGATAGCTTAACCTCAGATCATAGAATTGTATCAAATGCAAGCTGTACAACAAATTGCTTAGCGCCAATGGCAAAAATATTAGATAATGAATTCGGAATAAAGCAGGGAGTCATGAACACCATACATGCTTACACAAATGATCAACGATTAGCAGATGTTCCTCATTCGGATTTTAGGCGTAGTAGAGCCGCGGCCGAAAATATAATACCAACATCTACTGGAGCAGCAAGAGCAGTAGGCAAGGTTTTACCGCAGATGCAAGGTAAATTAGATGGTATAGCTTCAAGAGTCCCCGTTCCTGATGGCTCTGTAGTAGATTTATTTGTTGAATTAGAAAAAAAAGTGACAGTAGCTGAAGTAAATAAAGCTATCTTGGATGCTTCGAAATCAAGTCAAATGAAAAATGTTCTATATTATTCTGAAAATCCTATAGTTTCATCAGATATCATTGGAAATCCTTTTTCTTCAATTTATGATAGTAGATGTACAAAAGTTGTATCAGGACGATATCTTCGAACTTTAAATTGGTATGATAATGAATGGGGATATTCAAACAGAGTTGTTGACTTAATTCAATTGATGTGTAATTAATAATAACTTTAAATTATGTAATGAATATAAATTCAGTATATATTGTTTTTAGGTATCTTTTATTTGGAATAATTTTTTCTCTTTCATTTTCACAGACAACTGGTAAAATTTCAGGTAAAGTTGTAGATTCAGAAACTAATGAACCTATCATTGGTGCCAATATTATGCTATTGAATACAACCATTGGTACATCTACTGACGTGGAAGGTAACTTTTATTTGATTAATATAAGTCCAAAAAATTATGATTTAATAGTCAGCGTAATTGGTTATAAGCAGACAACATACGAGAATATAACTGTATCTGTAAATAGAACTACAAATTTAGATATAAATATAGAACAAACTGTCNTTGAAGGCGATGTTGTTGTAGTGACAGCAAATCAGGTCAACATAAAAAAAGATCAAACTAGTAGTGTCAAAAATATTTCGTCTGATATGTTAGATATTTTGCCAGTTGAAAATATATCTGCTGTGATAAATATGCAGGCGGGGGTTGTTGCAAATCATTTTAGAGGTGGGAGAGATACTGAAGTTACATATTTAGTTGACGGAGTATCTGTAGATGAGAATTTGGGTGGTAATACTACGGCAATAAGTGTTGACCCTTCAGCTGTTCAGGATTTAGAAGTTATTACAGGAACTTTTAATGCTGAATATGGTAGAGCGATGAGTGGTGTTGTTAATCAAATCTCAAAAGAAGGTGCAAATAATCTTGGATTATCAGCATCGATTCATTATTCAAATTATTTATCTGATAATGAGCACATATTCCCAGGTATTATGCAGTATGATATCAATCAAAATATTGATAGAAAGATTCAAATAAGTGGGCCATTATTAAAAAATAAAATATTTTATTTTTTTAATTTTAGGAGTCAAATAAACAACAACCACTTAAATGGATATCATTATTTCAACCCTGATGATTTTAGTAGCTTTGATACAAATGACGAATCGCAGTGGTATTCAGAGCATACTGGAGACCATGTCTTTGAAAGTTATTGTTCGGAAGAATCAGGTAATGCAATTCTTGATTATAGTGGAGAATCAGTGAGTCGTGAAGATTGTCCTGATTATGGCTCATGTAGGGTAATATTTGTTGGGTGTTTCGATGCTCAAGGAAATGAGATAGCTAGTGGTGATGGCATAGAAGAAGTATGTCAAGATTTGGGCGGAATTTTAGATTATGAAAGAAAAAGTTTTTACTTCACATATAGTGGTATGAATAGGCCTGAAGCGATAGATAGGTCATTTTGCGACTTAGTTTCTCAAACTTTAAGCTCACAATCTGGATTTATAAGCACTCAGTACCTAGCTGCTGAATGGAGAAGTAAGAATGACAAATTAGTACCAATGAATAAAAGTGAGAATATTTCTATTTTAGGGAAAATATCTATTAAGCCATTTCATAGTCTCAAAGTCAACTTGCTTTACAGTGAAAATAGAGATAATTGGTTTGGATATAGCCATGGTCTTAAATATAATCCTTACTCTGGTTCAGAAGAATTTAAAATTGCTAATATGAAGTCTATGCATATCAACTACATGCTTAGCAATGCGGCATTTTTTGATATTAGATATTCAAAAATAATGAGTGTATATAATAATTATAAATTTAAAAATATATCATCAAATAATTTAGAAACTGATGAAATTGATGGTTACGTGCATGATACCTTAGATATTTCAATTAATGGATTCTCGACTGGTGGACATTCTAGAAATTATACTAAAAATCGTCAGGGTCGAGATAATTTAAAGTTTGATATGATGTGGCAGGTAAATAAAGTACATAATTTGAAATACGGATTTGATGGAATTTTCCATGATAATTCAATAAGAGAATATAGTATTAGAGATAGTTCTAACTATGACTTGAATTATACGCCTATCATTATGCAAGACACTGTAAGTTCATATGCTGAGGAGTATGATATAAATTCAAAAGAGTATTCATTTTATTTTCAGGATAAAATGGAGTTTAACGAAATGGTTATTAATGCTGGCTTCAGATACGATGCTTTTTACCCTGAAACAACATATCCTAGCGATTATAGAAATCCACGAAATGAAATTTTGAATCAACCACAGTCGAATGAGTTTCAGGCTAAAACTAAAACTCAAATTAGCCCAAGATTTGGCTTAGCCTATCAGGTAGGAGATGCTGCTGTGATGCACTTTAGTTATGGTCACTTTTTCCAAATGCCGCCAATGTATGCAATGTTTGCTAACTATGATAGAATCATACCCGTATATGATTTTTCTACCATTCTAGGAAATCCAAATTTAGAAGCTGAAAAAACAGTACAGTATGAAATCGGTATTTGGCAGAGACTAAGCTCCTCTTTAGGTTTAGAGCTGAACCTTTACTACAGAGATATATATAATTTATTGAGTACAACAATTATCACTACATATAATGAAGTAAAGTATGGATTATATACAAATAAAGATTATGGTAATGTTAGAGGTTTAGAGGCTATAATGGATTTTCATGTAAATAATTTATCAATGTATTTTAATTATACTATGCAGTATACTAGGGGTAATGCTGATTCTCCAACACAATCATTTGACTTTGAAGGCAACAATAAAGATCCGGTAAATATCTTAATGCCTATGAGCTGGGATCAAAGAAATACTTTTAATGCAACTTTAACGTATTCATTGAATGATTTAACAATTACAACTATAGCTTATTATAATTCAGGTACTCCATTTAGTTATGAGCCAATTAGTACTAGTNCTTTGGCAAATATTAATTTGCTGCCAAACAATGAGTATAAACCCGCAAATTATTCAGTAGATTTAACGGGTTCTTATCGATTTAAATATAATTCACATAAAATTAAAATTAATTTTTCTATTTATAATCTTTTTGATAGATTGAACGAGTACAATGTAAACAGTCAAACAGGGAGAGCAGGGTCTGCAATTATTACTGAATCTGAAATTGGAGCATTTTATAGTAATTTTAATACAATAGAAGATACGTATATCGTTCCAACAAATTATAGTGCACCTAGAAATATAAAAATCGGTATTCAGTATGAATTTTAAAGTTAGTAACAAAAAAAACATATTTTTTATTATTCTAATTTTATCTAGTTTCATCTTTTCTGATTATAATGGTCCAACCGATCCCGCGGCAGATATATCAAATGTCAGAGCTGGTAGAATGAATGGAAATAGGATTTTATTGTATTTTAAAAATACTACCCAGCAAGCTGATTGGGATCCAAGTGGTTTATGGGATGTTTCTATTTGGCCTAATGATGGTACTGGTACTAGGATGTTAGATGGTATAGGACTATTATTAGGTGCAAAAGCCTTTATTCAAAAGGATTCTACTCTTGAAGTAGATACTTTAATAGTTGATGATTTAGATTATCTTAATTCATTAAATGTTGAAGAATTAGAGCAATTATTTCATACTATTCATTTTTTACAGACTGATTATAGGGAAGAGGTGGACTTAAACCCTACTGGAGAAATAAAGTGGACACTATATCCAGTTTCTGGATATTTTAGTCCACTAGCCGAAACTCCAGCTATGAGTAACAATGAGACGAGTTGGCCTGATGCATGGCCATCAACCGGTACAGAGACCAAATGGCCAGGAGAATGGGATGGTAGGTTTGGAAGAGGTGTTAAATATGCTGATTTAGCAACATATTTTGTAGCTAACGACGCACAAGACCAAGAATGGGTTGCATATTGGGAATGTGATACAGAATATTTTGATAATAAAATAGAATGTGAGAGTATTTGCGAAAGTGAATGTGAGCAACAGGGTAATTCATTAGGTTATTCATATTTACCGAGACCGGGTAACTACATACAAAGTGATGCAACAAAACAAGCCGGTTTACCATGGGGAGGTTTGGGTATTAGGGTAGAAGCTAGAGGTTTCCAATGGAATAATCCATTAGTAAGGGATGCATTGTTTTGGGAGTATAATATATCAAATATATCTGATTATAATATTCCATATATGGGTTTTGGTTATTGGGTAGATAATGGTATAGGAGGTGAATCTGATGTTGCTGATGAGAACGGATATTTTGATACATATTTAGATTTGTCTTACACATGGGATGCAGACAATACAGGATTTGGTGGTATAGAAGATTTTGGTATTATGGGTTTTGCATATCTAGAAAGTCCATCATTGAGTTACGATGGAATTGATAATGATAATGATGGAATCATTGATGAAAGCCGTGATAATGGAATTGATGATGATGGTGATTGGGTTGGGCCAGATTTAGATGCTGATGGAAATTTTGATTGCAGTAACTTAAATGATGATGTTGGGTTGGATGGAGTTGGACCAAATAATTTAAATTATTGGCCAGAAGGTCCTGATGCTGATGGAACAGAATGTAATGGAGTGCCTGACTGTTTAGAAGGTGTAGGTTGTGAACCAAATATAGATGAAACAGACATATCAGAGTCTGATATGATTGGTTTAACAACTTTTCAGTTATTTCCAATTGATGAAGCAGGTAAAAATTCTCCAACAGGACTTTGGTTCGAGAATGATGATATTATGTGGAATTTGATTTCAGACACAACATTTGATGCGTTTGAATTATCACCAGAAAATTTAGTTGAACTTTTTGCTTCAGCAACATTTTCATTAGAAAAAGGTAAAACTGAACGAATTTCTATGGCTGAGTTACATTCCTTTGATCAAATAATCCCAGACGATTTAGATAATCAGCCAGAGCTTAACCTTTTTCAGTTAAAAAATATAGTTCAAGTTGTTTATGAGTCTGATTATCGTTTTGCAAGTCCACCGGAATTACCTACACTAAAAGCAGAAGCATCTGATGGTAAAGTCGTTCTTACCTGGGATGATATCGCTGAAAAATCATTTGACAATTTCTTGCCTAAAAGTGAAACACTCACATTAGATCGTAATGGTAATGGTTTATATGATTGTGGTGATATTCCTAGCGAATGTGATGAATTTGAAGATCTAAATGGAAATGACCTTTGGGATGATGAGTTTCAATTTGATTTTGAAGGATATAAAATATATAAATCTACTGATAAATATTTACAAGATGCTCAAGTTATAACTGATGGTTACGGAAATTTAATGTTTAAAGAACCATTATTTCAATGCGATAAAATTAATGGTGTTAAAGGATTCGCGAATTGGGCTCCCATATCAGGTACCTCTGTTTATATGGGTAATGATAGTGGAATAAGACATACTTATACAGATACAGATGTCGAAAATGGTAGAACATATTATTATGCTATAGTCGCTTATGATTATGGGATGGCTTCAGTTGGAGAACTTGCATCTGGAATCCCTCCAGCTGAGAATAATACAATTATTGAACTTGATGCAAATGAATATATTATTAGTCTTGGTCAAAATGTAGTAGAGGTGACGCCTACTTTTAATGCTGCAGGCTATGTTGAAACAGAAGTAAATATAGACGCTGAAAATCTTATAGGGACAGGATCTATTAGTGTAACAACTTTATTGAATAGCGAATTAAATGCAAACACTGAATATTTATTAACGTTCACAAATGAATTAACTCAGCAGTATGATTTATCATATATCTCAACAAATGGTATTAATGTATACAGGTTATCTGATTCATTAGAATTAGTATACAGTGAAAATAGTTTGGACTTTGAAGGTGAAAATTTAGTTTTATATGAATTAACATCTTCAGGTGGGTTTCCTGTCGATTTTTGGAGTTTAAATTCTAATATTATGGTTCAAACTGACTTGATTGATGGATTTAGGCTTGAAATCAATGCTATTGACACAGTAAGTATAAAAAATCAAGGTTGGACTAATATTGAATCACCATATATACCTAGTTTATACCTTACTCAAAACCAATCACTACAATCACTTGTTCCTTGGGATATCAGTATTAATTTTTTATACCAAAGTGAAAGTTATTTTACTAAGCCATTATTTATTGCAGGTGTACCACTGACTGATGAAAATAATGAAGAGTATATGATAAATCCCTTTGATTTAGCATCATATCCATTTTTGTTTACAATGGATTCTGAACAAACACCACCTTACCCATTTACAAAAATTGTTCAAACTAATTTCTATGTATATAATGAAACATTAGAAGATACATTAGATATAATAATTTGGGATTCCAACAATGATAATGAATTTGATTTAGTAGGAGATAAAATAGTTATTGGTACCACTAAATATGATTCAACTTGGCAACAAGAGGTTTGGGATAAGGCTTTGGCAGCATTTACCATAACTAACTCTGAATTTTCACCTAATTCAGGTGATAAATATGAATTAGTATATGAAAGACCTTTTTGGAGCTCAGATACGATATCTATTTACGTGGGACAGACAGATACAATTAGTAATGATTTATTGAATGAAGATATGGAACAAATCAAAGTCGTACCAAATCCTTACATTGCTACGAATATCTTAGAAGAATCAATTTTCAATCCTAATTTCAACCAAAGAAGAAAATTAATGTTTACTCATATACCTTCTAATTGTCAAATTAATATCTATACGGTAAGTGGTGTTTTTGTTGATCAAATTGATGTTAACAATAATGGAAGTGATGGAATCGCTTATTGGGATTTACTGAATAATGAAGGATTAGAAGTTGCCGCCGGGATGTATATTTTTCATGTCAAATCTGATCTCACTAAAAATGTAAAAATGGGGAAATTTTCAATAATTAAGTAAGTTATGTCTAAAATCTACTATTTGATCTTATTTTTAGTTTTATCTTTTATTAGTACTGCTCCAGTAAATAGGAATGGAACAACTAGTATGAATTTTCTTGAAATTGATATAGGTAGTGCCGGAAGTTCACTTGGTGGTGCTTATGTATCGGTTGCAGATGATGCTACTGCATGTTTTTGGAATCCTGCTGGACTTACAGGTTCACAAAAATCGAATATGACTTTTGTGTATGAACCTTGGCTTCTAGATATGGAGCATTATTTTATTGCTAGTACCTCAAAAATTGGTAATTTGGGACATATAGGATTATCTCTTAATTATATGAATTACGGAGAAGAGGAGGTTACAACTGTTACTTTTCCTGATGGAACAGGTGAGTTTTATTCATCAAATGAATACTCTCTATCATTTTCTTACGCTAAACGAATTGTCGATTGGTTTTCATTTGGCTCTTCATTGAAATACCTTTCTTCAAATATTTGGCATTTAAATGCTAATGCTGTCGCAGTTGATTTGGGAGTTATCATAAATACTGATTTTTTTGCAAAAAATAAAGATAGAAATACGGGTATGCGAATTGGTATGAGTATATCAAACTTTGGAACTCAAGTTAGATATGATGGGATTGATTTATTAAATTCTATTGATATATCAGATGACAATGGTAACTTTGAAAATGTACCTGGACAATATAAAATGTCAAGTTGGGAACTACCATTAATTTTCAGATTTGGTACTTCAATGACACCAATAAATAATTCATCCAGAAAATTACTAATTTCTGCAGATATGTTGCATCCAAACAATAATGCAGAATCTTTGAATCTTGGCATTGAATATACTGAAAAATTTAGAAATATATCTGAAATGTATCTTAGAGCGGGAACAAAATATATTTCTAATACTACACTTGAATCAGGAAAAAGTGTAAATCTGTATGAATTAGAAAATACTTATGGTTTAGGATTAAAATTAAAAATACAAAATTTTAATACTATTAAAATTGATTATTGCTATAAAAAAATAGGAATCTTAGGTAGAATACACCTCTACACAGTNGGTATTGAGTTTTGAAAATTAGCTGGGTAGTTATTTTACTTCTTTTTGGTTGCTCAAATCACAATTCATACAATATAAATAAATCATCTATTCTTGCAACAATAGGTGATAGAATAATTACAGTAAACGATTTTATTAAACGTGCGGAATACAATGTAAGACCTTCCTATTGCTCAGGTAATTCTCTAAAAGATAAAAAAATAATACTTAATTCATTAATTACTGAAAAGTTACTTGCGTTAAATTTTAACAATAATTTAGAAGATTCTCATTTATTTATCTTAGAAGCTAGAAAAGAACAAAAAATGAGAGAAGTATTTTTTAATCATAATATTTATAATAATATAAGTATAGATTCAGTTGAAATTGTAAATTCATATAATAATAGCATTAAAGAGTTTAATATTTCATATATAGCATTACCCGATCCATCGCCTTTATTAGAGATTTTAAAAATAATGCAGGATTCACTCTTCACTTTAGAAGAGATTTCAAAGATATATTTAAATACTAATAAACTTCCAACTCGAAAATTATCTTTTCATGAAGATATAAATGAAGATATGTATGAAATATTTTTTTCTAGAAATATTATAAAAGGTAAGATATATGGGCCATTGTCTATTGATGATAATTATTATATTTTTAGGGTAGATGATTGGAATAAGACAATAAATTTATCAAATATCAAGAATCAGGAGGATATTTCATATTTAAAAAAAACAATAAAGGATTTAAAGTCTCGTATTGAATATCGTAAGTATATAAATTCTATAATGCATGGAAAGGAATTAGACATTCATGCAGAAAATTTTGAAAAGTTAATTAAAAGTATATATTCAGATATTAAAAATATTTCATTAGATAAAACGGAATATAAGATGAGAGATTTACTTAATAATAAATTTTCTCAAAACAATTTATCTAATAATGATATTATCTGTACAATATCCAATAGAGAATGGAGTATAGGAGATTTCAACGAATTATTGAATAAAAATCCGGTAAATATAAATTCTAGATTAAACATTCATAAATTAAAAAGAGTACTCAAGAAATTAATTATCAATAAACTAGAAATATATTATTTAACTGAAGCAGCATATAATAGAGGATTGGACAAGCATTCATTAGTGAAACAAGAGGAGCATATTTGGTCTGATTATATAAAATCTAATCAAGTTATTAATAATGTATCTAATTTATCAAATATTCCCAAAGATAGTTATGATTTTATTAATAAAGTATTAAATCCTTTATCNGATAGCTTAATTGTTGAAAATTTGAAAGATATTAAAATAAATGAAGATTATTTTTCAAATATTAGTTTATCATCAATCGATATGCATGTATTCTTTAAAGAGCAATCAAATAAATTAGTAGTTCCACTTTTTCCAATGACGACCAATAAATCAAATCAAGAATATTTAAAAGAACTTTAAAAATTATTACATAATAAAAAGGATGTCGAATGAATAATTATTCTTATTTAAAACAATTTATAATCTTAATATCATTATCTGGATTCTGTCTTTGTCAAGATACACTTTCAGTTGAGGGCTTTAATGATAATACGATAGAATTTAATAGTATGACTTCTGATTCAATGAACCATGAATTTTGGCAATTTGAAAAACTTGATGGTTCGCCAGCATATTTAAGTAATATATCGGTTGATTATGAAATAAATAATACATTTGAAGGTGATGGTGCTGCAGCAATTAATTATTCTACGAATAAAACAGAATCATGGGGTGGCTATGTCGCTTTAAGGCAATGGTTTGATTTTCCGCAAGATTGGTCTGATGACAGTGATTTGACAGTGGATTATGTTTCATTTTGGATTTATATTGAAAATCCAGCAACCTTGTCTGCTGGATCGATGAGATTTAATATACATGATGTTAGTTCTGGAGCAATTGATATTAATGGATCGCCAAATATAAATCAGGTAGAGTATTTTTATTCCTTTTTACCAAGTGATCTTTTATACAGAGAGCCAGGGTGGAATCAAATTCTTATCCCATTACAAGGCGTTTATTCTACAAATATGGTAATTCCTCATACTGAAGGTTTTACAAATCCTGGTTGGAATGGGATTCAGGGTAATGCTGTATTAGATATTGATGCAATACAAGGCTATTCAATTGAATTTATGTATGAGGGTCAAGAAACTATTAATACCATGGTTGGTAGAATTATTATAGATAACCTAGAAATAATCCATATACCACAGTTAGGCTGCACAGATCAATCGGCTTGTAATTATGATTCTGAAGCGAATACTGATGATGGTAGCTGTTTTTATGATTGCGTTGATATCACATTTGTACTTGACATGCAACAAGAGAGTCATCTTGGAAATGAGCCTTATATTGTAGGTTACGAAATGACTGGTATAGCAGGGGTTCCAATGGTAGAAGTTGGGCAAGATTTATGGGAAGTAACTCTTTCATTAAGACCTGGAGATCATTATTATAGATTTAGAAATGGTTCAACTGAAGACTGGTGGATAGGTGATTGTAGTGGTTTTTATTCCTTACCATGTTGGGAGGTAGGACTAAATCAAGAGTGTGCTGAAGAAATCCAAACACAGGGCAATCAGTATATGAGTAGAGTTGTGACTGTAGAAGATATACCTCAAACTTTAGAACATACATTTAGTAATTGTTTTAGTTGTATTGATGCAGCGCCTGTTGATGTAACTTTCCAAGTTAGCGTAAATGATATCACGGAAATTAATCCTGATCAATATGGTTCCTATAATCCAAATAATGATATGTATATGATTGGAACATATCAGAATGCATCCGGTCAACCAAATTTTTTCGATCCAACAATAATGTATGATGATGGAACAAATGGAGATTTAGTAGCTGGAGATGGTATCTGGTCTGTTACATTAACATTAGATGGCGGGGAGCATGTTGAATATTTTTTTATGAATGGTACATACCCTAATTATGTATTAGAGTGGGATGAGGAAATTGGCGCATGTGGAATATCACCTGAAGCCTGTGCAAGTGAATATGAAACACAAGGTAGCAATCCTAGATGGCTAGATGTATCTTGTATTGATGATGAAACTTCTCAAATATTAGAACCAATAACATTTAAGGGATGTGGTGAAAGTTCAACTAAAATAACATTTGAATTACAACTTGGAGATATTGAACCTGACCCTGGAGGTGTATTTATAGGTGGAGGTAGTAAATTTGGTGCACCTGGTGATAATGGATTAGAGTTGAAAGATGATGGACAAAGCTGTGGTGATGAAATAGCTAATGACGGTATATATAGTATCTCTATTCTTGCTGAAAATTTTGGTATTGAACCAGATAATAGTTATGGATATGCTTTTTTTAATGGAAATTGTCCAGAATTTAATTGTAAAGAGGATCTTTTCGGGCAATCTTGTACAATTGGTCAATGGAATGATAGAGAGCTGATTGGACCATCAGAAAGTGTAGTATTTCAGAGATGTTATGGTGATTGTATTGATGGCTTTTGTGATCAAATAGTTTATGGATGTACTGATCCAACTGCATCCAACTATGATATTCAAGCTATGACTGATGATAGTAGTTGTGACTATGGATATGACCAATTACTTTATAGTCCTGGATTTGAAGCAGACCTTACAGGTTGGCTAAGAGCTAATGCTACTGGTGAAAATTTGGAGAATATATCATATATACCTGAGAATATTAATATAATGAGTACGGGTGATGAATTATTTGGAACGGCAGAAGTATTTAATGCATATGAGGGAATAAGGTCACTAAAACTTTATGGTAATTTTGCAGCAAATGCTCCAAATATAACTACTGTTTATCAAGAATTTACAGCAGAAAGTGGTATCCCATATAATTTCACAGCAAGACTAAATACACTCTCTTTAGATTCATTAGTGGGTGGTAATTTAGTATATTTACAGCTCAAGTTTTTTGATAGCAGTTATAATTTTTTGGGATCTGCTGAATCTTCAGATACTCTCAAGAGTAGTTCGCAAAATGATGTTTGGAGACAGTTTAGTATAGAAGCAGAATCAGTTGAAGGCACTGAGGTTGTACAAGCCTGTATTGTTTTTGAGCAAGGTACGCAAGAAATCAGTACTATATATGATGAAGGCTCGGTTTATTTAGATGATGTAGNATTATATAATTGTCAAAATTCTGATTGTCAGCAACTTAATTTTAATCAAAATATTATGTTAAATAAGTTTAACATCAGTAGTGTATATCCAAACCCATTTAATCCTACATCAACTATTAATTATGAGGTTCCTCACCTCTCAAATATTTCTTTAAAAATATATGATATCTCAGGAAGAGTAGTTGCTGAACTTATTAATGACCAAGTCAAGCCAGGTAAATATAGTACTACTTGGAATGCNTCTAATTTTTCATCTGGATTATATTTTGTTAAATTAACAGCAGAAAGTTTTAATCAATCTCACAAAATAATGTTAATAAAATAAAGGCTATAGTAAACAATTTTGAAAATTTTAATATTTTTAGTTTCCTTTAGCTTAATTAATGCACAAATAGGTGATTTAATTTGGGAAGAGAATTTTAATAATTTAGATAATTGGATTAAAGTAACAGGTAATGGAGTATGGGGTTGGGGAAATGGTGAATTACAATATTATATAGAAGATAATATTGAAATCTCATCTATCCCAAACGAGTCTAATAATAATGCCCTTAAAATAATAGCTAAGAATGAATCTGGTTCTAATTTTTCAGACCAATGGGGTAATCCACTTTATTATACCTCAGGAAAAGTTACAACACAATCAAAGGTATCAATAAAATATGGAATGATTGAAGCTAGAGTTCGTATACCCGATATTAATCTTGGTGGTTGGCCTGCTGTTTGGCTTTTAGGTTCAGCAAATTATGAATGGCCTAGAAATGGAGAGATGGATATGATGGAAATGGGATCTAGACAGTCATTTAGAGATTTACATGACCAACATAATGGAGGAGATGGAGCTAATAATTCAAATGTTAATCAGGTAGTAGGTGCGAATGCTATTTTTTATTCGGATGATGCATTAACTCCTAATAATCCAACAGGTGCCGCAAGTATTTCTTGGGATCCTGATGATGATTATTGTAGGCCATATTACAATTATAGTAATCCATTAAATGGTAGATTTTTAATATATCGCAAATATTGGGATGAAGATAGTATACGGTTTACTGTTACAGATAATGATATTGAATATGATTTGTATACGGAACCATTTATGATTGACGAAGAATCTGATGAATTTAAAAATCCATTTTATTTAATAGTTAATTTAGCTATAGGAGGTTTATTTACAGACTCTCAATATCTTGGAGGGGATGGTTTACCAATTTCTATGCCTTTTCCTTCTGAAATGTATGTTGATTATATAAAGGTATATGAATGGAATCAACAAGGTGAAGTAAATTTAGGTCCACCAAGTTCCCAAAGTGGAGTATTTGGAATTTTTACCGATAATACTGCGACCAGTAATTCTTTGGAAGCGGGTGTAAATTCAGAAATATATGTATGGGAAGGTACGCTGACAGATGGTACTATAGCACCATATGAAGGCAGTAATGGTATCACGTGGGCATCAACTGGTTTGGGATGGTTTGGGGCAGGTATTATGTCTGTACAGCCCGTAAATTTGAGTAATTTTGGAGATGGTTTTCTAAAATTTATGATCAAAATTCCTAGTAATATTTCCTTCCAAATTGGAATAATTGATGTTTGGGGCAATCAGTCTTATGTTGAATTTCCAGCAAATCAAACTACATATGGACTTGTTAGAGATGGTAATTGGGGACAGGCATCTATCCCTGTTAGTGAAATTCGAGGTGAATTTATTGATCTTAGAATGTTAAGCTATGAATTTGTTATTCTAGAAGTCAACGGTACTTCTTGTGAATTTGCAATTGATGATATTTATTGGGATGGTGGGTATGATCCATGTGAAGGTATCATATGTGAAGATGGGGAAATATGCGAAGAAGGCGAATGTGTATTAGATCCATGTTATGAAATTTATTGTGAAGGTGGGGAGGTATGTATAGAAGGTGAATGTATAGATATACCTATTGATCCGTGTGAAAATATTATTTGCAATGAAGGTCAAGAATGTCAAGGTGGTGAATGTGTAGATTTACCTTCAGATCCAATTGTTACATTTTTAGTAGATATGACGAATGAAGAAATTGATGATTCAGGAGTTTACGTTTCAGGTTCAGATCTACAGCTAGCAGGTCCTTCAGGTTTATTAATGACAGAACAGTCAGACAATATTTGGTCATTAACAATTTCCCCTACACCTGGAACCTATACGTATAAATTTAGAAATGGATTTTATGACTATTGGGATGGTCCTGGTTGGGAGCCTGATTTACCTGATGAGTGCGGTTTTGGCCAATGGAATGATCGTCAATTTATATTTGAAAATTCTGATTTAGTTTTAGGTCCATATTATTTTGGATCCTGTGAAATTTCTGAACAGCAATTAATAGAAGGTGATATAAATAATGATGGAGAAGTTAATATTATTGATATAATATATGTAGTGAATATAATTTTAGGTGACTCTATAAGTTCCGAATCAGCAGATTTTAATCAAGATGGATTAATAAATATTTTTGATATCCTTCAACTTGTCAACATTATCATCATTGAGTAAAGTAGTTTTTTTATTTTTCAATAATTAATAATTAGTTTGATATTCAATTTTTGTTGGGAAATTTGAATTTAGCTATACATTGAAAATAATTTCATAACTTGTAGATTTTATGAGTAAGAATTTTTACAATGTGATATAAATAGTGACAATAATATTGATGTTTTTGATTTGACCATAAATGTAAATTTAAACATTAAGAATATTTATCTAGAATCTTAGTATTAAGCTACCTTGTAATAAAAATTAAAATAGATTAACACGTTTTATAGATATCAATAAATTACTTAAGATAATAATTAGTCAATAGAATATAATTTCAGAAATTTTTAATGAAAAAAAATATACTTATCACATCTTTAATAATCTTAGCTATAAACTCTACATCATGTTTACAAATAGTCAAAAAATATAATAGCAAAAATAAATGGAAAATTGACTTTATAGATCATTTTGATTTCTTTAATGAAGAGAATTGGCAAGATCAATTATTGTGGGTAAATAATGAAGACCAATGTTATGTTAGAGATGGTCAGTTCAATACTCGTGAAGTGAGTGATGGATCTTTAAAGTTAAGACTAGTTAGTTTGGATTATGAAAGAGATTGTAATGATAATATATCAAAATTTGGAGAACAACACCCTGCAACACGTTATGTTTCAGCTCGTCTTGCATCTAAAAATCTTAAAGAGTTCACAGGCGGTCGTTGGACTGCTCGTATAAAATTTAATAAGGTTGGTGAAAAAGGTATGTTCCCTGCTTGGTGGCTTTTAGGTGCAAGAAATAATGAGCCGCCTGTACAGGAGAAAAATGAAAATATATGCTGGCCTCTACCCGGTTCTGGTGAGATTGATATTATGGAACATCATGGTGAACATGGAGGGCAATCAGGTTATGTTGGCCGGAGTATATTACCTTTAGGTGATTGTGATGATGGAGGAGATTGGTGGACAAACCAAGTTAATTTATCATCAAAATTAACTGATTATAATCAGTATTCAGTTGAATGGATGGGTAATGATTTAGTCTATAAACTTAATGGTATCGAAGTTGGTCGTAATGTTGGTATTGCTGATAAATTATTAGAACCAATGTTTGCTATTTTAAATTACGCTAAAATTAGTAATGATTATATGCATGGCGAATGGGAAATGGAAGTTGATTGGGTAAAGCATGAGAAATGGTTAGACTAATTTTTTTAAAATTAATTATTTTAAAATGGAGTAATATGAAAAAAATTCTCGGATTATTTATTTTTTTAAATTCTATATTTGCGCAAGGATTTTTACACGTAGAAGATGGGCAAATTGTTGAAGGAAATGGTAACCCCATTTTACTAAGGGGGTTTGGTTTAGGAGGCTGGCTTGTCCCGGAAGGTTATATGTTACATAATCGTGCATGGATTGAAGGTTTTGAATCCCCCACTGAAGTTGAAAATCACGTTATGGATTTAATTGGACCAGAACTAGCATCAGAGTTTTGGGATGGATGGCATAAAAACTATGTTAATAAAAATGATATAGATGCGATTGCTGACTGGGGATTTAATTCATTACGAATCCCATTTCACTACAAACAATTTTCTGAATCACTGGGTACAATTAATCCTTATGGATATGAAATAGTAGATTCACTTATTTCTTGGTGTAGACCTCACAATATTTATTTGATACTTGATATGCATTGTGCGCCAGGAGCACAAAATTCTGGACCAATTAGTGATAGCGATGGGAATGCAAATCTTTGGTTGGATAATTCGAATAAAGAACACGCCATACAAATATGGTCTGATATAGCAAGTTATTATTCAAATGAAACACTTATCGGTGGTTATGATTTAATCAATGAACCAGTATTGCCTAGTGGTGTCACATCGCAAGAATTAAGACAACTATATATTGATATTACAGAAGTAATAAGAGAAGTTGATGAAAATCATATTATATATATTGAAGGTAATTGGTATGGGACAGATTTTACATCTTTAACACCACCATGGGATACAAATATGTCTTACTCTTTTCATAAATATTGGGGAGAAACATCAATAGCTACCATTAATTATTTACTAAATATAAGAGAGGAATATAATTTACCTCTATGGCTTGGTGAGACTGGTGAGAATTCTAATCAATGGTATCATGAAATAGTTACTTTGTGCGAGAATAATAATATTGGTTGGAATTGGTGGACCCATAAAAAATTTGAAAAGATTTCAAGTCCGTTATCAGTAGTAATATCTGAACAATATAATGATTTAATTAGTTATTGGAGTGGAGAAGGACCACAGCCTACAGCAGAAGAAGCTGAAGAAGCTTTATTTGGAATGATTGAAAATATGAAAATTGAAAATTGTATAGTTAATCCTGGTGTAATACCTTCATTAATGAATCCTGATTATGGGAACACTTCAGTTCCTGTAAAGAATCATAGTATTCCTGGTTTAATTAAAGCTGTAGATTATGATATAGGTGGTGTTGGAGTAGCTTATAATGATGCTGATTATATGAATGATGGTGATGGAAGTTATAATTCAGGATGGACATTTCGTAATGATGGAGTTGATATTGAAAAAAATGGTAATTTTATTAATGGTGTTGAATATAGTATTGGATGGACTGAACCCGGTGATTGGACTGGCTATACAATAAATAATGTAGTAGAAGGAACATATGATATAGAGTTAAGTGTTGCAAGTCAAGGTGGTGGTGTTATTAATACCTTGTTAAATGGAAATAATTTAGGATATAACTCTATACCTAATACTGGTGGCTGGTATAATTGGGAACCAATCACTATCTCTGATGTATATATTGATGGTTCACCACAGTTTCTTAAAGTTATGACATTACAGCCAGGATATAATATTGAAAGTATTAAATTTATTTTAATAGAGGATTTGTTAGGAGATATTAATTATGATGGATTATTAAATATCACAGATGTTGTCCAAATGGTAAATATTATATTACAAGGATCTAATAACTTTAATGAATTGGCTGATATAAATAGTGATTCATTTATTAACATTGTTGACGTTCTTTTATTAATAAATATAATATTATATAACTAAATAATTTTAAAAATGAATTTTTATAAATATTTTTTATTTTTCTCATTTACATTTGCAGTTCAAATTACATTTAAAGTTGATATGTCAAATGCAGAAGGTTGGTTGAATGGTACAGCGCCATCATGTGGTCCTCCTAGTATTTCTGGTACATTTTTTGAGTGGAATGAATATCAAAATCTTAATGAAATAAGTGAAAATATTTGGGGGATTACACTAGATTTAGAACCATCATTTACATATGAATATAAATTTGGTAATTGTGGGTGGAATTTTGAAAATCTACCACAAGATAGTCCGTGCAGTGTCACATTTTTTGGTTCAACGAATAGATATATTTCAGTGCCAAGCTCTGATTTAGAACTGCAACCTGTATTTTTTGGTACATGTGATGAATCATATGGAATACCATATTGGCAATTAGTTTGGTCCGATGAATTTGAAGATTCTAGCATTGATTTAAGTAAATGGTCTTATGACATTGGTACTGGCCAGTGGGGATGGGGCAATAACGAAGCCCAGTATTATACAAATAATTTAAATAATTCATACTTACAAGATGGTAAATTAATAATAAAAGCTTTAAATCAAAATTATTTAGGATCTAACTATACATCTGCTCGATTGGTAACAAAAAATAAAGGTGATTGGACATATGGTAAAATTGTAGTTCGAGCTAAAATGCCATCAGGGAGAGGTACTTGGCCTGCTATTTGGATGTTACCGACTAATAATTTTTATGGTGGATGGCCTTACAGTGGAGAAATAGATATTATGGAGGCTGTTGGCTATGACCACGGTGTAATACATGGTACTGCCCATTCTGAAGTATATAATTGGTTTAATGGTCAGCCTCCACCGGGTGGTCAAATAACTTTTAATGATTTTAATACAGAATTCCATGATTATGTCATTGAATGGGATGAAAATAGCATAAAATGGTTTGTTGATGATACTCAATATCATATTTATTCAAATAATAATCAAGGTAGTTCAACTTGGCCATTTGACAAAAATTTCCATTTGATTTTAAATATTGCTATTGGAGGTTCTTGGGGTGGTCAACAGGGAATTGATAATAGTATTTTTCCTGTTCAAATGGAAGTTGAATATGTAAGAGTCTATCAACATAGTGATGAACTAGAGGCAAAAGATGTTACATTCTTAGTAGATATGCAAAACGAAAATATAGATGAAGATGGTTTATATGTTTTTAGTTTAGATTCTCAATTAATAGGTGATGATGGACAGGGAATATCAATGGTAAATTTAGGTGTAGGTAATGATATATGGACTGTAACAGTTCCAATGTTACCTGGAATTTATTTATACAATTTTAAAAATGGACAAAATATAGAGAATTTAAATAGTCTTATTGATTGCACCTATGGAGAAGACAATAGTAGGCAATTTACTGTAACAAACGAAAATTTAACTTTAGGTCCATATTGCTATAATTCATGTACTAATTGCTATGAACTAGCAGTAAAAAAAAATGAGATTGTGAAGCAATATAATATAAATTACCTATTTCCCAATCCATTTAATCCTGCCATAAATATAGGATACACTATTTTTGAAAAAAATAAAGTTAAAATAATTATTTACGATATAAATGGAGAAAATTTAGAAATTTTACAAGATAGCATCCACACGCCAGGTGATTATGAAATTATATGGAATGGGAAAGATTATTCTTCAGGTATTTATTTCATTAGTTTTTTAACTGATAAAACTATGATAACTGAAAAAGTAATGCTTGTAAAATAGAAGTTTTTATTAGGTTAATTCAAAAAGGTCAATTCATGAAAAATATTAGTTTATTTTTAGTTTTTACTTTAGCTTACGCAGTTGAAGTTACATTTAATCTTGATATGAATCAGGAGGAAATATCACCAGAAGGTATTTATTTAGCTGGTGCAGGAACATTCGGTGTACCAGGCGATAATCCTATGTTGGATGATGATGGTGATGGCATATATTCTATTACAGTTACTATGCAGGAGAATACTGGTAGTGACTATACCTTTTCTAATGGTATATGTAATGCTACTACATTTTCATGTAAAGAAAATATAGTAGGACAAGATTGTGCTGTACCACCTTGGAATGATCGTCATATTGATGTAGAGACAGAAGATGTTATTGTGAATGCATGTTTTGGCCTATGCGGCGATGGTAGTTGTGATGAAATAGATCCATTAGAAACAGTTTCTGTTACATTTAATTTAGATATGAGTAATGTTGAAACTTCGAGTGGTGGTGTTTATGTTGCAGGAGGTGGTTTTTTTGGAGTACCTGGAGATTATCCAATGACCGATGATGATGGAGACGATATTTGGACTATAACCGTAGATGTTCCCACAAATACAAGTATGGATTATACATATGCCAATGGAGCCTGCTCTGATTTTGGATGTAAAGAAAATATAATTAATCAAGGGTGTGCTTTACCTCCATATAATGATAGGAATCTTGTTGTTGGTACAGAAGATGTTACTGTGAATGCATGTTTTGGATTATGTGGTGATGGAGCTTGTGATGAATTAGAGCCTTTAGAAACTGTTGATGTAACTTTTAGAGTAAATATGAGTGTAGTGGAAACTAATCCCGAAGGTGTTTATCTCGCTGGAGGTGATATGGGGCAAGAAGGTTACCTTATGGATGATACTGATGCAGATGATATTTGGGAGGTAACGATACCTTTAGTTGCTAATGGTAGGTATCTATATAAGTTTAGGAATCANCCTTCTTATGATACATGGAATGGTTTTGAACCTATAGAGGGTTTAATAGAGGGTGGTTGTTCTACAGGTAATTATGCAGATCGATATGTTGATGTAGAGAATACAAATATAGTATTAGATATAGTCGATTATGGAAGTTGTTACAGTGATCCATGCGTTGATGTCTTTTGTTGGCCTGGTCAAATCTGTGATAATGGTGAATGTGTTCCAGATCCTTGTAATGATATCATCTGTGACGATGGTGAAGAATGTCAAGGTGGTGAATGTATAGAAGTTCTTCCACTTGTTACATTAAATGTTGATATGAATTGTACAAGTATTGAATTTTTTAATGTTTATGTAAATGGCCCTGTTGTTAGTGGTTGGTGTGGAGACTGTATGCCTCTATCAGATATAGATGGTGATGGTGTTTGGTCTATCACTTTTGAATCAGAACTTGGCGATATAGAATATATTTATACATTAGATGGCTGGGATGATCAAGAGAATCTTGTTGATGATATGGTTAATGGAGCATCTTGTGCACCAATGACAGATTATCAAGGATATGCAAATAGGGTTATTAATGTGACTGAAGATGGAGCATTATCAAATGATACATATGGATCTTGTGATGAGTGTATTGGTGGACCGGCTGAACCGGTAAATGTGACATTTCAGGTTGATATGCAATATCAAGATCCAAGTAATGGGGTATACTTAAGAGGTGGTACTATTGGACCTATGGCAGATCCAACTATTCCATCAATGGGTTTTTTAATGAACGATGATGATGGAGATCTTGTTTATGATTACACATTAGAACTTGACCCAAATACATATCATAGATGGAAATTTGCTATGGGTGAATCATTAAATTGGGAAGGCAATTGGGAAAATGTAGCTGGTGATTGTATAGATGAAGCAAATTTGGGCGATCGATTTTTTACTACGGGTGAATCAGATACAACTCTTAGTGTGGTATGTTTTTCAAGTTGTGAAGCATGTGATTCAGATCAAGAATTAACAAATGTAACCTTTCAGGTTGACATGTCAGGGGTAGATATTTCAACTGATGGAGTTTTCCTTCACGGTAATTGGTTTAATTGGGGAACCATAGAAATGAATGATAGTGATGGAGATTGTATATATGTAACAACTATGGAGATAGTCTCAGGTACTAATGGTGAATATATATTTAAAAATGGTACAGAAAATGAACAAGTTCCTGAAGTGTGTGAAAACGTTAATAATTGGGGGGGAGGAGTTAATCGTTTAATCTCTGTGCTTGATGAAGATACTATATTATCCCCAATATGTTATGAGCAATGTGAAGGAGTTGCATGTGAAGCTGAATGCAGTTTAGGAAATGATGATTTTACTAATTCACCATATGTATTTGAATTATCTGAACCATATCCTAATCCTTTTAATCCAACAGTAAGTTTTACCTATTCTGTTAATGAGATTTCAAATGTAAATATAAGCATTTATGATATTAATGGTAATATTGTCGAAAAAATAATTGATTATAATCATAAGAAAGGATTNTATAACTTTTCTTGGAATGCAAGCAATTATTCATCAGGTTTATATTTTGTTAAAATGAATAATAGTAGTAATATACAAACAAAGAAAATAATTTTGATTAAATAAATAGTGCCAATTTTAATAAAATTCATTATAAAAAAGCTTCTTTTAAAGAAGCTTTTTTATTAATTATTTAAATTCTATGAAAATAATTATAATATTATTGATGACTTTTTTATTTACAGAAGAAATGTCCTTTAAGGCTGATTTTATATCTAGTGTAAAGGTTGGTGATTTTATACCTAAAAATTTTTCCTCTACGGAATCATCAATTACTACTATACCTACATTATCAATTAAAAAAGAAATTAAAAGTAATAATTATATTGATTTTGAATATGCTTTCCAATTAAAGAGAATACTTAATGGTGATTCTACTATTTTTTCAATAAATAATAACTATCGTTTTTGGATTCGATATATAAATCAGAACTCAGAAATGAGAATAGGATTACAAAAAATTATTTTTGGTCCTTCTCAAATTCTAAGGTCTTTATCNTGGTTTGATAGTTATAATATTAAAGATCCTAGTTTGCAAACAATTGGTATAAAAGCTGCAAGATATAAATATTTCGTTAATAATTCATTAGATTTTACAACTTGGCTTATTGAGGGGAGTTTAAAGACTCTATCTATTGGTGGTAGAATTAATTTATTATCAGATATCGGTGAATGGGCTTTTACCTATCATCAAAGTCGTTACGGAATTGATTTTAGATATGATGGCTTATATGGATTTTGGTTCGAAGGTGTAATATATAATGAACATGATGAATTAATACCTTACGGTACAATTGGTATCGATTATACTTTTAACTTATTTAATGGTATATACTTCTTATCTGAGANGATGATTATTGAAAATATTGATAAGGACTTTTTTTCAGCATTACTAATAAGTAAACCTATAAATTTTTTACATAAGGTAATTTTGATTACTCAAATTGACTGGAATAATAAATATCAATATAATTATTTTCAATGGAATACATCTTTTGATAGATTTAGTATAAATTATATATTATCAATTAATCCGAAGGAAATAGTCCCTAGATTCCAAAGAGAAAATACATCGATAGATTATGGTATTTCGCATAAAATAATGTTTATCTTTAATTATTAGGAAAATAATGGAAAATAATTATGTTATTAATATTCAAAAATTAGTAAAACAGTTCCCAGTAGGAGATGATTTATTTACAGCTTTGAAAGAAATAAATCTTAATATTAAAACTGCTGAATTTACTGGTCTAGTTGGCTCTTCGGGTTCTGGTAAAACAACATTATTAAATATTATTGGAGGTCTAGATTCAGCGAGTAAAGGTGATATTAATGTTCTAGGTCATTCAATTAATTCTACAAATCATAATGAAAAAGCTAAAATACGAAGAAAGTATATGGGCTTTATTTTTCAAAGTTATAATTTACTCCCAGTATATACTGTATATGAAAATATTGAATTACCATTATTATTAAATGGAATAAATTCTATAGAACGTGATAAAAAAGTCAAACAGGCAATTGAATGGGTAGGTTTAACAGATAAGATAAATTCTAAACCAATAACCCTAAGTGGTGGACAATGCCAAAGAACAGCTATTGCAAGAGCTATTGTACATCGTCCTGCACTTGTTTTAGCTGATGAACCAACTGCTAATTTAGATGCTGAAAATTCACATCAAATAATGAAGATATTGGTTAGTTTAAATAAAGAAATTTCTACTTCATTTCTTTTTGCAACTCATGATGAAAAAATAATGAATTATTTAAAAAGAATAATTCGTTTGGAAGATGGTAAAATTATTAGTGATGTACTAACTGATATTGGAAACAAAGATTAAATAATGCTCCTAAATATAGCTATTAAAAATTTATTAGGAGCACGTTTGAGAAGTTTCTTAAACATATTTGTTACTTCTTTATCTTTTTTTATTATCATATTTATTTCAGGGATGTATGATGGTATGCGTCAACATGCAAAGCATATTACTATTAAAACAGAAATTTCAGGCGGTGCTTATTGGCATCCTAATTATGATCCTTTAGATCCTATGTCATATGAAAAGTCTCATTCTGTTATTCCTTCTAAGATAAATATACTTATAGAAAAAAATAAAGCGGTACCTATTTTGGTTAGCCAGGCAACAATATATCCAAATGGGCGAATGATTCCTGTTATTATGAAAGGTATTTTACCTAGCCAATCTATTTTAGATATACCGGTAAATAAATTTATAGGACATGAAGAAATTCATATTCCAATAGTTATTGGAAGAGGTATGGCTGAAAATGCAAAACTTGAAGTCGGTGATTCATTTATTCTAAGATGGTTAGATTCTGATAAAACATATGATGCGAATGAAGCTACTATTGTTCATATTATGGACACTGAAAATTTCAAAATAGATATCGGTCATATATGGCTACCTTTAAATAGTATGAGAAAAATGTTAGCTATGGAAAATGAAGCATCTTATGTTGTTTTTGATACTGGGATACCCATTATAAATGAAAAGGAAGATTGGATTCATAGAGATGTAAATTATTTAATTCAAGATATTGAAGCGGCAATTGAAGCTGACCAACCTGCAAATATAATTTTATTTATAATTCTTTTAGCTTTAGCTGCTATGGGTATTTTTAATGCACAGGTTTTATCAATATTTAGAAGAGGTAAAGAAATAGGGACACTGATAGCATTAGGTATGACTCGTTCACAAGTTATAACCCTTTTTACTCTTGAAGGAACATTGGTTGCTTTTTTTGCTGCTTTAATGACTATTATTTTGTTTGGACCGCTTTTATGGTGGTTTAGTATTTATGGAATCCCTTTACCTATAGATTATTCAGAAATGGGATTGATAATAGCAAAACGTCTAATACCTATATATTCTTTTAAGCTTATTTTTAATACGACACTTTTAATATCTATAATTGTGTTGATAGTTAGTTATATTCCATCAAGGAAAATAGCTATTATGAATCCAACGGATGCATTAAGAGGAAAGACTATATTATGATAAAGTTTTTATCAAAAGGTCTTTTAAGAGATCGATCTAGAAGTTTATTTCCTGTTGTAATCATTACTATTACCGTAACTGTTGTTATTTTTGTTCTTGGTTTTATGAGAGGTATGATGAATACTATGTTTTTAGATACTGCAGTCATTATTTCTGGATATGAAAAAGTTGTAACAAGAGCATATAATGATGAGAGTCAATTACTACCTAATGATCTTGCACTAGTAGATATAGAACCATTGTTAGATCAATTACATAAATTATATCCTGATTATTTTTGGTCTCCCAAAATTTCCTTCGCTGGTTTATTAGATATACCTGATGAAAATAATGAGACAAAATCACAAGGACCTGTAATTGCTATGGGAATTGATCTCTTATCACCTAATTCAAGACAGATCGAATTATGGAATCTTGAAAATTTTCTTAAATCTGGTCGCTTACCTGAAAAATATAATGAAGTTCTAATCAGTACTAAACTTGCAAATAAATTAAATGTTAAAGTTGGTCAGATATTAACTTTTATAGGGACAACAATGGAAAATGCTTTTACGACCTATAATTTTATACTTGTTGGAACTTTTGATTTAATGAAAGGCCAAATTGATAGACAGATGTTATTAGTGGATATATCTGGAGCTCAGGAAGCACTTGATATGCAAGGAGCAGCATCTGAAATTTTAGGTTTTACGAATGACTTATTTTATGACGATAAAAGTGCCGTTTCTATAAGGAACGATTATAATAATAGTTTTTTAGATACTTCTTATATGTATAGTCCCATGATGCTTGCACTTAGAGACTCAGGTCAAATGGGTACGATGGTTGATTTTAGTAATTCTGCATTAATAGTTATTGGAGGAATATTTTTAATAATTGTAATGGTTGTACTATGGAATATGGGATTGATGAATGGCTTAAGAAGACATGGAGAAATTGGTTTACGATTGGCTATTGGAGAATCAAAAGGTCAGGTATATAAATCAATGATTTATGAAGCAATAATTGTTGGGTTTATAGGTACAATTATTGGTACAGTGATTGGTTTAAGTCTGACCTATTACTTTCAAGAGAATGGAATTGATTATACTGAAGCAGTTCAAGGTATGAATACAAGTTCAATGGTGTTACCAAATATTTTTTATACGCAAGTTACTTCGGATCTTTATTATATAGGGTTTCTACCTGGTTTATTTGCAACTGTTCTAGGAACCATGTTGGCTGGCATAGCAATATACAAACGAGAAATGTCTCAATTATTTAAGGAATTAGAATCATGATAAAAACGTTATTTTTTATTTTATTTTTTTCTTTTAGTTTTTCTGATGAATTTGATTCAAGTTTAGATTCTATAATCATTAATCTTGATAGTAATTTAAATTCGTATAATAGAGTTGTCGTTAGTGATATGATAATACATGGTAGACGTAAATCCCGAACAATATCATCAAGAAATTGGAGTATTGGAACAGACACTTCTTTTACTGAACACCTCTCGCCTGCAAGAGAGAAAGGTGTTAAAATGTTAAAAATAAAAGATAAACTTTGGACATATTCACCTCAAACTGATAGAGTAATACAAATATCTGGTCATATGTTACGACAGTCAATGAATGGATCTGATATGTCTTATAAAGATATGATGGAAACTAGACCGATGCGTGAATTATATAATTTGAAGTTAGAAGGTTCAGAAATAATAGAAGGTAGAGATCATTGGGTTATATTTATGATTGCTAAAGTTAAAGGACTATCTTATCCTAATAGAAAGTCATGGATAGATAAAGAATATTTTTTGCCAATAAAGGAAGAATTATATGCTAAAAGTGGAAAATTATTAAAAACAACATTTATGAAAGATATTAGAAAGGTTGAGAACAGGTGGTTTCCATTTTATTATAAATATAAAGATGAGTTAAAAATTAATAGTAAGGGAACTGAATGGATTATAAAAGATGTTAAATTTAATGTAAATATTAATTCAGCTAGATTCTCTAAATCATATCTTCGAAAATAAATTAAAAAAACTATAAATATGAAAAACATTATTTTAATTATTTTATTCTCATCTATTTTTTCTCAAGAAAATATAAATATTAATGGATTTATAAGAGATATAGAATCAGGAGAACCCATATCTTATGCAAATATTTTTTTAAGTGATACAAATTATGGTACAGCATCAAATATTGATGGTTATTATTTAATAATGGATATTCCTGTAGGTGAATATGAACTTAATGTGAATATCATTGGTTATAAATTTTATAAAAAAAATATAATTATAACAACTTTAAACAGTAGAATAGATGTCAGCCTAAAAAAAGAAGTTTTAAAAGCTGCTGAAGTTAATGTAACGGCTGAAAGGAAGAAATTCGAGAAATCAATTGAGAGTAGTCAAGTATCATTAGATTTTAGAGAAATTAATTCAGCACCAGCATTAATTGAACCTGATGTTTTTAGGACACTTCAATTATTACCAGGAGTACAAACAATAAGTGATTTTTCTAGTGCGTTGTATGTAAGAGGAAGTACCCCTGATCAAAATTTAATTTTATTAGATGGTATTTCTGTTTATAATCCATATCATTTAGGTGGGATTTTTTCAACATTTAATACTGAATCAATTAAAGAGGCAGATTTTCATGCAGGAGGTTTTCCTGCTAGATATGGTGGAAGAATGGGATCAATATTAAATATTATCAACAGAGAAGGTAATAGTAAAGAGGTAAAAGGGTCAGCAAATATTTCTCTTATTTCAGCTAAGGCATTAATTGAAGGACCTTTGCCTAATTGGAAATCAATTAATGGTTCATGGATGTTTTCAGGGCGCAGAACTTATTTTGATAAAATAATTGATATGCTTAATATTCCTTTAGATGGAGGTAATGGTAAGGAGCGAAATAAAGACAGTCAAAGTATTGATGATAGTGAACAAAATTCTGAACAAACACTACAATTTCCGTATTATTTTTATGATTACCAAGCTAAATTAAATTTAAATATAGGAGATAATCATCGTTTAACATACACGCGATTTTATGGTGACGATAGAATTGATTTTAATGTTAATGATCAGCAATATTCAGAAAATACAAATCAACTAAATAGTAATTTTAATATTGAATGGCCTTGGGGTAATAAAACAGATGGAATTACATGGAGGTGGATTATATCGCCTAATTTAATTTCAAAAACTTTCATTGCAAATAGCCGTTTTAGATTTGATTTTGGAATGTATTTTGGTAATGAATATACATATAATGATACTTTGAGTTATAATGATCAGGAGAATATTAATATATTATCAAATATTTCAAACTTTGGAATAAATTTTTATGATATTATAAAAGATCAAACAATAGAATCAGAGTTTACATGGATAAAGAATAATAAACATACTTTAACGGGAGGTTACCAATACAAAGATGTCGAATTTAGTTTAGGGATGGAATTTGATAGTTACTCTAGTCAATCTATTTTAGAATATAATCAACAAAATGATTCTTTTTTTGATACAACAATAGTTCAGGATACAAATTTTATACCTTTAGATATGCAGAATAGCACAAGAGAGCTGTCATTATTCTTGCAAGATGAATGGAAAGTTTCTCAATTATTATCAATTCAGGCTGGAATTAGAGCCACTAACTATAGTTTGCATGATTCAACTTATTTTGAACCTCGTATTGGTATAAAATATTGGTTATCAAATGATTTATCTTTAAAATTTAATTATGGTAAATTTCATCAATTTCTCACAATTGCAAATTCACCAGATGAGAATTTCAGAATTATTGATTTTTGGCTTGGAATACCTGAAAATAAAAGTGCGAGTCTATCAGAACATACAATAGTCGGATTAGAATATTTTTCAAATAATAATATTTTATATAGAGTTGAAGGTTATTATAAAGATTTTGATAATCTTTTAACACTAAAAGAAGCAAATTTCTTTTCTAATTCAGATGGTACTGTTCAGACAAGTTCACCATTTAATGAATTTTGGGATACTGATGCTTATTCATATGGATTAGAATTACTAATTAAAAAATCGTCTGGAGATATAAGTGGTTGGATTGGTTATACTTATGCTAATGCATTTTATTATTTACCTGAATATGGATGGCACAGTCCTACTTTTGATAGAACACATACTATTAATGTAGTAGCAAATTTTAATGCATTATCTAAAATTAAATTAAGTTCATCTTTATCCTATTCTAGTGGCAATCCATATACTCCATTATACGGTCAATATTATGAATGGTGGTTAAATAATGGAGTTAATGTAAATGAAGATCAGTCCATTGCTTTTTTATATGGAGAAAAAAATTCAAGACGATATGATCCGTATTTTAGAATTGATTTAGGTCTGACTACAAAAAATCTAAAAATATTTGGAGTAAATACTGAATATTACCTTCAAATAATTAATTTAACTAATCATAAAAATATATTCCAATATTTTTATAGACAAAAAACTAATATAGATACAGGAAATAGGATTGGGGTTGAAAGATTTCCAATTACAATGTTTCCATTTATGCCATTCATAGGAGTAAAATTTGAATTTTAATAAATTAAATAATAAAATATTTATATGTTTATTTTTTTTGATATTTTATTCTTGTAATTGGACTAATATGTATGAATCTTCGAATTGGGAAGAAGTAAATGAGCCACATAGCTCAAAACTAAATATTAAAGCGATTATAGTATTAGATTCGTTATTGAATTATGATGAAGATAATATGGATAATTGTGATTATGATTATCATGGAGATATAATTAATCTCTGCCAGATAAAAGATGAAATCTACTTTGAGCATGGACTATCATCTGTTCAGATATATTCTACTATGGGATTAAATGAAATTAGTGCAACTGTTAGTGATACAATGCCTGAATGGTACGACTGTATTGCTAGTGCTGAACAGGATTGGGATAACCAATGGTGTAATCAACAATTCTTTATTTATCAACCAGAGTCTATTGTTAAGGATGCAAATGTAATAGTAAAAGACGTTGATTCTGGAATAGAATATATTTTCAATTATATTGAAACTGAATATGTTTATGTAAATACAGAATTTTTTGCTGATAGTCTAAATATTGATGTACATCATTATAAAGATACTTCAGGTAATTTTATACCAAAATCTAATACAACATATTCACTTTTTATTTCACATAATGATTATGATGATATTAATGGCGAAATAACTACTCCTAATATTCCCTATATAAGTATGGAATTAGCAGATACATTAAGTGTTGGAGAGGTGTATACCATAAATTGGAACCCTATAGAAAATCAAGGAATAATCGAGGGTTATATAGATGGATATAAGTTCCATAACTTTGAAGAATCTAAACGATTTTGTGGTGGAAGATTTTATTCTGAAATAAATTTACAAGATAGCTCTTATATTGTATTCCCTGATTTCATTGAAACAGAAGATGATTATTGTTCTGACGAACCCACAGATTTATTAATTAATCTTATCAGTATGGACCATAATTATTATGAATATTTTGTAATAGGTAATGGGCTAAAATTTGAAAATTTTCTTCTAGAAGGAGCTGGTACAAGCGGACAATCTATTGGTATTGATGGTGGTTATGGCATCTTTGGTTCTTATGGTTCAAATAAATTATTTAGAATAATATTACCTCAAAATTACCTTGAGTAATAATAGAGTCTTATTTCTAATAAAGGAATAAGGCCCTATATTTAAGTAAAAATAAAAAAGGAGCAATTTTAAGGCTTATTATATCACTCCTTTTTTTACTGACAGAAGACTTTATTTTACGAGGTAAAGCTTTTGTGATTTAATTTGGTTATTAAAATCAAACTTTATAGCATCTCTAATTCTAATCTTCTGATTCTCTTTAACCTTTTGAAAATCAATCCATTGTTCTTTTATTTTCTGAAATTGATGTTTATAGTTCATTAATATTATATGTTGATACACAAAAAATATAATGTAATTTAATGAGAATCATTCTCAATATCATATATATTTATTAACCTAAAATATTTTTCAATTGAATTTCAATAAGTTTTTATTTTTGCATATATCAATAAGTTTTTATTTTTGCATATAGTAATAGATTTGAAGTATTTTTTATTAAAGAAATTAATTAGTTAAAAAAAGAAAAGTGAACATAAGATGAAAAATATTTTTACATTATTAATATTCAATTTTTTAATGGCTGAAATTATTCAAGTTGGATCAGGTAGTTATACAACTAATTTCCCTGGATTTGATGAGGCTGGTAGAAATGACTATCCTTCAGGTCAGCCTCAGATAAGTGGTCCTGCTTTAGAAAAAAAAATACCGACTAACGACTGGTGGTCCAAGTTAATCAAAGAAAATCATGCAAATAATCTTTTTAATTATCCGATGGCATTAAAAACAATAAATCAAGGATTAGTAACTAGTTATATTCCATGGGGTGTATATGATGATCAAGAGCCAATTATTCATGGAATTTCTAATTTAAATGTTATTAAATCAAAAGTATATGATTTTTCAGATTGGACAGTTACGATGGAATGGTCAGATGGGAATCATTTTTTTCATGCAACTTCTGGTATTGGAATGCCTTTTTTGTATTTTACTAAAGATGCAGAATCACTAGCAAGAGTGGAAATTAATCTAGGTACAGTTACAATTATTGATGAAAAAATTATTATTGAAGATGCAAGAAATGGTGCTGATTTTATTATTTATGCGCCTTCAGGTAGTGTATGGAGTCAGTCAGGATCAGTTTATACTTCTAATTTAAATGGTAATAATTATTGGTCAATGGTAATGGCTCCAGGTTTAAATGATAACTTAATAGCTTTATCAGAAGAGTATTCAGAATATGCTTATGTTTTCCCTCAAAATACATATGTAAATTGGAATTATGATGAGACTAATTCTATTTTAGAAACAGAATTTAATATAGATGTCGAGATAAAAGAAGGTGAGTATTCCAACATATTGCAAGGTTTACTACCTCACCAGTGGAATAACTTAGCTGATGACTCGCCTTACCCTAATGGATATAGTTATGAAACAGTGAGGGGTGAATTAAAAATTAATGTTGGGAATTATTTTAAAACCGAAAATCAATTTATTGGAATTTTACCAACATTGCCAGCATTAGCGCACTATAGTGATGGTTTTAATCCTGCAGAATTGGAAAATAAAATTTCTCAAATTGAAAATGAACAACTATCTTCATGGACAGATTCATATAATGAAGGTCAAGTAATGAATCGTCTTATTCAAACAGCAAGGATAGCAGAGCAAATAGGAAACCAAAATGCATTGAATACTATAATTGAGACTATCAAAACTCGATTAGAGGATTGGTTGACTGCGAATAGTAACGAAGTAGCCTTTATTTTTTACTATAATGAAACATGGTCAACTATGATTGGTTATCCGGCAGGACATGGACAAGATTATAATATCAATGATCATCATTTTCATTGGGGGTATTTTATACACGCAGCTTCATTTATAGAACAATATAATCCTGGATGGGCCGATAATTGGGGTGGGATGATTAATCATTTAATACGTGACGCTGCATCTATCGATAGAAGCGATACATTATACCCATTTTTAAGAAGTTTTAGCCCTTTTGCGGGACATTGCTGGGCTAATGGTTTTGCTACATTTCCACAAGGAAACGATCAAGAATCATCATCTGAGAGTATGCAATTCAATTCTTCATTAATACATTGGGGAAGTGTTACAAATAATGATGAAATTAGAGATTTAGGAATTTATTTATATACTACAGAACAGACTGCAATTGATGAATACTGGTTCGATATGTATCAAAGAAACTTTTCATCAAATCATCCATATAGTCTTGTTTCAAGAGTATGGGGTAACTCATATGACAATGGAACTTTTTGGACTAATGATATTGCTGCATCATATGGTATTGAGATGTATCCAATTCATGCTGGCTCATTTTATTTAAGCCATAATTTAGATTATGTTAATGATTTATGGTCTGAAATAACAAATAATACAGGTATAATGTATAATGAAGAGAATCCTAATCTTTGGCATGATGTTTTTTGGCAGTATTTATCTTTTATTGATCCATCGAACGCAATAGAATTGTATAATTCATATCCTGAAAGAAATTTAAAATTTGGTATATCCGATGCTCAAACATATCATTGGATACATAATATGAATGCTCTTGGAGAATTAAGATCTGATATAACTTCTGATTATCCAATTGCATTAAGTTTTAATAAAAATGGAGAATATACATATGTTGCACATAATTATAGTGATATACCGATTAGAGTTACATTCTCTGATGGATTTGAACTAGATGTAGAACCAAGACAACTTAAAACAAATAGGGAATCTGATATTTATGGAGTTATTTCATCAGAATTTAATCAAGCATATCAATATGGGAATGTAAATTTAACTATTGATACTGATAATATTAGTATCACAAGAGTTGAATTTTATAAAAATTCTGAATTTTTAGGGGAAGATTTCAATTACCCATATAGTATTGTAGCAGAAAATTTATCATTGGGCGCTCATGGTTTTTATGGTAAAATTTATTCAGGTACAGAAGTTAATATTACTAATATTATATATGTACAAGTTGGAGAACAAAGCCCTTATAATGGAAGTATATTTAATTTACCTGGTATTATTGAATCTGGAAAGTATGATTCTTATCATGATGAAATAGCTCAAAATATTTCTTATTATGATAACACACAAACAAACTTTGGAACATATCGACTAGACCAGTACGTCGATGTGGAATATTTAAATGGAATGGAAGGTCCAACTCTTGGCTGGATTGAGGGTGGTGAATGGGTTGAATATAGTATTTATGTCGAAGAACCTGGATTTTATGATCTGGAATATCGTTATGCTACTAACAATCCAAGTGGTGGTGGTCCATTTTATTTTGAAATTGATGGAGTACGAATATCTGATGATTTTGATGTATCTTTTACTGGTGACTGGTATAATTGGATGAGTGAGACTGTATCAAATATTGAATTTAATGCAGGTGAGCATATCTTAAGATTAGTTTTTGTTAATGGTCAGTTTAATTTAGGAAAAATGGTTTTTTCCTACGATAGAGAATTAGATTATAATCCACCAATTGCTAATGCTGGAGAAGATATTTCTATAAATAGTCCAGAAACAAGTACTTCTTTAGATGCATCGCTTAGTTATGATACAGACTCCGAAAATTTAAATTATTTGTGGCAACAAATTTATGGTCCAAATAGTGTGATAAATTCTAATTTAAATGGAACTATAAATGAAATATCAAATCTTGTTCAGGGAGTATATAAATTTAAATTAATTGTAGATGATGGTAGTTATACTTCTTCTGATTTTATTTATGTATTTAAAGATTTTGAAATACCCACTGATGCATGTGAAAATATTTTTTGCGATGATGGGCAAGAATGTCAAGAGGGTGAATGTATAGATTTACCTTCAGATCCAACTGTTACATTTTTAGTAGATATGACGAATGAAGAGATTGATGATTCAGGAGTTTATGTTTCAGGTTCAGATATTCAGCTAGCAGGACCTTCAGGTTTATTAATGACAGAACAAGGTAATAATATTTGGTCATTAACAATTTCACCTACACCAGGAACCTATACATATAAATTTAGAAATGGACTTTATGACTATTGGGATGGACCTGGTTGGGAGTCTGATTTACCTGAAGAATGTGGATTTGGACAGTGGAATGATCGACAATTTACTTTTGAAAATATAGATTTAATTTTAGGTCCTTATTATTTTGGATCATGTGAGCTTTCGGATCAAGAATTTTCACTAGGTGATATTAATAGTGATGGAGAAGTAAATGTCGTAGATGTTATTAATGTCGTAAATATGATTTTAGGTGATTCTATAAGTTTAGAATCAGCAGATATAAATCAAGATGGATATGTAAATATCCTGGATATACTTATTTTAGTAAATATCATTATTTACTAAGTTTTACTTTTATTTAAAATATATGATTAAATGATATTAGTGGAGGTGGGGAGATTCGAACTCCCGTCCGAATAAGGTACTCTATCAACTTCTACATGTTTAGGCGAATCTTTTTTTCTTATTAATTTTTTGGGTTTCGCCACCCGCCAAATTAACCAGTCTGAGAAGTATCATTTAATTCTGACAGACACAGAATTAAATTAGTCTGCTAAAGATAACATTCCCATATAAAATCACAGACAAATTCTAAAGAGAATGGCTGCCGAACTATTTAAGCGGCAGCAGCGTAGCCATAATCGGCATTTAAGGTTTGTTCCAAGGTGATTAACGAGGTGACTTGAAATCCTCGACATGCAATCGACAGTTTAGCTTACCCGTCGAAACCAGGCACCCCCAATATCAAAAAGCAGTTATAATATCTGATGAATTATAAATACAAAAAAAGGATTCAATTATAATTTTTGGCAATGTGGGCAAAAATGAGTTCCTCTTCCTGCACATTTTATTTTTTTTATATAGTTTGAGCAACTTTGACATTTTTCATTATTTTTATTAAATACTTTTAATTGAGAACCATACTTTCCACTTGAATTTTTATCAAATGAAAAATTAATTATAGTTGTACCCATTGAATCAATTGCATTTTTCAAAATACTTTGAGTTGCTAAAATAAGTTCTGATAGTTTTTTAGAATTTAATGTTTTTGCTGGAATTTGAGGATGTACTTTAATTTTAAATAAAATTTCATCGGCATAAATATTACCAATACCTGCAATTATAGATTGGTTTAATAATGTACCTTTTATCGGACCAGGTCTCAATTTTAATTTATTATACAAATACTTGGTATTTAAATTTTTAGAGAATGGTTCTAATCCTAATTTATTATTTAAGAAATTTAAATTTTCATGATATCCAATTCTTCCAAACTTACGGATATCTGTAAAAATTAGTTTACTTTTATCATTAAACAGAATTTCAAATCTAGAATGTTGGAGTGGTTTTATATTTTTTTTTTGAAATATAAGTTTCCCTGTCATTCGTAAATGAATAATTAAAAATCTATTCTGAAGATGAATAATAATATACTTTCCTCTTCTTGAAACAGAAGAAATACATTTATTTTTTAAAGACTTATTTAGTTCTGATTCTGAATGGGTATAAAGAGTTTTATCCCAATTTAATTTAATTCCAATTATTTTTTGTTTAATAATTTTGGGAGTGATTGAACGAATAACTGTTTCAACTTCAGGAAGTTCGGGCAAGTATTAACCTAAAATATTATTTGTTGCTTCTACCATTTTTAAATCATAGTTAGAAAGTCCATTCAAATCATGGGTATAGAAACAGATTTTAATATTACAATATCCAATTTTCATATCAGGATGATGGTTTAGTTCTTCAGCTTTAATTGCAATTTTATTAATAAAATCAATACTCTTCAAGTATGTGTCAAATTTAAGTTCTCTTTCGATTCCATTATTACTGAGTTTCCATTCATTATGAGATTTTAAAAATTTATCTATTTCAGTTTGGGATAATAATTGACAATTTTCAGACATTAAATTTTTTCTCTTAAAGCAGCATTTAGTTTTTCCATGAATTGAACATATCCATATTGTCCTTTTATAATTGCACCAGGAAATGACGTTATAATATTTCCTTTTCTTCCAATGATAAAAGATGTTGGGACAGCATATACTCCACCATAACTTCGAGTAATTTTGTCCATATTTCGAGGTGAATCAAATAGTAAAGGATAATCAACCTTATAAGATTTGGAGAAATTCTTAAGGGCTTTTTTATTATCACTTATACTAATCCCTAAAATCTCAAGACCATCTTTTTGATGTTTTTTATATAATTCATTAAAATCTGGAATTTCTAATCTACAGGGTCCGCACCACGTTGCCCAAAAATTTAATATAACTACATTACCTCTGAGTTGAGATAAATTATATGTTGAATCGTTTATGGATGGTAAAGAAAAATCAGGAGCAAAGTCAATATCTTCTGTAATTTTACTAATTGCTCTTTTTTGTGTTTCAGTAATATCATTACTTTGACACATTGCAAAACATAAAGTAAAAATTATTAGGAGTATTTTATTTATTTTTTGATAAATCAATTTCATTTTTTAGCTAATACCTTTTTTTAAGAAATTTATAAATTTACTTACATCAGTATCCATACCAGGGAAACGTGCAACTTCTTTATCATCAGGAGTTAAAATAACATAATAAGGGAGAGCCGCTGTTCCAAAACGATCAACTTCCATTTGTTGGTATTCACGTGCTCGAGGCCCACCATCAGTATAAAGTCGAATTAATGTAAATTCTTTAAAGAACTCAATTACTTGAGGATTTTCAAAAATATTTGTTTCCATCCATCTACAGTTAGTACAGGTATATCCCGTAAAATCAATAAAAATTGGCTTGTCTGTTTCTTTGCTTGAAGCTACTCCTTCATCATAGTCTTCAAACCAAACCAAATCATGATGAGACAATATATTTTTTTGTTCATTATTAGTATGAGAAATTTTATTAATTGGTGTATCAGAATATGATATAATTGGCGGTAAATATGAGTCAATTAGTCCATGAATGGGCTGACCAAACAAACCCGTACTAAGATAGAGTCCAAAACTAAGACATACCATACTCATCATTAGTCTTGGAACACCAATCATATCCATTTTAGTATCATGAGGTAATTGTATTTTACCAAGTAAATACACTCCCATTAGAAAAGCAATAACTGTCCAACTTGCTAAAACCATTGGTCTTGTGAAAAGACCAATCTGCCATACTAAATCTGTATTACTAAAAAATTTAAAAGCAGCACCGAGCTCTAAAAATCCCATTATTACTTTTACTGAATTTAGCCATCCACCACTTTGGGGTAATTTGGATAAATATTGAGGAAACAATGCAAGAAAGAAAAATGGTAGTGCAAATGCTGTAGCAAAGCATATCATGCCTAAAATTGGCCAAAGGTAATCACCTTGGCTTGCTGTTACGAGCAAAAGTCCTACAAATTGAACAGTACAAGTAAATGAAGTGAGGGTGAATGTAAATGCCATAAATAGAATCCCTATTATACCGCCACGTTGCTCTTGCTTCATACTAAATTGCCTTAATGCTGCCGGCATTTCAATTTCGTAGTGTCCAAACAAACTAAATGCAAAATAAACAAAAAGACAACCTATAAATATATTAACCCAAGGATTAGATGCTATTTGGTTAGCACCTGCTGCACCTAAAGTTGCTGCTAAAATTAATCCTAATGTTGTGAATATACTAATAATTCCAAGTGTATATATAGTTGCACTTTTTAATGGTGAAGATCCTTTTGTTTCACCCATTTTTGTAAAAAAAGAGACTGTAATTGGAATCATTGGAAATACACAGGGAGTCAACAATGCCAAAAACCCCATTGTAATTGCGAGCAATATAAAAGAACCCAATCCTTCTGAGATTGCATCATCAATCATGGAATCAGAGTTACTTGTTTTAGCCGCAGAGGGGATGAATTTACCTTCCTCAATCAAAAGAGTAAATTCAAAATCATCCCACATAGGAATACACATTGTTGGATCACAAGCCAAATATACTAGGGTACTTTGGATTTGATATTTACCTGGTTTTAAAGATTCTGAAACAAATAAATCTTTAGAAATCCTGAAGTTTTTTTTAAGAATACCAACATCCATATCAAAGTTTTTATCATATTTAATTGTTGGGTTTGGTTCGTTAAAATCACCGTATATATCAAAAAATGTTGAGTCATAAAATTCAAGTTCAGTTGGTCTTAATGAATTAACAGGATTTGTAGAATAAATATGGAAATTTTCAGCAACTTTTACGTCAAAATGTAAAACTAATGGTTCCCCTGCTTTGTAAGATGATTTATTGAGGGAAGTTTTAAAATTAACTGCTTCATCAAATTCAATTGCAAATCCAATACTTTTAAAAAGTAAAAACAATATTAGTAAAATATTTTTCATATGATTATTTATTCCGTTAAAACACTATAATATTAGTTTTTTTTAATGATTTTTCATTAATCATTAAAATTTAATTTATAAAATTTTAACCATTTTAAATTAATTTTTATATTTTTGAAAATTTATTATTAAATAAACTTTATTTATCAGGCTTAAAAAGACAATTAAAATATTACTATTTAATTTAGACATTTTTTTTGTTGTAATTTGTTCAGATATTCCTAAAGTTTGTATCAAAATTATATTCATTAATACCTGAAATTATTATAAGTTTGTATGTAAATCATATCTCTCCTACAAACATTCTTCATGAATAAGATTTTTTATTACATGACTAAATGTAATTTTGGTATTAGATCTGAAAGGATTTTTAATTATCATCTGGTTTTACCCGGATTTTTTTGATAATAATTTCTGACAAAGGCTTATCACTATTAAGTAATCTTTGTTGTTCTTGACGATAACTATTTGGATTCATATTGAGAGGGATTTTAGAAAAAATTTCTTTTCCAGTTTTAGGATCAGTAAGATTAACCCAGTTCTCTTTATTTTCTCCAGCTGGTATAACAGGTTTTGAACTCATTTTTGCGACGCTGTAGCCAGTTGGAGATTTTACAATTCTATCAATAATATGGATATTATTTATAACCTCTCCGAAAACAGTATAATTATTATCTAAATGAAAAGCATCTTCAACGCATATAAAAAATTGACTTCCTGCAGAATTAGGATCTGTTGATCGTGCCATAGATAAAATTCCTCTTTTGTGGGATTTATTATTAAACTCTGCAGGAATTATCCATCCAGGACCACCCATACCATCATTATCTGGGTTGAAATCTCTAGATAATATATCACCGCCTTGAATCATAAATCCCTTTATAACTCTGTGAAAAGTCGTCCCATCATAAAATCCACTATTAGCTAATCTCTTGAAGTTTTTACAATGTTTTGGTGCTACTTCTGGGAAAAGTTTTAATTTAAATTTTCCAACAGAAGTTTCAATATATACAACATCATCTGCGTTTATATTTTCTATTGAATGATTTTTAGTCTTATTAATTATAAACTCAATTGCTTGTTCTGTTATTTTAATAGAACTGTTAGGTTGATTTATCAATCCTTTCATATCTAACCCTAAATTAGGATTATATTTCATAATTGCTAAAGAGTCTTTACTTGATAAAAATGTTAGTAATATTAATAAATTTACTAGTTGATAAATTGTTTTCATATTGTTTCAGTATTTATGTTAGAAAGTAAAACGAATCCCAAGTAATTTATATTATCATATTATTATTATTTTAAAATAAATTTGTTAATTCTGTTTAATAGTCAAACTTATAAATATATTAAAAAAATGGAACAACTTGCCTTAGGAATATTAGAAAAATCTAAAATAAAGGTAATTGCCGAGGGTTTGAATGGGTTTAGAATTGAACTCATTGAAAAAATAGGTAGTGACGATATTGCTCAGCTTATAGAAGTATCCGATGAATTAGTTAAAAAATTTGGTGAATCTGCTAAGTTAACAAAAAGTAATATAACTAAATATTTTAATAAGGATACAATTCCTTTTGTTGCACGACAAAATAATAAAATTATTGGATATATTATTGGTGTACCATTGGAATATTTTCGAAAGGAAGCCTGGGCGCATTATGATGTAAATCTTGGTCTGCAAAATACAATTTATACTTATGCTTTTGTTGTAAAGGGAAACTTTCAAAAAAGGGGTGGATATTCAAAATCTTTAAAAAGAGTGTATTTAAATTGGGTTAGAAAACGAAATTATAAGTTTATTACAGGACATACAGAATTAGGAATTGCTAAAAACTTTTCTTCAAATACCGAAACTGTAAAAATATTTCCTGAGTGGTATAACAGTAAAGTTTCATTCGAATATTATAGAAGACCAATAAAAAAGGAAAAATAATGAAAACTTATTTCTTATTAATATTTATTTTATTTCAGTTTGGACATTCAATATCAATGTGGGATGTATATTTTGAAGCTGGGCCTGCATATGGATATGATAAATATTTAATTTTAGATCCAAATGAAGAGTATACTGGTGGATTTGGTATTTACGAGGGAACTGTATTTATTCAAGGTAATGGAGCTATCATAAATTTAGATGAAGGACTAGGAATCTGGGTTTCAGCGCAATTCGAAGATTCAGATGTCAGATTAGATATGGAATACGTATCAATTATTAATGGTTTTGAATATGGTGCATATTATTCTGGATATGCTAAAGGTGAAATTCGAAATTGTAATTTTATAAATGATTACATGGGCTTAAAATTATTAGATAATACTGATGTTTCTGTAGTTAACTGTAATTTTATAAATAATGAAGCGTATGGTTTGGCAATTTATACAGAAATTCCAAACTGTCATGTATCCTATTGTAATGGGTGGGGTAATGGGGAAGTATACATGGAAAATTGCCCTGGCTGAGGAAATATTTGGACTCAGTTAGAGCCCGAACCTGGTATTGGAAATATTAATCAAAATCCATATTTTACAGATTTAAATAACTTTAACTTTAATTATATTGAATCTTCTCCATGTATAAATCAAGGTAGCCCTGAATTGACTGATCCTGATGGATCAAGAAGCGATATTGGTGCTAATTATTTTAGTTATATAATTTTGGGGGATTGTAATAGCGATAATACAGTTAATGTAATTGATATAGTTAATATTATTGATGGGTGTATTTTAGGAGATTCTCTAGATAGCTGTAGTTGTGGAGATATGAATTCAGATAATATTTTAAATATCGTAGATATTGTTTTGTTAGTTAATATTGTATTAGAAATTTAATTTTCTAAAATCAAGGAAATAGCTGTAGTTAGTTTAAGAATATCGTCTCCTTGTTTTACTACGTGATTGGTAATATTCTTCGTTAAGTTTTTTATTACTAAATAACCAAGCTGATAATCTGACTCACAAATTTGAAAAAAATCTTCAGCCATCAATACACCAATCTCACCATCAGTACTTGCAGCTATATTTGCAGTTCTTTTATTATTATCTGTAAATAAAGAATAATCTCCAAAAAATGGATAAATTGAAGAATTTAGAGTTATCATCTCTTTTTCTCTATCATCAAAATCATTAGTATTTGTGACAAGTGTTAAAGGTTTTGAAATTCTTACTTCACCATCTAATAAAAAAATTAATGAATCTCCCGCATCACCTTCTTTTATGATTTCATCATTCATAGACACTTTTTTTCTTGTTACTACTTTTTCAAATTTTGCGATTTGAACTGAACTTAAGCCTTTAAAAAGAGAAAATTTATTTAATTCCATTATTCTATTACTAAAGCCCCTTCATTTGGTTTAATAATGTAATCATCTTCTGGATTGATAACTACTCCTGTTTTATCATTATTTACTAGCTGGTGACCCGCTTGTTTTAATTTATTTTCTATGAATAAATCAAGAGCAGAAGTATCCGATGATAATATTTCATTTACACCCATTTTATGGTGAATTTCGTAGACTCCTATGCATATCAATTTTTTATTATTTCTTAGATAATTAAATAAATCATTGAATGATTTGCCGATATAAGGTTTTGGAATATCAATACTTCTTAAACTATTTGGTGAGTTATAATCTAAAATTCGATTTATTACTTCTGGTATTCCAGGAGCAAGGATATGTGCTGCAGCCATAAAGGTTTCAAAATCATCATCAAAAATAATTGCATCTGCATTTGCTCTTTTTAAATACCTCAAGCTATCTTTATCATTAGCATAAACTATAGTTTTACAATCTGAAGAAAGATGCTTTATACCGAGCGTTGTAATTATTGCTTTTTGGTCATTACCTTGCTTGTAATCCATAAGAATTATAGCTGCATTTGCTTTAGATACATTGGCTTTTTTCAAAATGGATTCCTCAGAATAATCACCAATAACAAATTTGATGTTAATATCGAATTTTTGGATAAATGAATTTAATTTATCAGAAGCTTCTTCATTTACTAATACTAAATCAATCTTATGTTCTGATAAATTGATTAAGGAATTAATAATATGTTCCATTTTTCGATTCCATCCACAAATCAGGATATGATCTTCGAGTGATATTTTTTCCAATCCCTTCCCTTCTCTTATTTTTTTTGCAACAAATATTGAAGAAATCGTACCTGTGACGAGTGCAATTAGTCCAATTCCAGACATCATTATGATTATTGCAAATATTCTACCAGGTATTCCTGTTGGAGACATATCTCCATATCCAACAGTAGTCATGGTGACAATTGTCCACCAAAGTGAATTTAGAATACTATTGAAGTCAGATTGAGGATGTCCTTCTAAAAAATAGATTCCAATTCCACCAATAGTCCATACAGCAATTAAGGCAAAAATAACCTTTGAAATTGGTCTTGCCCAAAGATCTTTTATTTTTTCTATTAGATTATTCAAAGATAATTAAATTAATTAAGTTATTAAATTTGGAATTTTTTCTTTTTTATTGCAAGTATTATTTTGTGACATTTATCACAGACTTATATCATTAACAATTAATTTGAATTTTTAGTTGTTTTTAAAGGATCAGGTACATTTCTTGTAATCCAATAAAGAGTTATAAAAGTAACAATTAGCATAATCGAAACTATCGTCCAATGGAATCTAGATTTATGGTAGATTGATGATCTTGCAATCAATTGATAATCTTTATCTGCAAAATCTATTCCTGAAAAACGCCAAAGCAACGTGTCGTTAAAAATTGAATCAGCATTTGTTTCATAATAAAAACCTGGGAGAAATAGATATAATTCAAAAATATCATCGGCCAAATCAATTGTTATACGTGTTTCTTGTTCAAATTTTGTTAGTAATATTATAAAATTTTCAATAGAATCATCAATTAAATGTTTTTTTACAATTTCAATTCCATCCATTTTAATAAACTCAAAATTTTCTTGAAGTGACTCATTATCGTAGTTTCTCTTTATGATATTAAGCCAGTCATTTATAGCAAGAGATATAATGTTTTTTATATTAAAACCAATGTTAGACTCAATTATTGCCTGATTAAAGATATAAGATAAACCATTATGAACCCAACCCTGCGGAGCCTGTTCTTGATTCTGTATGAATGAATGTAGAATAGGATATTTTTCTTTAGCATCTCTGCCCTCAAATGAGAAATTGAAATTATAATATTCATATATTAACCTATTTTTATAATCTAGATTCATCTTATGATTTAATAGAATATCTTTTCTTATGGAGTCGTCATTATAAAAATTATTTGGTAAGGTTTGATTTTCATTGAATTTTTTTTCAAATGAGTAAAAATATGGTTCAGTTAGATTATTTAAATTATTTTTAATAATCCAATCGGATGACTCTGGTATTGGATAGTCTAAATTTAAGATATCATCCTTGTCGCCTTCAATTAAATGAGAATATTTGAAGCTTCCATTAGGTTCAACAGAAATACGAATTTTATGTTCGACACAATTTGTTATTGTAATTAAAATAATTAAGTTGGATAGAATTTTTTTTAAAGTTGCCATCAAATTTAATTCCTTAAATATCATACTGAAAATTACGAAAATAATTATGAATTATCTGAAACTCATTATTAGCTAATTTGCAATTAATCAATAATAATAACAGAATATTTTCTAATTAATTAAAATTAAATTTTAAAAATAGTTAAATCATTGCAAACTTAGTTGAATTAATTAATGATTTGATTTAATTATTATTTTAAATTAAAACAATTTCAATAAGTAAATTACTATACAAATGTTTATTGGTTTTTTGTTCAATTAAGAAGATTCAATAGTTAAAAATGACTGTAATAAAAAATATAGAAGATAAAATTGCTATCCTTCAATTAAATCGACCAAAAGCAAATGCGATAAATGAGGAGATGGTAGACGAAATTTTGGTACATTTGTCTAGTATTAGAAATGATGACTCAATTGATGGAATAATACTTACAGGTAACTTAGGTTTTTTCTCTGCTGGATTAGATGTTTTAGAGCTTTTTCCTCAATCAAAACAGGAAATAACAAACTTTTGGATTAAATTTAATCAGCTTTTAGTAGAACTCTTTTCATATCCTAAATTAATATTTAGTGCAATTACGGGCCATAGTCCTGCAGGAGGAACGGTTTTAGCTATAATGACAGACTATAGGGTTATGGCGGAAGGTAATTATAAAATTGGATTAAATGAAGTAGCTGTTGGTTTGATTTTACCTGGAGCAATTGGGAAAGTTTTTCAATATATTTTAGGTCCACGCAACGCAGAAAAATATGGGCTTACAGGTAAATTAGTTTCAGCTAAAAAGGCATTAAATGTTGGATTAATAGATGAAATAATACCTTTAGATAATGTATTGGAAGAAACTAAGATTAGAATGAAAACTTGGTTAAAGCTACCTAATTATCAACAAAGATTAACAAAATTGAAATTAAGAGATTCTATTATTAAAGAAATTAAACAGAATCAAAAGATTTATACACAAGAGATTATTGATATTTGGTTTAGTAAGCCTGGACAGGAAATTCTCAGTGGACTTGTTAGTAAGCTGAAAAAATAAATGCAGGAGATAAATGTCAGGTCATAGTAAATGGTCAACAATAAAGCGTAAAAAAGCAGCTATTGATGCAAAGAGAGGGGCTGCATTCACACGAGTTTCTAAGGATATTACATTAGCTTCTCGAGATGGTGGTGGTGATATTGAAATGAATCCTGCATTACGTTTAGCTATTCAAAAAGCAAAATCTGTTAATATGCCCAAAGATAATATAGAAAGAGCTATTAAAAAGGGAACAGGTGATCTGCCAGGGATGAAATTTGAGGATTATATCTATGAAGGTTATGGTCCTGGTGGTGTTGCCATTTTACTTTCTGTATTAACAGACAATAAAAATAGAACAGTCCCTGAAATCCGTCATTTAATGTCTAAAAATGGTGGAAATTTAGGTGAGCCAGGCTGTGTAAATTGGATGTTCGAGAAAAAAGGAATCATTACTGTATCTAAAAAAAATAGTAATGAAAATAAATTATTTGAAACTGCTTTAGATTTAGGTGCAGATGATTTTAGTTCGGAAGATGAACATAACTTTACCATAATTACTTTACCAGAATTTTTTGGAGATGTGAGTAAAGGGTTGGAGGAAGCTGGAATCGAGATTGAATCGGGAGAATTAACATTAGAACCTCAAAATAAAGTTAATATTAAGGGTGATAACGCGGTTAATTTACTTAAACTATTAGATTTGCTTGAAGACTATGAAGATATTCAGAAGGTATACACAAATTTTGAAATTGATGATGATGAACTTGCTAAAATATCTCCGGAATTATAATTTTTGACTATTTTAGGGATTGATCCAGGAATACGAAAAATGGGATTTGGTTTGATAAATATGCAAAATGAAAACCCTAATTTAATTGATTTTGGAATTATTTCTACAAATTCTGATATGGCGTTAGAAAAAAGATTGAGAGTAATTTATAATGATATTGAGTTAGTTATTAATCAGTTTAAACCCAAGGCTATGTCCGTTGAAGGTAGTTTTTTCTCTAAAAATGTTAAATCTATGATGATGTTGGGGCATGCTAGAGGGATGGCTCTCTTGGGTGCTGCACAGTCGGGAATTCCTGTTTATGAATATTCCCCAAGGAAGGTGAAGCAAGCTGTTACGGGCAATGGAAATGCATCTAAAGATCAGGTGAAATATATGGTAAAAATGATATTAGGACTAAAATCTGATACAATTCCAGATGATGCGAGTGATGCACTTGCAATTGCACTATGTCATACAAAACAGTTTAGATATGATGATTGAATATTTACACGGGAAATTACACAGTAAAAATAAATCTAATGTTGTAATTGATGTGAACGGAGTAGGCTATTTATGTAATATAACTTCGAGTACCTATGATCAATGTCCTCAAGCGGGGGAATTGATTTCATTGTTAATTCATTTTAGTGTAACTGAAAATTCACAAGAGCTTTTTGGGTTTCATGATGAAAAAGAACGAACAATGTTTAAAATGTTAATCGGGATTTCTGGGATTGGACCTAAAACAGCAATTGCGATGTTGTCTAATATTTCACCACAAGAATTTAAAAAACGAATTATAAGCAGTGAAGTAAGTATGCTTACTGCAGTACCAGGGATTGGGCCAAAAACTGCAAAAAGAATTATTATTGAATTGAAAGATAAGTTTATAAAGATGTCTGATGATGATTTGCCAATTGAAGAGGGAAGCGGTGGAAGTCTAGCACAAATAGAAGCAAGTGATGCATTAGCTTTATTAGGGTTTAAATCTAAAGATATTCAGCATGTCTTAGATTCTATTGTAGAATCTGATGGTCTAGATAAAACAGAAAATTTGATAAGAAAGGCATTGAAATTACTCAATTAAAGAAAACAATACTTTATCCTTCTCATTTGAAATTAAATGCAAAACTGGTACCATATGCAGGATTTGAAATGCCTGTTCAATACCCTGAAGGAATAAAAAAAGAATATCAATCAATCCGCAAAGATGTTGGAATGTTTGATGTATCTCATATGGGCGAATTTGAATTTTCAGGGGAAAATGCAGAGCGATTTCTCCAAAGATTGACTATAAATGATGTTTCTCGGCTTTATAATGGTCGTGCTCAATATTCAGTAATGTGTAATCAAAATGGTGGGATTATTGATGATTTAATTTTATATAAATTTAAAGATAGATACTTTATGGTTATTAATGCTTCTAATATTGATAAGAACTGGAGTTGGGTTAATAGAAATTTAATTGAAAATGTTGAAGTTAAAAATTTGAGTGATTCATATTCATTGATTGCAATTCAAGGACCTAATTCTAGAAATACACTCGAAAATATTTTCCAACAAGTAAATGACTTAAAATTTTATCACGCACGTGAAATTGATTTTAATGGAGAAAAAATAATATTAAGTAGAACTGGATATACTGGTGAATTGGGGTTTGAAATTTATGCTTCTGGAAATAATATCCAAAAGATATGGGAGGTTTTATTAAGTAAAGGTGTTCAGCCTTGTGGATTAGGAGTAAGAGATCTACTCCGGATGGAAATGAAATATTGTCTCTATGGAAATGATATTGATGAAAGTACTAATCCATTAGAGGCTGGATTAAGCTGGATAACTGACTTTAAAAATCAATTTATTGGAATTGAAAATTTAAAAAGATGTAAATCAAATGGTTTAGATCGAAATCTCGTAGCATTAAAATTAGAAGAAAGAGGAATCCCTCGAAAAGGATATTTGATTTATAATGAAGATAACATAATTGGTGAAATTTGTAGTGGTACTCAATCATTAGCTTTAAATTGTGGAATTGGTCTTGGGTATGTGAAAAATGGATTTCATAATATAGGTACAAAAATATCTGTATCTATTCGAGATAAAAAATTAAACGCAGTAATAATTAAGCCACCATTTATAGGATTAACCTCACTTTTTGCCTAAGTTTCTAGATAATATGTCAACTAGACAGCGGGAAATTGTTGGAATCTTGATGATGGGTTTAGGCTTCTTAGTTCTCCTTAGTTTAGTTTCATATAACCCTACGGAAGAAATGACTTTTCCTCATGATCAGAAAAGTAATAATTATTTAGGTTATTTTGGGATTTACGTATCACATATTTTAATTAAATATACATTTGGAGTTGGTGCATTTTGTTTCCCCATTATTTTAGGAGTAGTTGGAGGAGGACTATTCTCAAATAAACCTTTTAGATTTTTAATTCATCAATGTTCTTATTTCTTTGGAGCGGGTCTTTGGTTAGGTATTTTTAACTGGACAATTTTACTCTTTAAAGAATCTGATATATCTAATTTTACACATGCAGGTCTATTTAGCTCAATGCTTGGTAAGTTCATCTATGATTTTGTTGGCGGTTTAGGACTATTTATAATTATAAGCACATCATTGGTTTTTATTATTTCTGGATACTTTAATTATTCTGTGAAAGACGGTTTAGTAATTTTTAAGAAATTTATTTTAAATCTATTTAATATAATTATTATTAAATTAAAGGAATACAAAAAAGCAAAAGTATTTGGTGTCGATCCAGAAATAAAAATTGCTGAAAAAGAAGAATTAACATCTAATTCCGAAGAAAGTCTAAATGATAAAATTGAAGAAGAATTAGAAGGAAAGGAAGACTCTTTATTAGAAATTAATAGGCATGAACAAAAAGACCAAGAGCAATTAAATATAAATGAAATAACTGAAGAAATTGATACTGAAGAAATTGAAATTAGTGAAATTACTCAAGTTGAACAAGGTGACCTAGATTCTGAAGCAGAAAGACGAGCTAGATTTTTACAATATAAGCTTCCAACACTAAATTTATTATATAACCCACCTGAAATTCGTGAAGATATGTCTGAGGAGATTTTAAATGATAAAGCAAAGGAGCTAGAACATGCTTTAGAAACTTTTAATGTTCATGGACGGGTTTTGCGAATTTCGCCTGGTCCAGTTATAACGCTATTTGAAGTAGAGCCATCAGAGGGTGTTAGAGTCAATAAATTTGTTAATCTTGCAGATGATTTAGCAAGAATTATGAAAGCGCAAAGAGTTAGAATAATTGCTCCAATTCCAGGCTCTAAAACCGTAGGAATTGAATTACCAAATATAAATCCAGCGATTGTTTTTATTCGCAATATTTTAAATTCACGAAAATATATTGAGGCAGAGTCTAAATTAACTTTAGCTATCGGTCGAACCACAAAAGGTGAAGCATTTACCTTTGATCTAGCAAAAATGCCACACTTATTAATAGCTGGTGCAACGGGTGCAGGGAAATCTGTTTGTATCAATACTGTAGTTATTTCAATCCTATATAAGGCACGACCTGATGAAGTTAAGTTTATAATGATTGATCCGAAAAGAATTGAACTATCAACTTATAGAGAATTGGTTGGATATCATCTTATTACATCGCCTAATATTGAAGAATACGTCATGACGACACCTGAAAATGCAGTTGCTGTTCTTCATGCAGCTCTCTCTGAAATGGAGCGACGGTATGATGTCTTTTCGAAAGCAACTGTTCGAAATCTTGGTGAATATCATAATAAATGCAAGTCAAATCCAAACTTAGAGAAAATGCCATTTATAGTGGTTTTAATTGATGAATTAGCAGATTTAATGCAAACTTCTGGCCGAGAAATAGAGGATCCAATTGCTAGGCTAGCTCAAATGGCTAGAGCTGTTGGGATACATTTAATTGTTGCAACTCAAAGGCCATCAGTAGATGTAATAACTGGTGTAATTAAAGCAAATTTTCCTGCAAGAATAGCTTTCCAAGTTTCTTCAAAAGTAGATTCTAGGACTATTATTGACCAGATGGGAGCTGAAAAATTATTAGGTAGAGGAGATATGTTATTACTGCCTCCAGGACAGTCTACACCAATTCGTTTACATAATGCATTTATTACTCTTGAAGAGATTGAAAAAATTATGAATCATATTACTTCGCAACCTAGACCTGAAGAAGTTAGACTTCCTGAAATTGTAAAGAAAAGTGATAGTCCCGAGATTAATTTTGGTCAAGATAGGGATGAATTATTATCTGATGCTGCACGATTAGTTATTCAAATTGATCAGGCATCAGTTTCTCTATTACAAAGAAGATTCAGAATTGGATATAGTCGTGCAGGTCGCTTAATTGACGAATTGGAGGCTTTGGGTATAATATCTGGATACAGTGGAAGTAAAGCTCGTGATGTACTTGTTGATGAATCCTATTTGGAGCAAGTTGGATTATGAAGCTAATTGTATTTTTTATTTCTATTGGATTTGGAAATTCAATAATTGATAATTGGATTGACCATAAATTAAAATTACTAAAGATTTCACCTTTAATGATTTCTGGTAAATTATTAAGTAGTAATCAATATTCTGAAATTAATTCGAGCTTTGAGATAATTATTGTAGATGATAGTAAGTTCCAAATAAAATTAGGAAAAAAAAACATATATTATTCACTTGAATCGACACAAGTTTATGATAGTATAACAAATCAATTGATCATCGATGTTCCTGACTTAAGTTTAATTAGAAATTTCTATGATATTTTTAAAAATAGAAATGTAAAAATTGATACTAATTGTTATAATAATGATATTATCGAATGTGAAGTCGAAATAGCTAAATATAATTTACTTTTTAACGTAAGTTTTTCACCATTAGATTCTTCAGTAATAGAACTTGAACACTATTTGATGCCAACTTTATCGCAGGTAAAAGATCTACAAATAAAAAATATAAATTTAGATAATAAAAAGTTGAATACTGATTTTAAAGACAGTTTTATTATTGATTTAAGGCCTTAATATTGAATATTTTAAACTTTAAATTAGATTTTAAAACTATTTTTGGTATTTTTATTAGTTTAATAGGATTGATATGGGCTTTTCAAGATTTTAAATTCAATGAATTTATAATTGCATTTAAAAAAGCAAAATTTTTTTATATTGCTTTAGCTTGCATCTCTATTATATCGTCTGTATGGCTTAGGGCTATTAGATGGAACTTATTGATTAAATCGGATAAAGTGACAACGAATAATTTATTTGATATTGAGATGGTTGGTTATTTTGGTAATAATGTGCTTCCAATTCGAGCGGGTGAAGTTTATAGAACTTTATTGCTTTCTAATAAAACCGGACTTTCTAAGAGTTATTGTTTTGGTACCATCGTATTAGAACGTATTATGGATTTGGTTGGGTTATTTATATTCTTTGGAATTTTAACTGTTTTTTATCCGATACCTAAAGATATAAAGAGTTGGATGAATTTAGTAGTTTTAATATTATTTTTATTTATTTTTCTGTTTTTTATTTTTAATAAATTTTTCAAAATAGGAAAATATATAAAATTCAATTTTTTAAAACAATTTTTTAGTGTTTTTACTGATATCAAATTAGAATCTTCAATTTATATTTTATTTTGGACAATAATTATTTGGTTTATTTATTGGCTTGATACACATTTAATACAATATGCATTCCAACTAAATATGTCTTGGCAGCAAACGATGTTAGTTTTAGTTTTAACTTCTCTTACAATGGCAGTTCCTTCAGCTCCAGGTGCAATAGGTACATTTCATGCAGCAGTTAAATTTACAATGGTATCACTTTTAGGGTTTAGTGCAGATATATCTAATTCATATAGCATAATTCTTCATGCTTATAGTTATATAACTTTAACAATTATCGGTGCATATTATTTTATTAATTCAATTAAAAAAGAGAAATTAATTTGAACATATATATTATTGGGACGGGATATGTTGGTTTAGTAACAGGTGCTTGTTTAGCTGAAATGGGCAATAATGTTACTTGTGTGGATAGCGATTTAGAAAAAATTAGAAAATTAAATGAAGAATCTGAATTACCAATATACGAACCTGGATTAAAGGATATAGTTGAAAATAATATCCATTCGAATAGATTGAAATTTTCTACTAAAGTTCCTAATACTATTCCTGAAAATGCTGTAATTTTTATTGCAGTTGGTACACCCTCTGATGAAAGCGGAAATGCCAATTTAAAATATGTATATCAAGTAGCAAACGAGATAGGTGCAAAAATAGATAATTATTGTATTATTGTAGATAAATCTACTGTGCCCGTTGGAACTGGGGATAAGGTTGAAGAAATTATTCAAAATCAAATTAATTCAAGAAATTTAAATATTCAATTTGACGTTGTAAGCAATCCTGAATTTTTAAAAGAAGGTGATGCTATTAAGGATTTTAATTATCCAGACAGAATAATCATTGGCTCAAATTCTAAAAAAGCAAATGAAATTATGAGTCAACTCTATACACCATTTTCAATGAAAAAATCTAAGATTATAAATATGTCAAGGCGTGATGCGGAGATGACAAAGTATGCTGCAAATGCTATGCTTGCTACTAAAATTTCTTTTATGAATGAAATTTCTCAAATTTGTGAGTTAACAGGTGTTGATGTTGAAAATGTTCGTAAGGGTATTGGCTCAGATAGTCGAATTGGTTATTCTTTTATATATCCAGGATGTGGGTATGGAGGCTCATGTTTCCCCAAGGATGTAAAAGCAATTGTTCAAACTGCAAAAAATAATAATTTTGATCCAATAGTTTTAAACTCCGTGGAAAAAAGAAATAGAAAACAGAAAAATATTTTATTTAAAAAGGTAAAAAAGAGGTTTAACCAGGATTTAACTTGTAAGGTTTTTGCAATTTGGGGATTATCGTTTAAACCTGGAACAGATGATATGAGAGAAGCTCCATCTATTTATTTAATTAGGTCTATTATAGAAAGTGGGGGAAAAATAAAGGCTTTTGATCCAATTGCTATGAAAAGTGCACAAAAAGAATTCAACCAAGAAGAGTTGACAAAAATCACTTTTTGTAATTCAGAATATGATACTTTAGATGACTCCGACGCATTAATTTTAGTCACTGAGTGGGCACAGTTTAGGCAGCCCAATTTTGAAATAATTAAAGATAAGTTGAATTATCCAATTATTTTTGATGGAAGGAATCAGTATAATCCTAATTTTTTAAAAAAAATAGGAATGGAATATTACGGAATAGGTAGAACAAATATATGATTGATTTCCATAATCATGTTTTACCTAATTTAGATGATGGATCTAAAAGTATGCAACAAACATTATCTATGTTAAAAACAGCCTCAGAACAAGGTATTACAGATATTATTTGTACTGTACATTATCAACATCCTAAAATGGGCGAGAAAGAAATTAATTTTGAAATTGTAAATCAGTGTATTGAAAATGTACAAAATGAAATGCAGGGTATAAACATTAATTTACATCCTGGGGCAGAGGTTTTTTACTTGCCAAACTTAACAGAAATTAAAAGTGATCTGATTACTGTCTTTGGTCATGGTAAATATATGCTGATTGAATTTTTACCATATCAATTACCTATCAATTATGATGAAGAATTATTTAAATTAAGCCTATCAGGAACAACTCCGATTATTGCGCATCCTGAGCGCTATAAACCGATTCAAGACAATATTGACATCGTTGTTAAACTTATAAATTCTGGTTGTCTTATACAGATTGATGCGGGAAGCTTAATTGGCCATTTCGGGAAAAAATGTAAAAATACTTCGGAAATCTTGTTAAAAAGAAATATGGTACATTTTATAGGTTCAGATGCACACAATGATTTGAAGCGAAATTTTTGTTTAAAAGATGCTATGCTATTATGTGAGAATATCATGGGTAGAAAAAGTGAAAAATTGGTAAAAGAGAATCCGTTAAAACTAATAAAAGGAGAAAAAATACTTCCATTTGAAATTCAAGAAAGCAACGCGAAAAATCTTTTCCAAAAAATATTAAATAGAATGATATGAAAAAAAAAATATGTGTAATAGGCGCTGGTTATTGGGGAAAAAATCATATAAAAACATTAAATGAATTAGGTTGTCTTTATGCAATTGTAGAGCCAGATAATCGCTTAAACCAAAAAAATCAAACGTTATATCCGAATTTAAAGTTTTATTCAAATTTGGAAGAAGCGATAGACGATTTTTATATTGATGGATTTATTATTGCCACTCCAGCTCAAACTCATTTTAATCTTGCAAAAAAAATTATTTTAAGAAAGAAGCCTGTTTTAGTAGAAAAGCCATTTACACTGAATTTAGAAGATGCAGAAGAACTGAAAAATTTAGCTGAAATAAATAAAACAAATGTAATGGTTGGACACGTGCTATTGTTCCACCCAGCAGTTCAAAAAATTAAAGAAATTATTGATTTAAATAAAATTGGCAAACTTCAGTATATTTACAGCAATAGGTTGAATCTTGGGCAAATACGTAAAGAGGAAAATGTCTTTTGGAGCTTGGCACCCCATGATATTTCAATTTTTCAATATTTAACAAATTCGTTCCCAACTAGAATAACTTCGAATGGGGGTGATTTTGTTCAGGAGGGAGTTCATGATACAACAATAACATTTTTTGAATATCCAGAAAATGTAAAAGCTCATATTTTTGTTAGTTGGCTTCATCCGTTCAAAGAACATCGTATTGTGGTCATTGGTTCAAGAGGAATGATTACATTTGAGGATTCAGTTGAAGGTAAGCCGTTAAAATTATATCAAAAAGGGTTTGAAATCATAGATGGAGACAATCTTCCATTGAAAAACGATGGGCCAATAGAAGAAATTGATTATGATATGAAAATGCCATTAACCGAAGAATTAAAATATTTTATTGGTAATATGGATAAAGAATATAGAATATCTGGTATTAAAAATGCATATGAAGTGACAAAAATTTTGTTAAAATCTAGCGATGAATTAAAAAAATAAATAAATATGAAGTCTAATTTTTTTATACATGAATCTTCTTTCGTAGATGAGAATGTAATAATTGGTAAAGGTACTAAAGTATGGCATTTCAGTCATATTCAATCAGGTGCAAATATTGGGAAAAATTGTTCTTTGGGACAAAATGTGAATATTGGCAATAATGTAAAGATTGGTAATTCTGTAAAGATTCAAAATAATGTTTCAATTTATGAAGGAGTAGAATTAGATGATTTTGTGTTTTGTGGGCCGTCAATGGTATTTACAAATATTAAATTACCCAGAGCTGAATTTCCACAAAAAGGTACTCAATTTTATTTAAAGACCTTTATAGGGAAATCTGTTTCAATTGGAGCAAATGCGACTATTGTATGTGGAATAACAATTGGTGAATATTCATTAATTGGTGCAGGTGCTGTAGTTACCAAAGATATTCCTCCATTTTCGTTAGTGGTAGGAAATCCCGGAAGAATCGTAGGTAGTGTGGATAAATACGGAAATAAAATTTAATCATGAAAATTAAGATTGCAGTTATTGGCTTAGGTTATGTTGGACTACCTTTAGCGTTAGAGTTCTCAAAAAAGTATGATGTTGTTGGGTATGATATTGATATCAATCGTATAAATGAATTGATTAATGGAATTGATCAAACAAAAGAGGTCGAAATATCTGATTTAGAAAGTTCAAAAATGATTTTCACATCAAATACTGAAAAAATAAAAGATTGTAATTTTTACATTGTAACAGTACCAACGCCAATTGATGAGTATAATAAGCCTGATTTGAATCCTTTAAATAAAGCTTCAATAATGATTGGTAAATTTTTGAAATATGAAGATATAGTGATTTATGAATCAACAGTTTATCCTGGATGTACCGAAGAAAACTGCGTTCCAATATTAGAGAAAGAATCTGGATTAATATTCAATAAAGATTTTTATTGTGGTTATTCTCCAGAAAGAATAAATCCCGGTGATAAAAAAAATACACTTACAAAAATTAAAAAAGTTACCTCAGGCTCTACTATAGAAATTGGAAAAATAGTTGATGATTTATACGCTTCAATAATTACTGCAGGTACTCATCTAGCTCCATCCTTGAAAGTTGCAGAAGCTTCTAAGGCTATTGAAAATGCACAAAGAGATGTAAATATTTCATTTGTAAATGAGTTAGCATTAATTTTTGATAAAATTGGAATAGATACTAATGAAGTCTTAGAAGCAGCCGGTACTAAATGGAATTTTTTAAATTATAAGCCAGGATTAGTAGGCGGTCATTGTATTAGTGTAGATCCATATTATTTAGCTCATAAAGCTGAAAGTCTTGGGTATTATCCCGAAGTAATTTTATCAGGAAGAAGAGTTAATAGTCGAATCGATAGGTTTGTTGCAAATAAAGTAATAAAATTAATGATTCAAAAGGGAATTAGAATAAAAGGTGCAAATGCATTAGTTATAGGAATAACTTTTAAAGAAAATTGCCCCGATATCCGTAATACAAAAATTATTGGAATATATGATGAGCTTAAAGAATTTGGACTAAATATTGATGTTTATGATCCTATTGCTTGCAAAAAAGAAGTTAAAAGAAATTTTAATATTGAATTAATAGATTCACCAAACATATCAGATTATGATTCAATTATTTTAGCAGTCCCCCACAATGAAGTAATATCAGAATATGAAAATAAAATAATTAAATCTAATAACAAGGTTATTTTTGATTTGAAAGCTATCCTTGATAAGAATAAAAGTGATAGTCGTTTATAATTGAAAATTAAAATATTAATTACCGGTACCGCTGGTTTTGTAGGCTTTCACCTGGCAAAAAAATTAATTAACACCAATTATTCAATTATTGGTATAGATAATATAAATAATTATTACGATGTTGAACTAAAATACTCTCGTTTAGAGGAGCTTGGAATAAAAAAAAGCTCTTTAAAAAATAATAAAATTGTTAAAAGTAATAAATTTCAGAACTTACATTTTTTAAAACTTGACATTGCAAATCTTCATAAATTAAATGACCTAATAGCATCACAAAATATTAATTTAATTATCCATCTTGCTGCACAAGCAGGTGTAAGATATTCTATAGAGAATCCTCAAGCCTATATTGATTCAAATATTATAGGATTTCTCAATATTTTAGAATCATCTAGAATCAATAAAGTTAAAAAATTGATATATGCATCAAGCTCCTCTGTTTATGGAAATAATTCGAAAGTTCCATTTTCAACAAAAGATAGAGTAGACTCTCCTGTGAGTTTATATGCAGTAACAAAGAAGTCAAATGAATTAATGGCTTATACTTATAACAATTTATATGGAATAAATTCAGTCGGTGTTCGTTTTTTTACTGTTTATGGTCCCTGGGGAAGGCCAGATATGGCATATTTTAAATTTACTAAATCTGCTTTTGATGGTAATGAAATTAAAGTTTATAACCATGGTGATTTATCAAGAGATTTTACATATATTGATGATGTAATTGATGGACTAAATAAAATATTAGAAAGAATGATTGAGCGAAATGATATTTGTGAGATTTTTAATATTGGAAATAATAAGCCAACGCAATTAAAATCTTTTATAGAGATAATAGAGGCAAAAACTAGGAAAAATATAAAGAAACGAAATATTCAAATGCAAAAAGGAGATGTATACAGTACACATGCTGAAATAGATGAGTCTATCTCAAAATTAAATTATAATCCAATAACAAGCATAGAAGTTGGTTTACAAAATTTCGTAGATTGGTACAAAAAATATTATAATATTGAAAACTAACCAAACAAAATATTAATTTGGAACTATTTAAGTGAGTAATATTTTAATTATTGGCGGTGCAGGGTATATTGGGTCTCATGTCGTTTTAGAATTTTGTGAACAAATTGAAAATGTATTTGTATTTGATGATTTATCTACGGGTGATTTTAATAATATAGATTCAAGAGCTGAATTTATAAAGGGATCAATTCTAAATTCAAATGAGATTGAAAAAGCATTTCAGATTTCTAAGCCGAGTACTGTTATTCATTTAGCTGCGTTAAAAGCTACTGGTGAATCAATGAAACAGCCTGTTAATTATAGTAGAACAAATATAGTTGGTTCATTAAATATTTTAGAAATGATGGTGAAGTTCTTGGTTCAAAATATAATTTTTTCATCTACATCTGCTGTGTATGGAGATCCTCAATATTTACCTATCGATGAAAATCACCCAATAAATCCAATTAATTATTATGGTTTTACAAAAAAGTCTATTGAGGAGTATATAATTTGGTATTCTCGTCTAAAAGGAATTCGATATTCAATTTTAAGATATTTTAATGCAGCTGGCTATGATTCAAAAGGAAGGATTAGGAGAGTAGAAAAATCTTCTCAAAATTTATTACCAATTGTAATGGAAGTTTTAATAAAAAATAGAAAAAGTATTAGTATTTTTGGAGATGATTATGACACTAAGGATGGAACATGTGAAAGAGATTATATTCACGTATCTGATTTGGCGTCTGCACATTATCTTTCATATAAAAAAATATTAAAAAGTGATGAAAATTTACTATTGAATTTAGCAACAGGAAAAAAATATTCTATTTTAGAAGTCATTAATGGGTGCGAGAAATATTTAAATAAACCAATCAAATTTGATTTTACTGAGCGAAGACTTGGTGACCCTGATTTATTGTATTCTAATTCACTTTTAGCTCAATCAAAGCTTGGTTGGAAGCCCAAGTATTCTGACTTAAGAATTTTATTAACAAGTATGTATAATATATATAAAAATAGAGGTTAATTTGCAGTTTATAGATTTAAAATCACAATATAAAAGAATGGAAGGGGAAATTCAATCCGGAATAAATAATGTATTAAACCATGGTAAATATATTATGGGGCCAGAAGTTATTGAATTAGAAAAAAAATTATCAGAATTTGTTGATTCCAAGTATTGTGTTTCATGTGCATCTGGAACTGATGCACTCCTAATGCCTTTAATGGCATTTGATATTGGTCCTGGTGATGCTGTTTTTACGACGCCTTTTACTTTTATTGCTACTGCAGAAGTAATTCAACTTTTAGGGGCCACACCTATTTTTGTTGATATTGAAAAGGATACATTTAATATTTGTCCATTAAACCTTGAGCAAAAAATTAATGAAGTTAAAAATAATACTAAACTGAATTTAAGAGCAGTAATTCCTGTATGTTTATTTGGTTTACCTTCTAATTTGGTTCAAATTGAAAAGATTGCAACAAAAAATAATTTAAAATTAGTTGTAGATTCAGCTCAGGGGTTTGGTGCAACAATTAATGATAAAAAGTCATGTAGTTTTGGAGATGTTGGTGCAACTTCATTTTTTCCTGCAAAACCGTTGGGTTGTTATGGTGACGGAGGAGCAATATTTACAGATGATGAAAGTCTTTATAAAAAATTAATTTCCATCCGTGTACACGGTAAGGGTGATGATAAATATGATAATATTCGAATTGGTATTAATGGAAGATTAGATTCTATCCAAGCTGCAATTTTATTAACAAAATTTAAATATTATGCTGAAGAAATTGAGTTGAGAAATGAAGTCGCTACAAAATATATTGAAAAACTAGATAAAAAAGTTAAAACTCAAAATATTCCTAGTGGATATAAATCTGTCTGGGCTCAATTTTCAATTTCAGCAGAAAACAAAAATTTACGAGAAATTATTCAAAATAAATTAAAAGAAAATGGTATTCCTACTGCAGTTTACTATCCAAAACCATTACATTTGCAAACAGCATTTAATAAATTAAATAATAATTACGGTGATTATCCAATTTCTGAACATACTAGTGAAAAAATATTTAGTATACCAATGCATCCTTATTTAAAAGATGAAGAAATTGACGTTATAGCTAAAATAATTAATCATTGTTAATTCTAATTTTTTTGAAAGGAAGAGAAATATATAATTACTATAATTATTTTAATGTGTTACTTCAATTTTCTAGAAAGGATACTTAAACCATTAATTTTCAATTTGTAAGAATATAAGTGAATACCGTACTTGTAACAGGTGGTGCAGGTTTTTTGGGTTCTCATTTATGTCAAAAATTAATTAAGATTGGTTATAAAGTTATTTGTATTGATAATCTTTTTACTGGCTCATTAAAAAATATTGAAGCTATTTTAGAAAATAAAAATTTTAGATTCTTAAATCATGATATAAATATCCCAATAGAGAATGTTAATGCTGATTATGTTTTCAATTTAGCTTGCCCTGCAAGTCCCTTTCAATATCAAAAATATCCCGTAGAAACAATCAAGACAAATGTTTTAGGAACATTAAATGTATTAGAATTAGTAAAAAAAAATAACGCGAGAGTATTACAGGCATCTACTTCAGAAGTTTATGGAAATCCATTAGAGCATCCTCAATCTGAAGAATATTTGGGTAACGTAAATCCAATTGGCCCAAGAGCATGTTATGATGAAGGGAAAAGAGCCGCCGAAACATTATTCTATGATTACAACAGACAATTTGGAGTAGATATAAGGGTCGCTAGAATTTTTAATACATACGGTCCAAATATGGCAAAAGATGATGGTAGAGTTGTTTCAAACTTTATTATTCAAGCGTTAAAAGGAAATCCGATAACCATTTATGGTGATGGAAATCAAACAAGATCTTTTTGTTATGTTGATGATTTAATTGAAGGATTAATTAAATTAATGTTTAATTTAAAAAGAAAGTTACCTGTAAATTTAGGAAATCCTCAAGAGGTAAAAATTAAATACTTAGCGTCGCAGATTTGTAAATTAATAGGAAATAAACAAGTGATTGCAACTAAAGAACTACCAAGTGATGATCCTATAAGGAGAAATCCAGATATTAAAATTGCAACGAACTATTTAAATTGGAAGCCAAAAACAAATCTTGAATTAGGATTAAAAAATACAATTAAATATTTTAAGAAAATCTCATGAAGTTAAATATATTTAAGTATACAATACTTTTTTCATTTTTTTTATCAATATCATTGTTTTCACAATCAAATTTAGTCAATAAATATGGTAATGTATCAGGGCAATATATATTGAGCAGTGAACCTTATGTAACAGGAGATGATGGAATCATTCGAATGTATGTGAATGTAATTGGCCATGTGAAGTACCCTGGTACATATTTAGTTTATGAAGGAATTGACATCTTATCTTTATTATCATTAGCGGGAGGACCATTACCTGGCACGAAATTAAATTCAATTAAACAGGTTAATGGAGAAAAGGTATTAAATATAAATTTAGAAGAGATTTTGAATTCTAAGGAAGAAGTTACTTTTAAGTTGTATCCTCATAATACAATTTTTGTTGAACAATCTATTAGCTCTTATTTATTTACTAATTCAAGTTTAATAAGTTCTTCTCTTCAGATTCTTTCCATAATTTTAACAATTTTAAATTCAAAATAGTTGAATGTCAGAAAAAAATAAAATTATCAATTCAATAGAAAATTATGAAATATCATATTGGGATATTTATTTTATATTAAAAAGGCATCTAAAGTTAATATGTTTTTCAACAGTTCTTATTTTATTTTTATCTGTTATCTATACTTTGAGATTGGCACCCGTTTATAGTTCTACGGGGGTGATTCTAATTGAAGACCCTTCATCTAGGGTAAATATATTTGATATGGGAGTGGGTTCTGATAAGAATTTATTAGAAAATGAAATTGAAATATTAAATTCTCATACAACAGCTGAATCTGTAGTAAATAGATTACTAAATTCGAACCATAAAGATAATTTATATTTTTTTGGAACAAGAAAATATACTCCAGTTGGTCTAAGTAAATTATTAGATAGTTTTTTTAGTATTAATGGAGAGGAATATGAAAAAAATGAGTTCTTAATTAGTGATTCTTTAGTGAATCAATTAACTTTAGATTTACAACAGAACATTTCTGTAAATAGTCAAAGGAATACAGATGTTTTAAAAATCTCGATTACAAGTATTGATCCTAATGAAGCTGCTTTACTAGTTAATACTCTAATAGATGAGTATAAAAACATAGATTTAAAATGGGCAAATGGGGAAATGTCTCATTTAAAGTCATTTTTATTGGAGCAGATTGAGAAAAAAGAAATTGAATTAACTGAATTTGAAAATTCATTGAAGCAATACCAAGAAAAAGAAAAAATCTTTGGTATGAGTGAGATGTCAAATTTATTATTAAATAATTTAATTAATTCAGAATCTCAATTGTATAAATCAAAAGCAGAATACAATATATTACAGGAAAGAATCAATTATATAAAAAATTTACTTACTGATGAAGAAAAGTTACTATCTGAAAAAGTAATTAATACAATTAATGAAAGATTATTTACATTAAAAAATGAAATTGCTATAAAAGAAGCTGAGTTAGTTTCAACAATAGTCCAACAAGGTGAAAATCATAATATTGTACAAGTATTAACAGAAAAGCTAGATCGATTAAAATTAAATTTACAAAAAGAAACGAGAGTACTTATTTCGCAAGGAATATCTGTTGCGGATCCAATTAAGTATCGTCAATCACTAATGGACTCAGTAATTAGTATTACTGCTGTTTCAGCAGTTTATGAATCAAAAATTAAAGAATTTGATAATCTAGTTGAAAATTATGAACTACAATTGGGTGAATTACCAGAAAAAGTTTTAAAATATACAAGGCTAGAAAGAAATCTAAATATTCACGCTGAAACATATTCATTAATGCGTCAAAAGCTAGAGGAAGCAAGAATAAATGAGGCCTCAAAGGTTGGAAAGGTTAGAATTATTGATAAGGCAAGACCTGATTATAACAGGATAAAACCTAAAAATAAAGTAAATGTATTAATAGGCTTAATGCTAGGATTAGGGGTTGGAATAGGAATTTCTTTTTTACTTGAATATGCTGATAATACAATTAAATCAATTGATGAAATTGATAAAAGAGGTTTATCTATATTAGCATTAATACCTTCAATAGGAAAAAAAATAAATAATAAAAGAGAACATTCTAAAAACTTATCAAAAAAAATAGGGAATATTGAGAAAATTCAACGTAGGTTGATTACTCATGAAGATCCGAAATCTCCAATATCAGAAGCATATAGAAGTTTAAGAACAAGTCTAATGTACTCAAAAGAATCGCTAAATCATGCTAAAATAATATTGGTCAGCTCCCCTGGTCCAGGTGAAGGTAAGACAACAACAATCATGAATTTAGCAATAACATTTGCGAATTTAGGAAAAAAAACACTTCTAGTTGATTGTGATTTAAGGAAACCTGTCACCCATAAAATATTTAATGTAGAGAAAGATATTGGGATTACTAATTTTTTAGTAGGTAATATCAGTAATGTAGATAAGATAATTAACCCTACCGAGATTGAAAATTTATCAATTATTACAAGCGGTATAATACCACCCAATCCATCTGAAATATTAGCTTCAGAAAATATGGAAATATTAATAAAAAAAATAAAAATGGATTATGATGTAATTTTAATTGATTCACCCCCATTATTAGCTGTGACAGATACTTTTATTTTATCCAAATTCGCTAGTCAATTTATTTTAGTAGTAAGAGCTGGAAAAACGGAAAAAGGAGGATTAGATAGGTCTTTAGATCAGATGAATCAAGTTAATGTAAATCTATTTGGTATAGTAATGAATGATGTTGATGAATCGAATTCATACGGAAAAGGTTATTATTATAATTATTACCAATATTATTATGGAGATAGTTAAGTCGTTAATTTCAATTTAACATTAAACTAATTATTAAATAAAATATATCAAATAATAATGAATGTATTATGTGTAATTCCTGCAAGGGCTGGAAGTAAAGGGGTTAAAAATAAAAATATTAGAGATTTTAAAGGAAAACCTCTAATCGCTCATACTATTGAATACGCACAAAAATGCGATTTATTAACTAAGATTATTGTTTCTACTGATTCAGTAAAATATGCCGAAATTTCTAAAGAATATGGTGCTGATGTACCATTTATTAGGCCTGAAAAATTTGCTAAAGATTCATCTCAAGATATTGATTTCATTTACCATGCATTATTTGAATGTGAAAAATTATATAAATTACAATTTAAATATGTAGTCCTATTAAGGCCAACTTCACCAGTAAGACTATCAAATTTAATAGAAAAAGGACTGGCTCTTATCGACTCTGATCCTAATTCAACATCATTAAAGGCTGTTACAGAATCAACCGAACACCCATATAGACATTGGGAGCTGTATGATAATTCATATATCGCAGGTTATGAAAAAACAATACATGAGCCATATAATCTCCCACGTCAAGAACTTCCTAAGTTATATTATTCTGCAGGAGATATTGAGATTATTCGTAGAGAAACTATTATAAATGGATCAGTCTCAGGCGAAAAAATTATACCATTTATTTTAAATAAAAAAGATGTTATTGATATAGACACGAATGAAGACTTTAATAACGCACTTGAAAAATATGACTATAAATAATAGTAAAATAAAATATATGAAAAGGAATATTCTAAAAGATGACAGAATATATTAATTATAAAAAAGAAAAAAATTATTTTAATAATATTTTTAAGAATTCAAATGATAAGAGTTATAATATTGCAGAAATAGGTATAAATCATAATGGTGATTTAGAACTTGCTAAAGAATTAATCAAAATATCATATAATATTGGATTTGATTGTGTTAAATTTCAGAAAAGAGTACCAGAACTATGTGTACCTCAGGATAAAAGAAATGAGATAAGAATCACTCCATGGGGTGAAATGACATATTTTCAGTACAAAAAGAAGATAGAATTTTCTAAGAGTGATTATGATGAAATTGATATTTATTGTAAAGAATTAGGCGTTGATTGGTCTGCCTCTGCCTGGGATATTGAATCTTTGAAATTTTTAAACCAATATGATATACCTTTTATAAAAGTTCCATCAGATAAATGTACAGATATTAATTTTATCAAAGCACTTAAAGAAGTTAAAATTCCTTTAATCATTTCTACTGGCGGTACAGATTTTAATCAAATTGAAAAAATATTTGATATCTTAGATGATAATAAGATTATATTGTTACAGTGCACCAGCATATACCCATGTCCTACTGAAAAAATAAATCTTAAAGTAATAAATGCTTTAAAAGATAAATATAAATTGCCTGTAGGTTTTTCATCACATCATACATCGCCATTAATTCCTGCAATGTCAGTTGCATATGGTGCAAAAGTAACAGAGGTTCACGTTACTTTAGATAGAGCTATGTGGGGTACAGATCAAGCAATGTCACTAGAACCAAGAGGTATGCAGGTTATGATTTCAGCAATTAAAAACTTTGAGTTGGCATTGGGTGTAGATTCTAAGGAAATCTTAGAAGACGAAAAAAGTACTCTGAAAAGAACCGTAGGTAGATAAAAAAGTAATATTTATGAAAAAAATTAATATAGCTATAATAGGTTATGGATTTATGGGCAAGGTGTATAATTATGCATCAAAAGTTTTAAATGATTATTATCCAGACTTACCACCAATAGAAGTTTCTAGTATATTGATTTCTCCAAGAAAATCAGATGATGAAATAAAAATTTTAAATGATAGGTATGGTTTTAAGCTTATCACGAAAAATTATTCTGATCTTTTAAATGATTCATCTATTGATGCATTTTATATAGCTACTCCTAACAATTTTCACTATAATCAAGTTGAACTTGCTCTAAAATATAATAAGCATGTACTTTGTGAAAAGCCTATGGCACTTTCAATAGATGAAACAAAAAAAATGTTAAAAATATCTAAAGATAAAAGAAAACTAATTACTAATATGGTTTTTGAATATAGATATATTCCTGCAATAACATATATTAAAAATCTTCTTAGTTCAGGAGAATTAGGCGATATAATTCAATTTAGAATTATGTACTTACATGGAAGTTATATTGATAAAAGACCTATTACATGGAGATTAAAGCCTGGAACAGGTGGTGCCTTAATTGATTTGGGGCCGCATGTATTAGATTTGATTCATTATTTACTCGGAGATTTTAAAATAAATTCCTTTAAGAAAAAAACTAAAATTCTTAATAGAGAAGTTGATGATATAGCTTGGATATTATGTGAAACCAAAAATAATGCAGATGGCTACATAGAGGTTTCAAGACTTTCAACAGGTAGTGTTGACGACTTAAGATTAGAAATACATGGAACTAAAGGAGCTATTAAATGGAATTTAGAAGATTTAAATAATTACTATTATTATTCAAAAAAATCTAAAAATAATGGTTATACATATGTTCCATGCTATACAAATATTGAGGATAATTCAGACTTCCCACCTCCTAAAGTTACTAGTGGATGGCTTTCTGCTCATGTGCACTGCTTATATCACTTTGTTAAGGAAATTTCAGATACTGACTATCAAAATGATAATATAGCAAAGTTTGAAGATGGACATTATGTTCAACTATTATTAGAAAACCTAAAATAGTCTTATGGAAAAAATACAAGTAAAAGCATTATTAATTACACCTAAAAAAAATATTGATTTAAAAGAAACAACTATTCCAGTTAAAAGGAAGTCAGATGTATCTGTTAAGTGGGCTGTTTCATCTGTTTGTAATTCAGAGAGAAGAAGATATAATTTAACAAAATCAGCTAGTGACCTTAATGCATTTATAGGTGGTCATGAAGCTATTGGAAACATTGTAGGTGAGGACTATCCTAAAAAGACATACGCTCTTTTACCTCATTCAAATTGCTTAACAAGAGGCGATAAAGATTTATGTATAAGCTGTGAAAATAGAACAGAAAATTTATGTGACAGAATGAGACATGCAGGTTTAGATAGTGGTGAACCCAGTGGTTTTACTGATTTTATGAGTGTTAGTAGAAGTCAATTATTTGATATTTCAGGCATAAGATTAGATTTAGCATCTTTTTTAGAGCCACTTTCATGTGTAATAAGGTCGTGGCGAATTTCTAAAATAAATATTAAAGAAAAAGATATTAAAATATGTATTGTAGGGGGAGGCCCTATCGGTTGTTTACATGCTTTTTATCTTAATAAATTAAATGAGAAAATAAAAATTACTATAGTAGAATCTTTAGAGAAAAGAGTCAACGTCCTAAATAAAGTTTTTAAGGATTTTGATAATATTAAAATTGAAAATAATAGTATTTCAGATAGATTTGATGTCAGTGTAATGGCCGCATCTTCATCCTCTGCATTTGATGATTCAATTAAATATCTTAAACCAAAAGGAAAATGTATTTTATTTTCGGGATTCAATCAGACAACTTATGAAGGAGATAATTATTTACCTGAAGTTATACATAGAAATGAATTTAGATATTTTTCTAATAATAAAATTCTAATTGGAAGTAGTGGATATACTGAAAAAGATTTATTATTATCAAAAAGTACCTTGTTTGATTTTGAAAATTGTATGAATATTGTTACAGGTAGAGTTTATGGATTAGATTCTAATGTAATCATTAGAAACGATGGTATAATTCAAGAGTATGACGAGCCAATATTAGTGAAAGATATTAAAGGAGATTTTCGTGAAAATCATATAAAAATTCAATATTATAATAATTTATATAAAAGTCCATAATATTTTATTCCTTAATTAGCCCCGAAATATATAGTAACCTCTTTTAATATTATTCCAATAAATTATTTCTTTATATGGTGGATATAAATATATCTACAATTTTTATTTAATAATGGTCCTATATCAATAATAATTATTTTATGAAAAATATAAATATTTCAAATTTATCTAAATGGAAGGAATTCCGTCAATTAGAGGAAAAAGTTATTATTTCTTTTTTTGAAGAAATTCAAACCTCTCAAAATCAATTAGAAAAAGATATCATATCCATAGGATTTAGATCTTTTATCGATGTTTGTAATTGTATATATATCCAAAATAGTTCCATTCAAAATTTTAACAATGAGTATTTTAATATAATAAAAATAAAAAATAAATTAAACAAAATTAAATATAAATCAGTCATTGATTATGATTTAGAAAAAGAGAAAATATTTTCAGATTTCAGAATATTTAAATTGTTAAAACTATTTATAAAAATTAACATGAATAGACTTAAATACATATTTAAGCCTACTGCTTTTGTTTTTATTGAATCAATTAATTTAGAAAAACTAAAAATATATGATAAGTATGGACTTATTCTACCCATATCAATTACAAATTTCTTGAATAAAAGTAATGAAAAAAATGATGCAGAATCTTTAATTGGATTATCAAATAGATTAGCCGATAGAATATTGAATAATATTAATTCAATTCAATTTGATAAAAAATATGTAGCTAAAATTTTATATGAGCATTTTCGTTCGATATATAATGATTATAAAAAAATAAAAATCAATACACTTCCTAAAAATTTAATAATTAATTGTGGCAACAAGACACCTTTAAGACTATTGTGTAGAGTTATGAAAATGAACAAAAAGAATGTAGTTTCATTTGCTCACGGGGAGATTTTGCAAAATAAAGATTATCATAGATTATGGTTAGATAATATTATAAGCACTAATTATGTCGAGCAGTATTCTTTTTTAGCGGATGATTTAAAAACAAAAATAAAAAAAACACCATTTATGAATTTATTTACAAGTAAAATTGAATCATTAAAAAATGACATTGAATTTCCTAAAAAGGGAAGACTTCTTTTTGAAAATAAAAAAGTATTATTAATTGGAAATGCCACAAAACTACATTCATATTCAACCGTCACGTCATTTATTCCTTCTATTCAAGCTGAAATCGAATTGACTATTTTAAATTTCATGAAAAATAAACATTCTGTAGTTAATTATAAAGCACATCCAGGAGGACACGTAAAAACTGAGTTGATTGAATTTTATAAAAGTAAAAATTTTATTAATATAGAAAATGAAATATTTGAAAAAGTGATTCCACATTATGATATTATTATTTTTTATTATGCAAGAACATCAACAATTAATGCTGCTTTTAAAAGTAAAAAACATTTAATTTTTATTGACCTTGGAATTGAGAAGTATGAAGTAAATAGTTTTAATAAAATTAAAGATAGATGTCATATTATTAAATATGAAGATATTTTATAGATATAAATATTCATGTTATTTAATTCATTCATATATTTTATTTTTTTATTTGTTTTTCTGCCGATTTATCACAAAATACCTTTCAAATATAAAAATCCGTTTTTATTAATTAGTAGTTATATTTTTTATGGTTATTGGGATTGGAGATTTACACTCTTACTTTTTATATCAACAGTCTCAGATTTCTATTTAGGGAAAAAAATATTTTTAAGTTCTAATCAAAAGAATCGAAAGTACTTATTATTTGCGAGTTTATCAGTAAACTTGGGAATATTATCTTTTTTTAAATATTATAATTTTTTCATTGACTCCTTTTCAATTCTTATGAATCACTTTAATCTAAGCCTAGACTACCTACATTTTAATATTATATTGCCTGTTGGGATTTCATTTTACACATTTCAAACAATGTCTTACACGATAGATATTTATAAACGAAAACTAAATCCTACAAATAATATTGTTGATTTTGCAGTTTTTGTATCATTTTTCCCACAATTAGTAGCTGGTCCAATTGAAAGAGCTAAGAATTTATTACCTCAGATATCAATTAAAAATTCTCCAACTAAAATTCAGATAAATGAAGGTATTGCTCTAATTATATCTGGATTATTCAAGAAAGTTCTTATTGGTGATACTACAGGAAGGATTGTGGATAAGATATTTGCGCAACCAGAATTATACAAATCACCTGAATTATTATCAGCAATTATATTATTTTCAATTCAAATTTATGCAGATTTTTCAGGATATAGTAATATAGCCAGAGGGACAGGGAAGTTACTTGGGATTGAATTGATGAAAAATTTTCAACAACCTTATTTTTCAAGAAATATAACAGAGTTTTGGAGAAGGTGGCATATCTCATTATCATCTTGGTTAACTGATTACCTATATATACCTCTAGGAGGAAATAGAAAGGGGTTGTTTAGAACATATCAAAACTTATTAATCACTATGCTTTTAGGAGGACTTTGGCATGGTGCTAGTTGGAATTTTGTTATTTGGGGAGGCCTTCATGGAATTTATTTAGCTATTCATAAATTTCTTTTGAATGGAAAAAAAATTAGCATTAAAATGGTTAATTTTAATTTTAACAATATTATTAAGATTATTTTTACATATTTATTAGTATTATTTACATGGTTATTTTTCAGAGCAGATAGCTTTGAATCTTCAATATATTTCATAAAAAAAATAATATTTTGGGAATCAAGTGATTTGACCATTAGATTTTTTAAAATAACATTATCATTCATATTTATTACTTTAGCATATGATTTAGTAGAACACATAACAAAAAAACACAGCTTCCTCGTATTAATATCAAATAAATATTATTTTCGCACGGGTATTTTATTTGCTATTAGCTTAGTAAGCTTTCTGTACTTATTTAATTCTAAACCATCTCCATTTATGTATTTTCAGTTTTAATTATGTATTATAATAGAAATATTATTGGATTCTTTATTGGGTTTATCATTACTATAATAGTTTTAGAAGTTTATCTTCAAGTATCTGAAATAAATAACCTTTCAAATACGAAAAGACATATTAATATTGGACCTATTTTAAAGCCTAATCATAAATTTACCTATTTCAATGAAGGTTTTTCAATTGGTAAAGTAAATAAATATGGTTATTATGGTAAAGATTATGATTATCAAAAGAGTGAAAATGTAAAAAGGATTGCATTAATTGGAGATTCATATGTTGAAGGTATACAGGTATTTGAACGAAATCATTTTAGAAGTAAGTTAGAAAAATTATTAAATAAAGGCAAAGTTGATAATATTTATCAGGTACTAAACTTTGGAAGAAGTGGCTTTAATTTAAATGATATTTATTGTTATAATAAAAACTTTATTAGTTCTTTTGAGCCTTCAACTAAATTAGTTTTTATATCTCCTGGTGACTTAATCTCTCGTGGAAAAATAGAATCAAGACCGTACGCATATATTGAAAATAATGAAATTAAAATTGATTATAATCTTGATAATAATTCTAACAATATTTTCAACTTATTCAGAGGTAAAAGTATTATTTTGGGTTACATAAATAGGTCTATTCAATTAATTAAAAATAATGAATATAAATCAATTTTATTTGGAAAATTATCTCACTTAATAAATAATGATATTCAAAATATTAAAAATATAAATAAAATTAAATCATTATCAGAATTAACAAAAAAAATTATACTTGATTTAAGAAAAGAAAATTGTATTTTTGTTATACATAAAGAAACGACTGTTAGCGATTACGATTATTTAATTAATGAATTTATAGAATTTTCAAAAAAAAACAATATTAATTATATTGATTTATCTCCATTATTTTATAAATTGAAAATACAAAATATTAATTTCAATTATTGGCCTTTAGCAAAATCAAAAGGTCATTTTAATGAAAAAGGTCACACGGAAATAGCCAACTACATCTATGAATATTTAAAAAGAAATGAAAATAAAAATAATAAAAGAAAAAAGTTTTAATCATAGAAATTATATTGAAGTTAGTTAAGAAATCGTAGATTCTCACAAAATATTTAGCAAAGTTAATGATATTAAGTTTCAAAAAGAGATAAAAATTATTGGTTGTCAATTAGGCCAATACTCATGCAGTTATATTTTTTAAATAAGTAATTATAAAATGAAAACAGGAATTCATAAAGTAAATAAACTATATGTAAACGTGAAAGTTGATGATACTTTTTATTTTGAAAAAAGAAAACATGATTATGTTTATTTTAAGGGTTCTTTTTATTATAATGGGAAGTGGTTTAGTGGCAAAAGTGCTATAAATATTTTATTTAATATGTTGCCTAATATTCCGGATGTCGGTTTCTTCTGCATATTGTATGAAATAAATAAAGTATTTGGTGCATATGTTGATAAAATTAGAAGCTTCCCACTATTTTACTACACCAAAGGCAATAATTTTTTTATTAGTTGTTTTTTAAACTCACTGCATGAATTAGGAGAAAAATATATTTTTGATATGTTTTCTTCTTCAGGTTTTGTTCTTGGTAAAAACACTTTGCTAAAAGAAGTTTATCAAATTGAGGCAGGAAGCAGTCTAAACTATAAACCTGGTGACTCTAATATGATTATAAAAGACTATTTTAGTTATAAACCTTCATTTACTGTAAATAAATTTAATTATTTTGAAAAAGTCTTAAATGAAATATTTCAACGATTAATAGATTATAGTAATGGAAGACGAATTGTTATTCCTTTGAGCGGTGGACTTGATTCTAGAATTATTGCAGTTTTTCTAAAAAAACTTAATTATAAAAATATTATTTGCTTTTCATATGGAACTAAAGGCCATAAGGATGTAATAACAAGTAAAAAAATTGCAAATAAATTAGGTATTAAATGGTTTTTTGTAGAATATGAGTCAAGTAAGTGGAAAGAGTTACTAGACGATAAGGTATTTAGTAATTATTTAAAATTTTCAAGTAATTATTCGTCATTACCACATATACAGGACTATTTAGCAGTAAGTGAACTTAAAGCTAAAAAAATTATTTTAGAAAATGATATAATTGTTCCAGGCCATACTGGTGACTTTATTAGCGGTGGTCATATACCTTTTAAATATAAAGAAAATTTAGTATTTGAAAAAAAACAGTTATTGAAAGATATAATTCTAAAGCACTTTAGAGTAAATAATGTTCAGAATCTACGATCAGAATCATTAGAAATGATAAGCCAATCAATTATAGACGTTCTAGGTATTAAGGATAAAAATATTTTTAATAATATTGAGTGTGCACAATTATTTGAGACATTTGACTGGAAAGAAAGGCAATGTAAATTTATTATTAATTCTATTCGAGTTTATGATTTTTTCAAATTAGATTGGTATTTACCATTATGGGATTCTAAGTTTATTGACTTTTGGAGTGAAAGAAGTTTAGATGAAAAACTGCAAAAGAAATTGTACAAGATTGAGCTTGAAAAAATATTTCCAAATTATTTTTGTGGAATAAATAATAAGTCTATTAGTCTAATGAATAAATATAAAAAAAACTATATTTTATACTTCATTATTAAATATCTTAAAGTGTTAGAACAATTTTTCTTAGATAGATCAAAGGTTTATCGTGATTATTTTTATCACCCTTTAAAGTGGTATAGCCTTTTTCCTTTTCGCACAGTTATAAAAAAAAGAGGCTTTCAAAATATAAATTCATATTTAGTTGATTATTTTATAAATAAGTATACTATTCATAAAAAATGAGATTCTTATTTTTAACAAGTTTTTATAGTTCAATTCAACATTCAATTCTAAATAATAAATGGAATCCTAAAGGGATGCCAGCATTTTACTTATTTTTAGAAGGGCTTGATAAAAAATATATTGAATTTGATTGCATCTTTATTGGGAAGAATGCTAGCAGCGTCCAATGTTTGAAAAATACAAGATTTACTAAATCTACTTTTTGGATAATTAATTCAGAAAAAGAAAAAACTTCGTTTAAAATTCTTGATGATTTTTGGTATTTTAAAAATCTTAATACTAAAGTTATAAATTTATTAAACTTAAATAATTATGATATAATCTATATTGATAGAGCTAATATAGGTTTTATACCGTTTATAGATAAAAAATATAATGGCAAAATTATATTAAGACTTCATGGTATAGCGACATTATTCCAAGACTTTAAAAGCATTAAGGCTAAACTATTTAACTGGTATAGAATTTTTTCATATAGAAGGGAGGTCGATCTTGCAATTGGAACTCGTGACGGTACCCCTGTTGCCATGTTTTTCGAAAAATATTTAAATAAAAAAACCCCTAAATTAATTATTATGAATGGTGTTAAAAGAAAGAAAGAAAGGATAGAAAAAAACAACTCTAATATAAGATTTCTTTTTCTAGGTAGGTTAGAAGAGGATAAGGGGATTGTTGAAGTACTAGAGGCATTTAAAAAAATAGGTACAGATTATGGTGCGAAAGTTGAATTAATTATTGTAGGTAATGGTTCAGAAAGGAACACTGTAAAAAATTATTGTAAAAGATATAGTTATATTATTTATAGGGGAGAGTTAAATCACTCTGAATTAAGATTGCTTCATAATGATATTGACGTAACAATATCAATTAATTATTTAGGTAATATTTCAAATGTTATCCTTGAATCAATAGTAAATGAGACTGCAATTATTACATTAAAAGAGGATAAAAAAAATTTTTATGATATTGATTCTAATTCTTTTTTAAATAATAATGTAATGTACGTTGATAGAAACAATGTTCCCAATGATCTTAGTAGAATAATTATTGAACTTATAAATGATAGAAATACATTACAAAGCTTTAAGGATTTAACTAAAAATAATCTGAAACCACAATTAACTACGTGGAATTATCGTATTAATAAAGAAATTGAATATATAAAAAAGGTATTTAATAAAGAATTTTTTGAGAGATAAAATTAAAATATTAAAGAATAAGAAATCTTTAATGGATATAGTTAAGCTTTCTAGTATTCAAATTGTCTTAAGACCATTGCAGATTATAAAAAGTTTTGTAGTAGCAAAATATTTAGGACCAGAATCTTATGGAATTTTGAAATCTGTAGAATTAATAGCAATGCTTAATAAATTTGGGAGTTTGGGATTTAAACCAACTATAATACGTAATGGAATTACTGCAATGGCAAAAGGTGATATAAATGAACTAAAAAGTATAAAAGATAATGCATATTCTGGAGAATTAGTTCTTAGTTTCATTCTATTACTTTTTGGAATAATTAGTTCATTTTTTTTTGATAATAAAATAATAGTTTCAGCAATTTTATTAGCATCAGTAGGATTATTTACAGCAAAAATGTTCGGAATATTTCAAACAGAATTACAATTAAATAAAAATTTTGGTTCCCTTGCTAAAGTGATCTTGTACCAAGGAATATTAAATTCGGTATTTGTGATGGTATTAGTCCCATTTTTTAATATTCACGCAGTACTCATGGTTCCCATTATTTCCAGTCCTATTATTATATATTTAGCATATAAAAAAACAGGCAATTTTTTTTCACTTAAAATTGATAGAATAGGAATAAAAAAAATTTTAAAGGTAAGTATTCCATTTACATTTGGAACTTTAGCATATGGTTTATTTAGATATACTGAACGTACTATAGTAATTATTTTTATGGGTTTAAAGGCTACAGGTTTTTTTGGTTTTGCTGATACCATTGCTAATATATTTATTACATTAATGTTAGGCTCAGTTATGAAAGTTCGAAGTATAAAACTTTTTGAATATTTAGGCAAAAAAAAATATCTTCAAACTCATAGAATGGTTATAAAGGAAACTAGTATTCTAGTTGGAATTTCATTTGTGATTATTTTAGGATTAGCAATTGGAATGAAATTACTTATTCCACAAATATTACCAAAATGGGAGGGTGCAATTTTAGCCACGATAATTTATAGTTTTGTCATTCCAATAAAACTATCATCATCTTATATTGCTTCTGTAATTAAATCACCTACTGTTAATGAGCTTAATTTTGAACCAATAATGCAAATTATTTCAACATTTATCATTATTATTGGTGCCACTATTTTGCATTATAATGATAGTTTATCATTGAATAATTATATTTTAATCATTTTAATTGCCTTATTATTTTTGCATTCTGGATATATAGTGTTTTATTATTTTAAATATTATTTGCCCTATATTAAGATAAAGAGTTAATTGGTTATTTTAATCTCTAGAATAAATTAATGGCTATCTATTGCTAAATAAAAACATAAAAATGGCGATTACCTTAATTCTAATATTTACACTTAAAACAAATTTTTGGTTTAGTGAAATGTTTTATAATATTGGAATCCCTTATTTAAGATACCAAAAATTATGGTTTTTCTTATTGCCAGGATTTTATATTCTAATACTAGCTTATCAAAATAGAAATTTAAAGTTTAAAAATACACTAATATTTATAACCTTTTTCATAACACACTATTTTATGGAGCAATATGCCTACGGAAATTCATATCAACCTAGTACACCAATAGATTTACTTAATAGATGGTTATATATATTTTTACCATTTATTTTTTTTATCAATGCAGGGCCTAAATATCTTTATTTTATTTTGAAAACTACAATAACATTACTTCTTATAAATCTTATACTTATTTATTCTGATTTATTAGGTTTATTAAATGTTTCAAATATTTCTATTGGAGAAGGCGTATGGGAAAATAGGTTAGAATCATCCCAAAATTTAAATACTGTTAATGATATGGGCGTTTTTGCCTTATTCATTTTATTTTGGCTTAAATTAAAAGGAGAACCTTATAAATTTTTTAATAAGAAACTTCCTTATTATATTTATGTCATACTTATTGCTCCATTGATTTTCTTTCAATCTTCTCGAGGCTCTTTCATATTGTTAATTCTTATCGCAGTATTTTATTTTAAATCTATTTGGGAGAACTTCAAAATAAGTTCAAAAATATTATTAATTCTTTCTTTTCCATTATTAATTATATCACAAAATTATATATTGAATATTTTGTCTGAGGTTAATGTAATAAATAGATTAATTGAAACGCCTTTTTCTGAAGAATCTGGTAAGGTTGGAAGGGTATATCAAATAATAGCTACTTGGGAAGTTTTCCAAAATAGTCCTTTTATTGGTGTTGGCTATCAAAATGCAACAGGAAATATTTTCTATGGAATATTACGTTCAAACTTTCAGTATACTCAGATATTGGCTAGCGGTGGTGTAGTTCTATTTTTATTGTATTTTTATATGGTATTTAAATTTTTCGGGAAATCGTTAAGATCAATTAGAAATAATCTCCCTGTGCTTTCTATTTTGTCGTTTGTGTTAGTTCTATTTATTTTTAGAAGGCCTGAACCATATTTGGCAGTTATGGCATATGCTACATATGTATTTGATATTAATTATAGAAATGGTACAATTATTGAAAAGTAATTGTTTAGAAATAAAAAGTATTTTAGTTATTGATAATAATTTACCTTACCTATTGAATGATATTAATTTTCGAGTTGGAGGTGCTTCCGTTCAAACGCTAAGCTGGATTCGTGGATTCGAAGAGTTAGGCTATAAAATTTTTATTGGCTCTCCTGTTTGTCTTGAAAATAAAAGTAAATATAAAATCTTCGACACAGGTAGATATTATCACGGTAATCCTATAATTAAAGCTTTTATGTTACTTTATAAATCCTTAATTATGATTTTCATAATAAAACCAAATTTTATTTATATAAGCACCCCTTGTTGGATTAATATTTTCATTATATTTTCATCATTTTTCAGTCATTCAAAGGTAATTCAGCGAATCTCAAATGATAACTTAGTTGATAATCGTTCTATAGAAAAGTTTGGGAAAAAGAAGAATTTAATCTACAAGTGGACTTTGAAAATGGCCTCCCTTATTCTTTGTCAGAATGAATATCAATATACAGTAATTAAAAAACAGTATCCTGAAAAGAGAATAATGAAATTAACTAATCCCTTTTTTTTTGAAAGAAGAGGAAGAGTTTTATCAGACCGGTCCTATGTAGCATGGGTTGGTTTATTTCAATATCAAAAAAATATGCCAGCTTTGTTGAAAATAGTGAAAGAATTACCTCATATTAGCTTTAAAATTGCTGGAGAACAGTATGAAAATATTGATGAGGATACTAAAGAAGCTATTATTTGTTTAGAAAAGCAAAAAAATGTAAAGTTTGTTGGCTTAGTCTCACGACCAAAGATGGCATCTTTTTTATCTCAAGCATCATGTTTATTAAATACTTCTTATTATGAGGGCTTTTCAAATACATTTCTAGAGTCATTTTCTGTTAATACTCCGGTTGTGACAAGAAAGATAACAGACCCCGATAATATTATAAAAAATTATAAATTAGGCATCGTCGTTGATAATTATTTAGAGATTCCTAAAGCTATAAAAAGTATTATTTCTAATAGTCAAGATTACAGTCATTTGACTGCTTACTTAAAAAAAAATCATCAACCTAAAATAATAGCTAAACAGCTTATATGTAAAATAGAAAAACATTTTAAAATTGATTAGGAATTTGTGTTTTTAAACTTTTAACTTTTAAAAATTATTTGTTTTATTACTCACTATTTTATTTTTGATATGAAATTGGGTGAATATTGAAAAAAATATATATTTGAAAGGAATTTTATTTCATTTATTTCCGATTAATATTTTAATATAATTTGATATAAATTTGAGATAACTGTAGATATAAAAATTGAAGTTTTTACATATAAATATACTTAGAAATAATATTTTAAAAACATTAAAGCTAGTAATAATCTAAATCTGAATATTCTATTAATGAAGGTTTACTAATAGTACAGGTAAGTATTATAATAATAAATATCATAGTTAATTGCATTATGATGAGAACTTCAATATAAATCATTAAAAATATAAAAAGTCTAAACTAGATTTTTTCTTGTAATTTTTTAAAATAGAGAGCTAGAAATAAAAATATATTTTGAGAAAAATTAAAATTTTATTTTTTATAGGTAATCTTTGCTATGGTGGTAAAGAAAGAAGATTAATAGAGCTTATAGCAGGTTTGAAAAATAAATCTAATGTAGATATCCTGCTTGTTCTTGCATTTAATCAAATCGATTATGAGTATTTTTTTGATATTGGAATTAAATTTATTTCTATTGACAAAAAACCTAAAAGTAAAAGTATAAAAGTATTTTTTCAATTAAATAAAATAGTTAGAGAGTATAAACCTAATTTGATTCATACTTGGGGAAGTATGCAAACTTTTTATATGATACCAATAGCTTTAATGAATCAAATTAATTTAATAAATAGTCAGATTACAGATGCGCCACCACACATAAAAAAACTATCCTATAAGAATTTTCTTAATAAAATTAATTTTAGGTTTTCAGATATTAATTTGTCTAATTCTTATGCTGGTTTAAAAGCTTATGGAGTATCAACCTCAAATAAATCTAGAGTTATTCATAATGGTTTTGATTTTAAGAGAATATCTAATCTTACTAAACCAATAGATGTTAGAAATCACTTTCAAATAAAAACAAAATATGTAATTGGAATGGTCGCATCTTTTTCAGAAAAAAAAGATTATACAACATATATTGATTCCGCAATTTCAATTTTATCAATAAGGAATGATGTTACCTTCTTGTGTGTGGGTGCTGGGAATGATAAGCCATTTATAAGAAAGATTCCAGAAACTTTTAGAAATAAAATAAAGTTTCTTAGTAGACAAGAAAAAGTAGAATCAATTATGCGTATTTGTGATATTGGGGTATTGACGTCGAATCCAATTACGCACGGCGAAGGAATATCTAATGCTATTATGGAGTTTATGGCTCTTTCTAAACCTGTAATAGCTTCTGATAATGGTGGTACCTCAGAGATTATAAAAACAAACGTCACAGGCTTTATTATTCCTAATAGGTCTAAACAGAAATTAGAAGAAAAAGTTTTAGTTTTATTAAATAATTCTGATAAAAGAAAAGAAATGGGGAATGCAGGTATTGAGAGAATAAAGAATAAATTTAACATTGGTAATATGGTAAATAGCTTCTTAGAACTATATAATCATTTAAGTACATGATGAAAATATCTTTAAACTGCAAGCTTGATTCGGTAGGTGCTTTTGGATTTATAAAGCCAATTTCAGATATTAAAGAAATTGATAGGATTGATGTTTTTAGAGACTCAGAAGCCCTTAAATGTAAAAAAGTAATCTATCACGCTTCATTTAAGAATCAGAATAATTTTATTGGCCATATAAGTAAACTAGTTAAAATGTTTATAACTTTAAATAAGCGATATGAACTTTTTATTGGTATTTATGAAATTCCACATGGTTTATTTGCTTATATTATGGGAAAGATATACGGGGTTCCAGTAGTTATTTCTATAATAGGTAATCCTTCTTATTCAAAAGTGCGAACTAGAATTCGTGAAAAAATTACGTATTTCATGTATAAGCGTATTCAAGCAATAACTGTGACTGGTAGTAAATCAAAACAAGTAGTTGTAAATAATGGTATTCCAAAAAATAATGTGTATGTATTACCTAATTCAATAGATGTAGAGAGATTTACACCTAATAAATTGATTAAGAAAGAGTTCGATTTGATTAGCTTGGGTAGGTTAAGTCCTGAAAAAGAATTAAAAAATTTATTAAGAATAGTAGTATCGCTAAAATTAAAACGGCCTGATATTAGGGTAGCTATTGCTGGTAAAGGTCCAGAATTAGAAAAATTAAAAGAATATATTTTCAAAAATAAATTAACTGATAATATAAATTTATTAGGCTTTGTAGATAATATTGTTGAATTCTATAATAAAGGTAAAATATTCGTACTAACCTCTAGTACTGAAGGTCTGCCTAGAACGGTAATAGAAGCTATGGCATGTGGTATTCCATGTGTAGCATCAAAGGTAGGTGATTTAGAAGATCTAATTGAAGATGAAGTTAACGGTCATTTAATAAATGATTATAAAGATTTGGACAGATATGCAGAAAAAATCGATAGATTATTAAGTAATGAGTCTGAATATCAATTAATGTCAAATAAATCAATAAAGGAAATTAGAAAAAACTATTCATATAGTGCTGCTACAAAAGTATGGAACAATATAAAGGACAAAATTGGAGGTCAATAATTGACAAAAGTTTTAGTAACAGGTGCCGATGGTTTTATTGGAAGCCATTTAGTAGAAGAATTGGTACGAAAAGGTATGAAAGTAAGAGCATTTATATATTATAACTCTTTTAATACATGGGGTTGGATTGACTCCTTAGCTGAATATATTAAAAGTGAAATTGAAATATTTACAGGAGATATACGAGATCCGAATGGTGTACGAATTGCGATGGATGGATGTGACATTGTTTATCATTTGGCAGCATTAATTGCAATTCCATTTAGTTATCATTCTCCTGATAGCTATGTTGATACAAATATCAAAGGTACTCTTAATGTACTCCAAGCTGGTAAAATTTTAAATACAAAACGTATTCTAATCACTTCCACTTCAGAGGTTTACGGGACGGCTCAATTCGTACCAATTACAGAAGAACATCCTTTTCAAGGGCAATCTCCTTATAGTGCTACAAAAATTGCAGCAGATAGATTGGCTGAATCGTTTTATCGTTCTTTTGATTCGCCTATTACTATTGTAAGACCTTTCAATACTTATGGTCCGCGGCAATCTGCTAGAGCGGTAATCCCAACAATTATTTCTCAATTACAAAATGGATTAGAAAAAATCAAACTTGGAGATTTATCTCCAACAAGAGATTTTGTTTTTGTCAAAGATACCGTTCAGGCTTTTATTAAAATTGCTAAATCAAACAAAACCATTGGTGAAGAAATAAATATTGCAACTCAATCTGAAATTTCTATCGGAGAATTGGCATCTGAAATAATCAGTCAAATTAATCCAAATGCAAAAATTGAATGTGACCAAATACGATTGCGTCCAGAAAAAAGTGAAGTAAATCGTCTTTTTGGTTCAAATAAAAAAATTAAAGAACTAACAGATTGGACTCAAAAATATTCGTTAGAAAAAGGGCTAAGCCAAACAATTGAGTGGTTTGGGAAAAAAGAAAATTTAATAAAATATAAATCAGGTATCTATAATGTCTAAAAGAGCAATTATTTTGGCGGGTGGAAAAGGAACTAGATTGAAACCTTATACAGTTACATTACCAAAGCCACTTGTTCCAATTGGAGATAAATCTATTCTAGAAATAATAATTAAGCAGCTTATAGATAATGGATTTAATCATGTCACTATTACAATAAATCATTTAGCTGATATTATAAAAGCTTTTTTTGGTGATGGTTCTAAATGGAATATTAAAATTGATTATTCTTTGGAAGAAATACCCTTGAATACTATGGGACCATTAAAACTAATTAACGATTTACCTCAGAATTTTTTAATAATGAATGGAGATGTACTAACAAATCTTAATTTTAGTGAGTTATATAAATATCATGTTGAAAATAAAAACATTTACACTATATCATCTTTTAAAAGAAAACATAAAAATGATTATGGTGTATTAAAAATAAATGATAATGGGTATTTAGTTGATTTTCATGAAAAACCTATTACTGAATTTATTGTGAGTATGGGTGTTTATATGGCAAATAAGGAAATCTTAAATTATATACCTGAAAACCAAGCTTACGGCTTTGATCATTTAATGCTTGATTTAATAAAAAGAGGTAAAAATGCAAGTGTAAAAAGTTTTGACGGTTATTGGTTAGATATTGGTAGGCCGGATGATTATGCTAAAGCCTGCAAAGATATTGATAAATTATCTTTGAATGATTAAAGTAGCAATAACAGGAAGTCGTGGATTTTTAGGAAAACACTTAGTTAGTAGGCTGAAGAATACTTACAATTCTATTAAGATTATTGAAATAAATTTTGATCTTGGATACGATTTACTGGATAAAGATAGCTTGAATTCTATAAAATTCTTTGATGTTTTAATACATCTTGCAGCAAAATCTTATGTCCCTGATTCTTTTCGAAATCCGAGAAGTTTTTACAAAACAAATGTTTTGGGTACTTTAAATGCCTTAGAGCTTTGTAGAAAATTTAATGCTAAAATGATTTTTACAAGTTCTTACGTTTATGGATCTCCTATTTATTTACCAATTAATGAGGTACATCCATTACGTGCATTCAACCCTTATGCACAATCTAAATTAATTGCAGAAGATTTATGTCATGCTTATAATCGTGATTTTGATATTCCTTCAGTTATATTTAGACCATTTAATATTTATGGTAAAGGGCAAAAGGAGCATTTTTTGATACAAAGTATTATTAATCAAGCAAAAACAGGCAAAATAATGCTTAAAGATTCCAGGCCCAAAAGAGATTATATATATATAGATGATATTGTAAGTGCCTATATCAAGGCAATAAATTACAGTTTTAATGGAGTTGAGGTGTTTAATTTAGGTTCTGGAGTTAGTACTTCTATAAAAGGATTAACCAAAATATTTTTAAAACATATTGATAATGATTTTACTATTAAATTTTCAGAAGAAAGAAGAAAAAATGAAGTATTAGAAACACTAGCAGACATTAAAAAAGCTCAAAATTTATTAGAATGGGAGCCCCTCATTTCTATTGATGAAGGTATCTCACGCATAATAAAAGAAGATAAATGTCAATAAGAAATCTATTTACAGAGAAAATGATTTTACCATTTAGTGATGTCATTTCAAGTAAGAATATTTCATCATCCTTAAAGTTTTTAAGGGAAAGTCAAAAGTGGACAGCAGATGAAATAAAAAATTTCCAAAACAAAAAGTTACGTCAACTAATAAATCATTCTTACAATAATGTACCATACTACAATGAATTATTTAAAAAAATAAGCCTTCTCCCATCTGATATTAAAACTATAGAAGATTTACAGAAATTACCAATTCTTACAAAAAAATCAATTAAAGAGAATATAGCTAATGGTAAATTATTAGCTTCTAATTTTAATAAACGAGTTTTTTTAAAAAACAGTTCTAGTGGTTCTACTGGAGAGCCATTGCAGTTTTACGAAACAGCAACTTCTTATGGTATGAACATAGCCGCTAATTTAAGAGGTTGGTATGGTATGGGTTATCGTCTAGGAGACTGTTATGTGAAACTTAGCGTTAATCCAAGAAGCAGTAAGGTTAAAAGAATACAAGATTATGTTAATAATTGCTTGTATTTTTCAAGCAAAGGAGTTAATGACCACGACATTATACGTTTTTTAGAATTAATTAGAAAATGGAAGCCAAAGATCTTAAGAGGTTATCCTTCAACTTTAAGTGTAATAGCCAATTATATTATAAATAATAATATAGAAATAACTGGGATTTCAGCTATAAATACTACTGGTGAAATTCTCTTTGATGAGATGAAAATAAGTATGGAAAAAGCATTTTGTACAAAAGTATTCGATTCCTATTCTGGAGAGGGAGGAGCAACTATGTTTCAGAATAATGAAGGAGTATATCATATTGCACATGAATATGCAATTACAGAATTAATTAATGTTTCTAAAGGGAGTTTAAATACCAGTATAGGAGAAGTTATCACAACAGATTTATGGAACTATGCTAATCCTTTTATTAGATATGCTGTGAATGATAAAGTTGAAGTATATAAAAGCAATGATACTAAACCAATGATTGCAAAAAAGATATTAGGACGAAATGTTGATATGTTGAAAACACCAAAAGGCAAGGTCCTTATAGTTCATTTTTTTACAGGATATTTTGAGTGGATTTCAACGGTAGATCAGTTTCAAATTAGACAAGACTCTCCAAAAGATTTTATTTTAAGTTTAGTAGTCAATGGTTCTTTTACTAGCTTTGAAGAAAAAAAGATATTTGATTATGTTCAAAACTATATAGGTGAGGATGCTATTCTTCATTTGAATATCACAAAAGAAATTCCCGTTCAGAAGAATGGTAAAACTAGGTTTATGTTAAAAAATTTTTAAAGATGAAAAATAAATTAAAGAATATATTCAATAATCATACGAAGTTGCGTCAGGAAAGTATAAATCTTTTACCTTCCGAAAATGCTATCAGTCCACATGCGAGAAAATATTTATCAAGTGATTTTGGTCAGAGATATTATTTTAAGGCTCCTTTTTCAACTGGAAGTGGTATCTCTTATTCATACAGTGGTACAGATTATATTGAAGAAATGGTTTATTTAGGGGAAGAGATTACTAAAGAAATATTCAGTGCAAGTTATGTTTCTTTATATCCTATTTCTGGACATCAGGCAAATTTAGCAGTTCTTTTTGCATTTACAAAGCCCGGGGATAGTATTATGGTTTTTGACACTGCGAATGGAGGTTATCCTGGTTTAGATAAAGATAAACTTCCAAAATATTTAAATTTAGATGTTCATTTTATTCAAGTAAATCCAAAAAAACCCGAGTTTATTGATTATGAAAAAACATATCGTTTAATTGAAAAAATAAGACCTAAAATTGTAATTTATAGCTCTGCTCACACGTTATTTCCCATTGATGTTAAGGGTTTATCCAGTAAATGTCATGAAGTAGATGCTAAATTTATATACGATGGTTCACATCCATTAGGATTAATTGTGGGTGGGATTTTTCAAAAACCTTTATTAGAGGGAGCAGATGTTCTAATAGCAGGTACCCAAAAATCATTTCCTGGTCCTCAGGGAGGTTTGATCGCTACTAATAAGTACGCAAAAGAGTTAGAAAAAGTGAACCATTTTGTAATCATTGATAATCCTCATTTCCATCGTATTGCTTCATTAACAGCAGCTATGATTGAGATGAAAAAATATGGTAATGAGTATGCTCGACAAGTAGTAAGAAATACAAAGACCTTGGCAAGAGAACTCCATTCCCATGGATTTAACGTTAAATATGCAGAAAATAATTACTCAGAATCACATATGTTTAAGATTGAAGTAAATAATAATTATCTACGCCTCATAAAAAAACTTGAGGATATAAATATTATGGTTGATACTGCTGGCAGAATTGGTGTTGCGGAAATGACTAGATTTGGAATGAAAGAAGATGAAATGAAATCAATCGCTATGTTTATTGTTCAATCTGAGGGTTCAGTAGACATGGAATCTCTTAAGAAAAGAGTTATTACTTTTAAGAAAAAATTCAGTACCTTTCATTATTATAAATTTTGATAATTATTTTTTTAGCATGAAATCAAAAATATGTGTGCGTTGTATCCTAGATACAACAATAAAAGATATCTGGTTCGATGGACATGGAGAATGTAAATACTGTAAAATCCATAATGAATTAGAGAAAAAACACCCCATGGGACCTAGTTTAACAAAAGAACTGGACGAAATGGTTCTTAAGATTAAGAAATTTGGTAAAAATAAAAAATACAATTGTATCGCAGGAGTTAGTGGAGGTAGGGATAGTACATATGTATTATTGACTGCCAAGAAGTTAGGTTTGAACCCTCTTGCAGTTCATTTTGATAATGGATGGAATTCGGATATTTCAGTTCGGAACATCAAAAAGGCATGTGAGAAATTGGATATTGATTTATATACTGTAGTAGCAGATTGGGAAGAATTTAAAGATTTACAGATTTCCTTTCTTAAATCATCAACCCCAGATGCTGATATCCCAACTGATTATGCTATTTATTCAGTTTTATATGATGTCGCAAATAAAGAGGGAGTTAAATATATATTAAATGGTCATTCTTTTCGTACTGAAGGAACTTCACCTATTAGCTGGACTTATATGGATCCATTATACGTTAAAGATGTTCATAGAAAATTTGGCAAAATTAATAAGATTAAAAGTTTCCCTCATATGACCGTCGCCAAGCTTCAGTATTTTATTTGGGCAAAAGGGATCAGAGAATTTCGTTTAATGGAGTTTATTGATTATAATAAGAAAAAAGTTGATAAAGTTTTAACAGAAGAATTAGATTGGGAATATTATGGTGGTCATCATCATGAGAATCATTACACTAAGTTTTTTCAATCTTACTATCTACCTAAAAAATTTAATATTGATAAACGTAAAACAGAATTATCAGCTTTAGTTCGTTCTGGACAAATGAAACGAAAAGATGCTATAGCTGAAGTATCTGCTAGCTCCTATCATTTTGAACAAGAAACAGTAAGTTATGTTATTAATAAATTAGGTATTTCATCTGAAGAATGGGAAGAAATCATGAATATGCCGATAAAGTCTCATGATGACTATAGGACTCTACTACCTCTAATAAGATCAATGAAATGGCCGATAAAAATTGCCACACAAATGAAGGTTTTACCTCATATTCTTTATTTAAAATATGCTAAATAAATATATAATTACTTATCCCCACAGATTTTATGAATTTTTAAAAATAAGAAATGTCTAATAATTCTCCTAAAATAGTTATTATTGACTATGGTATGGGTAATCTTCGCTCAGTACAAAAGAAGTTTAATAAAGTAAATGTAAATATTGAAGTATCAAATGATCCTAATACTATTTTTGAAGCTGATAAGCTTATATTGCCAGGAGTGGGACATTTTGCTAATGGTATTGAAAAGCTTAAAGAATATGGTATTTGGGATACCTTAAATAGAAAAGTACTTATAGATAAAACCCCAATTTTAGGTATTTGTCTCGGAATGCAATTAATGGCTAAACAGAGTGAAGAAGGTAATGTTAAAGGTTTGGGTTGGTTTGACGCTGAAATTATTAAATTTCGAGTAAATGATAAGTTGAAATATAAGGTTCCTCACATGGGCTGGAACAACATACTAATAAATAAAGAATCATATATTTTAAAAGGTGTTTCAGAAACTAATATGTTTTATTTTGTTCATTCTTTCCACATTAATTGTAATAATAAAGAAGATATTTTGACAACAACAAAATATGAGTATAATTTCACATCTTCTATTAAAAAAAATAATATTTATGGTACACAATTTCATCCAGAAAAAAGTCATGATTGTGGACAACAGATTCTTAGTAATTTCGTAAATTTATAGCCAATGTATAGACCACGTGTTATTCCAATATTGTTACTTAAAGGACTGGGACTTGTTAAGTCTATTAAGTTTAAAGATTATCGATACATTGGTGATCCAATTAATGCTGTAAAAATATTTAATGATTTAAAGGCTGATGAATTGCTTTTTCTAGATATCCTTGCTTCTAAGGAAAAAAGAAGTATTTCTCTTGATTTTGTGCGTAATGTTGGAGATGAAGCTAATATGCCATTTGCGGTAGGGGGAGGTATTAAAACAATTCAAGATATTAAAGAAATTATTAATGCTGGTGCTGAAAAAGTCGTAATTAATACATATGCAATAGAAAACCCTAATTTCATTAAGCAAGCAGCTGATATTTTTGGTAGTTCTACAATTGTAGTATCTATCGATGTAAAAAAAATGTTTTTAGGAAAAAAACAAGTATATAAATTTGGAGGTAGTAAATCCACAGGTCTTGATCCTATCTCTTATGCAAAAATTATGGAGGAAAAAGGAGCGGGTGAAATAATTATTAATTCTATTGATAAAGATGGTCAAATGCAAGGTTATGATTTAAAGCTGGTTAAAGATGTATCTAAAGCTGTAAAGATACCCGTTGTAGCAGCTGGTGGGGCAGGTAATATTAATGATTTAAAAAAAGCAGTAGAAGAGTCATATGCATCCGCAGTTGCTGCAGGTTCTATGTTTGTATATCATGGTCCGCGTAAAGCAGTCCTGATAAATTATCCATCTAATGAGTCTCTGATGCAGTGCTTTAAATAATGAGAATATTATTTGATATCTCACATCCAGCACATATTAATTTTTTCAAATTTGCTATAGAGAAATTAAATTCCGAAGATGATCATCATATTTTTGTAACCTGTTTAAGGCGAGGGAATCTTCCATCAATTGTAAAAAGAGAATTAAAAAGCATTGATGTGACTTATATTTCAAGACACCGAGGTTCAGTTATTTCTATAATTTTCGAAGCAAATATATTAAAATTCTTTAAACTATTATTCTTTGTTTTTTCTAATAAAATTGACTTTGGGGTAAGTGTTGGTAGTTTTATATTAGGTGCTACATTAAAACTTAGAAATAAACCAAATATTCAATTTGATGATGATCCAGAGAGTAGTCAAAATTTGTTTTTCGAAAAAATTACAGCTGATGAAATACATATCCCTCCAATTTTAGATGAGACTAAACAATTTATTATTTTTAATGCGTTGAAGGAATGGGCTTATCTATCACCCAAATATTTCAAGCCTAATATTAAAATACCTGCTTCATATGGATTAGTCCCATATGAGTATTTATTTATTAGAGAAGTATCATCAGGAAGTTTAAATTATATGGATCAAGGTTCTTATACAATTGCATCATTTTCTGAGAAACTGAATAAGGATTTAACTGTTATACTTTCATTAGAAGATAAATCAAAGAGACATTTATACCCTACTGAATGGATTATTTTAGAAGAACCAGTAAATGATATTCATTCGTTAATGTATTACAGTAAAATTTTGATATCTTCAGGGGATAGTATGGCCCGTGAAGGATCAATGCTTGGATGTCCATCAATTTATTGTGGGAAAAGAAAAATGAAAGCTAATAATATAATGGTAAATGAAGGATCCCTTTTTCATTTAAAACCTAAGGATGTTCCTGATTTCATAAGTGACTTTAATATTTCATTTTTAAGTCAAAAGGATTTTAGAGCGAATTTAAAAAATAAATGGGATGACGTCACTGAGCATATTTTGAAATCTATAAATCGAATAGTTAAAAAGAAGTAAAATTATTAAAATAGATAAATGTATAAAAGAAGAAATGGTCAGTTATATAGCTTTGAACTATTGAACTCTTATTTTAGAGTACTTATTGTAATGAAAAGAATATCTAAATTAACCAAAGTTATAGTTCATCCTTTAGGATTAAGTCGTAATATTGGTTAAACTATAATAATTATTATTGTTTTTAAGGGAAATTAAAGTGCTAACTAAACAATAATTCTAAATATAGATAAAATGTTTAGATTGAATAACATAAATAAACAGGAGTAATGTCATATTATCAAATAGAAAAAAGAATATTTCAATTTTTGGTTTAGGCTATGTTGGATGTGTTAGCTTAGGTTGTCTAGCTCAAAATGGTCACAATGTAATTGGTGTTGATGTTGTAAGAAATAAAGTAGAATTAATTAATATGGGGAAGCCTACTATTGTCGAAAAAGATATAGATAAAATCATTAAACAACAACATAGTAATGGTCAGATAAGAGCCACTATTAATCTAAAAGAAGCAATTTTATCTACTGATATTTCATTTATATGCGTTGGAACCCCCTCTACTAATGATGGACATTTAAACTTAGAATATGTATTCAAAGTTGTAGAAGAAATAGGGAAATCACTTAAAGAAAAAAATAATTTTCATATTATAGTAATAAGGAGTACTGTTTTTCCTGGTACGAATAAGAATGTAGGGAAAATAATAGAGAAGTTTTCAGGCAAAATAAGAAACATAGATTTTGCAGTCGTATCTAATCCAGAGTTTCTAAGAGAAGGGTCAGCTGTTCAAGATTATTTTAATCCACCAGTAACATTTATTGGAAGTGATAGTGAGAAGGCTCTTAATATCATGGCTGAAATATATGGAGATTTAAATGGTCCAATTAAAAAGGTTGATATTAAGGAAGCAGAAATTATAAAATATGTAAATAATTCTTTTCATGCTTTAAAAATTACATTTGCTAACGAAATCGGAAACATATGTAAAAAATTAGGGATAGATTCTCATAAAGTAATGGAGTTGTTTATAATGGATAAAAAATTGAATATCTCACCATATTATTTTAAGCCTGGTTATGCATACGGTGGATCTTGTTTACCAAAAGATTTAAAAGGACTAAATACTATTGCTCATGATAATTATTTAAATACACCTGTTTTATCAGCAATTGAATATTCTAATTCTTATCAGAAAAAAGTTGCATACGATATGATAACAAAAACTGGAAAGCGAAAGATTGGAATTATTGGACTAAGTTTTAAACAAGGAACAGATGATTTAAGACATAGTCCTGCAGTAGAACTTGTTGAGAAGCTTTTAGGTAAAGGATTGAAAATTTCTATTTATGATAAAAACGTTAACTATACTAATTTATCTGGTACAAATAAGGATTATATAGATACTCATATTCCTCATTTAGTAAAATTGATTAGCAGTGATTTTAATAAAGTCATAGAATCATCTGAAGTGATTGTTATCACTCAGAAAGACGCTAATATTACACCAGATATTTTTAAAAAATACAACAAGGATATCATAGATTTAGTAAATATCAAACCTTCTACTGAATTAAATAATTATTATGGCATTTGTTGGTAGTAACATAAATGATATCAAAAGTGAATATAATGAATAGTAATTTTTTTTATCTATTGATATCTCTCTCTGGGATGATAGAAATGATTAAAAGATACTCAAAATCGATTTCAAATTATAAAATCTAATATTTTATCATTGCTATCAGAATTAATTATAGAAAAGATTAATAATTACAAAGACATAGACAAGAATAATATATCTATTATTGAAACAAAAAATATTGTAAACATTCAACCATACTTAAATGATTTACAGTTGGAATGTATAATCAATTTAGGAATAGTAAATAATATAAGGCGGATCAATAAATTTCATGAAACTGTCAATGAAAGATTAAAGAATGGTCATATATATGTATCATGTGGTGAGACACTTGTTGAGAGGACTAAAAGAATTCAAACTAAAATCCCAGTTGGATTTAAACAATTATTTCGTGTATTAGATTTTATTTATAAAAGAGTTATCCCCAAAGTACCCGGCTTTAAAAAAATATATTTTGCTATTACAAATGGTCATAATAGAGTGATTTCAAAAGCTGAAATTTTAGGAAGACTCATATCTTGTGGCTTTGAAGTATTGGAATATTTTGAGCATAATAATTTAATGTTTATTATTTCAAAAAAAGTTCAAAAGCCTAAGTTTGATATGCATGCTTCTTATGGTATATTATTTAGGATGAAGCGCATTGGTTATAAGGGCAAGATTATTGGTGTTTATAAGTTAAGAACTATGTATCCATATTCTGAATATTGTCAGGCACTAATAACTAAAGAAAATAAACTAGATAAAAGTGGTAAAATATCAAATGATTTTAGGGTAACTGCTTGGGGAAAAATATTTAGAAAATTTTGGATTGACGAACTTCCAATGTTCGTTAATTTTTTTAAAGGAGAATTAAATTTAGTAGGGGTAAGACCATTAAGTAAAAATTATTTTAGTCGATATCCAAAAGAGTTACAAAATCTAAGGATAAAGGTCAAGCCAGGATTAATCCCTCCATATTATGCAGATATGCCTCAAAATTTTGATGAAATATTAGAAAGTGAAAGACAATATATTTTTAAAAAAAATAAAAATCCAATAAGCACTGATATTATATATTTTACTAGAGCATTTTTAAATATTGTATTTAAAGGTGCCAGAAGTCAGTGATAGTTTTATTCGTAATGATATTTACAATATTATATCCATTTAACTTTGAGACTCAGCCTAGTGTATATCTAGAGTATTATGAAAATGGCGGAGAATTTACAGTAAAATCTCAACCAATTAAATTCATGGGTTGGTCAATTAATACAAATTATGTGAATAATAATTTAAATATTGAATCTTCATTTTCAGCACATGGAATTGATGGATATACTCCCCGAAATACTGATTTAAATAGTAGAAAAGGGATTCCTTATCTGTATAATTATATGGATAATTATGATGATTTAGGAATCTATTGGACTTCTCATGTAAATATTAAATTTAAAAAAGATAATTTAATTTTTGAAGCAGGAAATAAGAATAGAAGTATTGGTTCTGGAAATAATTCAATCTTTGTTTCAGATAAACCAAATAATTATCCATCTATTTGTTTCGATTGGCAAGTGACTCCTTCTGTATATTTTAATTTCCATTATGCATTTTTAGATCAATCAAATAATAATGTTGAAAATAATAGAATCTATTCTTATAAAACTATGGCAATTCATCAGTTAGTATATAATATTTCAGATAAATTTAAATTAAGTCTGTATGAATCTGTGATTTTTGATAGATATATAGATATTAATTATTTAAATCCATTTATTCTGTATTATCCATTAAGTCGACATATGGGATATAATGATAATAACCAAATTGGATTAGAATTAGTATTTAATTTAAATAAAAATAAAAAATATTATTTTTCGCTATTTATTGATGAATGGGATCCTGATTTGACCTTTAAAAAATATCATGAAAATTGGGTTGCATATCAATTCGGAAGTCAAATTAAACATATATTTGCACAAAATGATAAATTAAAAATTGAATATACATGGACAGATTTTAGAGTATATGAGAATGATTATAAAGATGTTAATTATTATTTAAAAGGTAGCTCTATTGGATTTTGGACAGGTTCTCATTCAGAAGTATTATATTTTAATTATGATTTAAAATATAACAAATATCTCATTAATTTGAATTATGTAAATGTGATTAGAGGTTTTCAGCCTGAAAATTTAATTGAAGTGGCGTATGATAAAATTAATTTTGATAGATATTCATTAGGATATGAAAAAAAAGAAAAGTTATCCATGAATGTCAATTATAAGTATAATTCTTTATTATATTTTGGTTTGAGTATTAATCATGTTAATTGGATTTTAAATTCTAATATAGAAAATAATCATATTAACAGATTTTTTATCGGTGCTGAAGTTAAATATTACTTTAAGGAATTAAATTTCAAATAAACTTTATTTTATTCAAAGGCATTTCTAAATTTAAATAAAAATTAAATATTTGAGAATTATAGGCTCCTAAAGAATCAATAGATTTAAATTGCGTAAATATATTTTTGAAATTTAATCCAATTACTGCATTTAAATTATAAACATATAATGGCATTGGAGTATTTAAATCTAAAATAATTCCAGGAGATGTTTCTTCATAATTAAATTTATGTAAGACTATGTTTCCCCCAGCTCCAATACCAATATTAATTAAATCAAAGAACTGAATGCTTAATAATCCCCACATACTTATATTATTTAGTAAATAAAAATTTTCGGTACCACCAATTAAAGATAGGTTAAATTCTCTCCCCTCAAAATTAAAATTATAAAAATTATTATATTTTATTTGTAGCCATTTACTTGAACTTTGTCCTTTTTCACTGTATTGAGATAAATTATTATTAAATGGAGTACTAGTACCGAATCCAATTCCGATTGTTTTAGGGTAAATACTTTCCCATGTTACCATTTCACTTTTTGTTCCAAGGCCTATTTTATTATAAGTTTTATTTGATTCTGTAGCAAAAATTGAAGAGAGAATTATTATAGTTGTAATAATTGTATAATTTCGCATTAGTGTCCTTCTGTATTAAAAAATGGTCTATAAAGTTAGTCTTATTTTATGAAATATGTATAATTGTATCTAAATGAATAATTATTTTTTAATTTGGTCTTCTTTTTGATAAGTTATAGTATGATTATAAGAAATTTATTTTCAATTTTAATTTTAGTTTCATATATATTTTCATCAGATAATAGATCGACAATATATTATAATGGTAATCCAAGTGGCGTTGAAACTTATAATCTTGTATATAAAACAGATTCAACAGATTATCAATTTAGTAATCGGTTTATTGTTAATAATGATTATATTCTTGAAAGGTTTTCATTTTATTTTAGTTTTTTAGAATATCCTGATTCTATAATGGTAATTCTTCAAGAAAATGAAAATGAATCTCCGGGTAATATTATAGGTGAATGGCCAGTTACGATTAATCAAAATTATCCAAATGGTTCAGGGTACAATATTTTTACATTAGATGAATGTATACAATTAGATATTGATCAGACATATTGGGTTACAGCCTTATCTCGTGGTAATGGAATTTTAAAATGGAACCATACAGATGAAAATTGGCCAAATATTAGTTCTTTTAATGGTGGACTATCGTGGTCTGACGTTTCACTGAGTCCTCCTGGAGCTAGTATAGTTTACGGGGAGACAATCTATTATCAAGATCCAATATGGGGTGATGTAAATGATGATTTAATTCAAAATGTTGTGGATATAATACAGATGGTTCAATTCGTTATGGAAGAATTAAACTTATCTGAAAATCAAATTTACAAAGCTGATATTAATCAAGATGGTGAAGTTAATGTAATAGACATCTTAGGAGTTGTAAATATAATTCTGAATACTACTCCACCAATGGTAACTTGGTTATTAGAAAACATAAATACTTTTTCTCCTAGCTTTGAAGAACTTATTGGTCCTTCAACTTACAATGGGAATATTTCTTTATATTATTTTGGAAAAGCAGGTTGAGCGATGTGCCGGCACCGGTTCGGTGTTTTAAATGACTTATATTTAGAACTTCAGTCCGAAGGTATTAATGATGTTTCTATTATGGGTATAAACGGTTATCAATATTTGGAAGATGATTACCAAGACATGATTGATCAGAGGTTACTTCCATGGGTTCAAGATTATCCAGAAGTAGACGTATGGGGCCAGTGGGGAGTTGTTTTGCGTGATTTATTTATATTAGATAGAAATGGTATACTCATAACAAAAATTAATTTAACAGCATTTAATCCTGACCCTACATCGACTTGTGGACAGAATTATGATACAATTAAGAACGTAATTTTAAATGCTAGATAGGCTTATTAAGCAGTGATTAAATTTATATTTTTTGATATTAAAAATTATTATTTAAATAATATCACCTTGAAAAAAATATATTAATTGATAGAATCCTAAATTATTTTAAATTCAGTTATATTTTATATAATCTAAATTTATAATTGAATTAGTGTATCAAATAAATTTTTATTAGATTGAATTTTATCTTTATTTCCAATTATACTTCTTACAGCATTTATAGAGAAATCCTGAATTGGATAAAAATAACCTTGTAAATCTTTAATATTTGTTGATTTAATTTCTGATAAAATTTTAAATAAAAATTCCTTTGTTTTTCCTGTTAAGTACCTATTTCTTGAAATAATTCCTTGCATGTATGGATTCAATAATGGGTCAAAATTTCCAAATGTACGAATAATTAATTGTTCTAAAGCACGTTCAGATAATTCAATATCTTTTACAGCTTGAGGTATATTATTATATGCTTCATATGTAGACTTCACATTTGGATCACGATAACTTACAAAAGATAATATTCCTGTATTTGAATCAAATATTGGGAAACAACCATAAGCTCCACCTTGTGCTCTCACTTTTTCATGAAGGTATTCATTTCCTAAATATGATCTTAATACTTCAAAAGATCCATTAAAATCTTTTCCAGATTTAAATATTTCACCCGTTTGTACTGCAAAAACTATTTCAGCAGATGTTATTAGAGCATCATTACCAAAATTAGTATCCATAGTTATCTTTTGTTTTGGCAATTTTTCTGAACTTAAGTTTTGAAAGATTTTATTAATTATTGGCTTTGCATAAATAATATCATTTCTTTCTGCAGTTATTGTGAAGATTGAATTTTGTTGATTAAATAATAATTCCCCAATTTTAATGAGAGATGATATCAATTCATTTTCCATTTTATCATAGTTTGAAATAAGTTTTTTTAAATGAAGAAAACCCATTGAACCAGAAACTAATTCTTTAATATAGCAAGATTCATGTAATTTAGCTTTTGAGCGTGAAAGTGGTAATTGATATCCTTCACTCTGAACTTGATTCTCAATCCAAGCATAATTACGTTCTATGATTTCTTTTATACGATGTGTATTTTCAAAATTATGTTCAAATATAAGATCTTCAATTAGTTTTAAACCTTCACTTATATACTCTTTTAAAATTTTGGCATTTATCCAGAAAATTGATTTATAATCATCTCTATTTTCTACATGGTTAAAAATGGAAAATTGATAACTAATATTACCAGTATAAATATTTTTCTTTTTTGAAAATTCAATATAATCTAACTTTTTTGTTCCAATTTCGGTTATTATCATACCAAAAATATCTAAATAGATAAGTAGATTTTTGGGAATTATTGAACAATCAAATCCAAAATTATAATAAGATATTCCCCCTGTATAAATATCATTTAAAATAGTTGTTGAATTATTTTTACCATTTATAATGTCCGCAGCTTTATAATCTAATTCTTTAGGAATATCATTTATATTAATTGAAGGTAAAATTTCTAGATTTTTTTCAGAATTTTCTAAGTTTTGATATTTTTCAAATTCATGCGTTTTATTTATAAGATTATTAATTTGATTTTTAGTTAAAGATGATTTAAAATTAGATAATTTTGCTTTTAAATTTTCATTTTCTTTTTCATTTTTACCTTGCTCTGGTGATAAAGTGACAGCGACGGATTTTTCTAAATTTAATAGCTTATCCTCAATTAAATATTCTAAATAATTATCTTTAAGAATTTTTTTTCTAATAGATTTAAAAATCTTATCTGATTTTAATGCATTAAATGGACTTTTATTAAGTTTTTTTGCATTAGTTAATTTTAGAACATACTGTAAACCACGTTGACTATTGCATGACTCTTCTCTTTTATGAAATTCGTAATTATTAAGTTCAGAAAGTATAAGTTCAGAATCTAAACCGTTATTAATAATTTTTCTTAGAGAGGTGTTAAATATTCTCAAGAACTCATCCATTTTATTAATTTCAGATCCGATTACTTCAATAAACAATACAGCTGTATGGTTTTGACTGAGTAGTCCTCCTTCGATATCCTTACCAATTTTAGATTCAAAGAAATCAATTTTTAATGGAGAAGCATCAGAGGAAAATAAAATTTCACTTAAAATTTTTAATGCTAAAATTTCTTCGTCATTTTCAGAAGTTGTAACTGGAATACCTAAAATAAGGAAGGTTTTATTGGATTTACTTTCATTTTTATTTACTGCATAAGTTGTATGTATTTTTTTGAAGGATTTATTTTTTTTACCAAAATTTATTGGTTCAATATTTATTTTTTTTGAAAAATTAGATAAATAATTTTTATTTAAAAATTCAAGTTCTTGATTTAAAGGTGCATCACCATAAACAAAGAATGTAGCATTTGTAGGATGGTAAAATTTACTATGAAATTCTTTTAATTCATTCCATGTTAAGTCTGGAATATTTTTAGGATTACCTCCAGATACATGAGAATAAGTTGATTCTGGCATTAAATGCTCGAATAATGTATACCATGCTTGACTAGTAGGATTGGAGTAAACTCCTTTCATTTCATTATAAACAACACCTTTTATTTTGATTTCATCTTTAAAATTTTCTATATGATATCGCCATCCTTCTTGTAAAAATGCAAATTCATCAATTTTAGGATAAAAAGTTGTATCTAAATAAATGTCCATGATATTAAAGTATTCTTTTAAATTCCTCGTTGCAAATGGATACATCGTCATATCTGGGAATGTCATTGCATTTAGAAAGGTAGTAAGACCACCTTTAGAAATTTCATTAAAAACATCTTTTACTTGAAATTTTCGAGATCCTGATAAAACAGTATGTTCTAAAACATGGGCAACACCATTTGAGTTATTGGGGATTGTTTTGAAAGAAACAACAAATGTTTTATTTGAATCATTATTTTTTATTGCAAATAATGATGCATTTGTAGATTGATGATGAAATTGAAAAACTTCAGCACCAATCTCACTATTATATTCTTTTTTTAATAATTTAAAATCAAAATATGATGAGTTAATTTCTATTTCAGACTCCATTATTTATAGGTTGTAAATTCATTATTTTGAAATTTTTCCCAATAGTTATCTAATGCTAATTTAATTTCAGGTAATAAGAATATTGCTCCAATAATATTTGGAAAAGCACATGATAAAATCATCATATCTGAAAAGTCTATTACATTTCCCAAAGAAGCAATAGATCCAAGAATGGTACAGCTTAGATATAATCCTTGATAAACAGGAATTGTCTTTTCACCAAAAAGATATTTCCAACCTTTGTTACCATAATAGTACCATGAAATCATTGTACTATATGAAAATAAAAATACCACAATTGATAAAATATAAGGGAACCATGAAATAGCAGTACCAAACGCTGCACTTGTGAGCTCTGCACCATTTATTCCACCACCAACTTTGTAAAGTGGATTTGCATCTTTAGTAATTAAGATTACAGATGCAGTCATAAAACAAACAATGATTGTATCGATAAATGGACCAATCATTGCTACAATTCCTTCTCTTACAGGTTCATCTGTTTTGGCTGCAGAATGAGCAATCGAAGCAGACCCAACACCACCTTCATTTGAAAAGACTGCACGCTTTATTCCTGTTACAAGAACACCAATAAAACCACCATAAATTGCTTCAGGAGCAAAGGCTTCATTGAATATTGAAGAAATAACTCCCCCAATTTTGTCAAGATTAGTAAAGATTATAAATAATGATGCACCGACGTAAAGTAGAACCATTGCTGGTACAATTTTTTCAGTAGTCTGGCCAATACGCTCAATACCACCAATAATAACTGCACCTACTAAAACTGAAAGGACTATACCATAAATTAAAGAGCTAATACCCGTTAAAGAACCTACAAGAGCGTATGATTGGTTTGCTTGAAACATATTACCACCACCAAAAGCTCCACCAATAATAAATATAGCATAGGTTATACCAAGAACTTTCCCAAGTTTTCCTAATCCCTTTTTAGCTAAACCTATATCAAGGTAGTACATAGGTCCTCCATCGATTGTTCCGTCATGATTTACTTTACGATATAATTGTCCAAGGGTACATGAAACAAATTTTGCAGACATACTAAAAAATGCAATTATTATCATCCAAAAGACTGCTCCTGGTCCACCTAATGATACTGCTACAGCAACACCAGCAATATTTCCAAGTCCAATAGTTGCAGATAATGCAGAAGTGAGAGCCTGAAAGTGACTTATTTGTCCTTCATCATTTGGGTTGTCATATTTACCTTTAATTATGTCGATAGCATGAAAAAAACCTCTGATATTAATAAATTTAAAATAGAGAGTGAAGACAATAGCCCCAAATAATAAAACAATAACGATTACTGGGAATCCATATATTTGTTTGAAAAGAACAGATGCAATTATTTCTACCAAATATCCAAACAACGCATCAATTTTTTCCAAGTTTGTTAAAGATGAGTCCAAAACGTATCTCCTGATTAAAATCGATTAAAAAAATTTAGCACATAATAGGCATTATTTATTAGGTAAAGCAATAAATGAAAATGGTTTTATTTAATTGATTACTAAGTCTAATTTCTGTAATTCAATTTTAAACTAAATTATCAATTAACAATGACAGAAAATAAAAAGTTTTCATTAGAATATTTATCATATAGACTTCCTTATTATGGTGTAATTATATTTATAATTTTCAATTTTATCGCAATGATATTATATCCTGGTGGTACATATCAGAACCCAGATTTAGAAATTTATAAATTCACACAAAACTATTTTAGTGATTTAGGACGAACACTAACCATGGATCAGACACAGAATTTTTTTTCTAGTTTTATTTTTAACAATAGTTTGCTGATGATTGGAATTTTATTTGGATTATTTTATTACTTCCTACCCAACTTATTTATTTGTAATAGCTCAGCTCATTTATTATCCAAAATTGCATCAGGTATCGCTATTACATCTGGTATTGCATTTGCCGGCGTAGGCTTAACGCCCTCTGATTTATATTTAGATGGACACATGTTTTTTGTTCGGTGGGCATTTCGTTCCTTTTTTATTGCATCAGTGATATTTATTATTGCGATATATAAAGCGGAAGAATGGGATAATAAATATTCAATTATTTATATAGGTTTTACACTTATACTACTATTGTATATATTAATCATGGATTTTGGTCCGAAAGGAAAAGAATCAATGCAAGGATTAATTATTCAAGTTGTGGCTCAAAAAACTATTGCTATGGCATTTATAATTTCAGTTTATATGAAGTCTAAAGGTGCATTAGAAATCTACAAGCAGAAGACATTAAATTAAATTTCCAACATAGAATTGTGGAGATAGCATAGTAAATATTTTGGATGTTTATTATACTAGTTAGAATCATTTTAGAATTATATAAATATAATTATTATTAGTATTTTTAATTATTTCATCTTCTTAATTTTTTCATTTTCATAGTTTATCCCTCAAAAATTATCAATAAAAAGTATATCAATTCTTGTAATAAATAATTAATTAAATGATTAAGATTTTTTATCCAAAATATTAAGTATTTAATTGATTTCATTTATATGTCTTATTGGAATTATTAAATTAATAAACTAAACTTTTGATTACTTTGATTGTTAATATGACACAGATGTAATTAATAAAAAAAACAGAGGTTTAATTGAGTAAAAATGGCATTTTTTAGAACATAATAATTATATTAAATTACAGGTCAATATGGCAGAATTTAAAATACATTCAGATTTTGAACCCCAAGGTAGCCAACCGGAAGCAATAAATCATCTAAGTAATGGAATTGTGTCTGGAGAAAATCATCAAACACTACTTGGCATAACTGGTTCAGGAAAGACATTTACAATGGCAAAGGTTATCGAAAAGGTTAAAAAACCAACGATAATTTTATCTCATAATAAAGTTCTTGCCGCTCAACTATATGGTGAATTTAAATCTCTTTTTCCCGATAATCATGTTGAATTTTTCATTTCTTATTATGATTATTATCAACCAGAAGCTTATTTACCTACAAAGGATGTATTTATTGAAAAAGATATGTCCATAAATGAAGAAATTGACCGAATGCGATTAAAGGCAACCTCATCATTAATTAATAATAAAGATGTGATTATCGTATCAAGTGTTAGTTGTATTTATGGATTAGGCGATCCTGATGAGTACTCAAAACTAATGGTCTATCTTAAAGTTGGTGATGTCCTTAATTTAAATGAAACATTAAAAAAACTTGTTTCTATTCATTATGTACGCAATGATTTAATTTTGGAACCAGGAGTATTTCGAGTCCGGGGTGATATTATAGAAATTTTACCCGCTTATGAAGAAATAGCATATCGTATTGAGCTTTTTGGTGATGAAATTGAAAGGATTTATTCCTTTCATCCTATCAGTGGTGAAAAATTAAATGATTTTAAAGAGCTATATATCTTCCCTGCAAAACACTTTGTTACAACACAGGAAAATATGAATCGTGCTTTAAATGATATACGATCAGAATTGATGGAACGTTTAAAATATTTAAGAGAAGAAGGGCTTTTAGTTGAGGCTCAGCGTTTAGAACAGCGTACATTCTATGATATAGAAATGATGATGGAATTAGGATATTGTTCTGGAATTGAAAATTATAGCCGACATCTAGAGGGTCGAAAATCCGGAACAAGACCGCATACTTTATTAGATTTTTTTCCTGATGATTTTTTAATGTTCATTGATGAGTCTCATGTTAGTATTCCTCAAATAAGGGCAATGTATAAAGGAGATTTGTCTCGAAAAAATACATTAATCGAATACGGATTTAGATTACCGTCTGCAAAAGATAATCGACCAATGAAATTTAATGAATTTGAAAAAGCTGTAAATCAGGTAGTTTATGTTTCTGCTACTCCGGGTAATTATGAGGACGAAAAATCTGATGGACATGTAATAGAACAGATTATTCGTCCAACTGGATTGCTGGATCCACCGATTGAAATATATGAATCAAAAGGACAAATAGATCATTTAATTAGTGAAATTAAATTTCGTATTTCAAATAATGAAAGAATTTTGATTACTACCTTAACAAAACGTAGTGCTGAAGATTTGAGTGAGTATTTAGAAGAAGTTAATATAAGTGCAAAATATTTACATTATGATATCGATACAATTGATCGTGTAAAAATTTTGCGGGGATTAAGACTGAAAGAATTTGATGTCTTGGTTGGAATTAATCTTTTACGAGAAGGTTTGGATATACCTGAAGTTTCTCTAGTAGCAGTATTGGATGCTGATAAAGAGGGGTTTTTAAGATCAAGATCTTCACTTTTGCAAGTAGCAGGACGGGCGGCAAGAAATATAAATGGGAAAGTGATTTTTTATGCAGATCGAATCACTAAATCTATGAAAAATGTAATTGATGAGACAGAAAGACGACGTGAAATTCAAATGGAACATAATAAAAAGTTTGGCATCACACCTGAAACTGTAATTAAATCGATAGAGGATATTAAATTATCTACTGCAGTTGCTGATGAGCGGAATGATTATTATGAAGCAATTCCTGAGGAAATGCCTGAATTAAAAATAGATAATATTGAAGATATTGAAGCGTTAGAAAAAATAAAGAAAAAAATGTTTAAATATGCCAGGGATATGCAATTTGAAAAAGCAGCACTACTAAGAGATAAAATTAAAGAAATTGAAGAACGATTATAATTCCAAAATAGAATAATTGTTCAAGGAGAAAATATGGTTGATATAGATAAAATACAAAAGTCTGTAGGCATGATTGGAGAGTCAGAAGAAATTCGTGATATGGTTCATTTAATTGGACAGGTGGCACCTACAGAAATATCAGTATTAATCAATGGTGACTCAGGTTCAGGTAAAGAAATGGTAGCGAAAGCTGTTCATAAAAATAGTAGAAGAAAATTTGAGCCATATATTGTTGTAAACTGTAGTGCGATTCCTGCAGGAATAATAGAAAGCGAATTATTTGGCCATAAAAAAGGTAGTTTTACAGGTGCAGGAGAAGATCGAAAGGGATATTTTGAAGCTGCTCATAAAGGTTCTATATTCTTAGATGAAATTGGAGAAACGCCTATGGAGACTCAGGCTAAATTATTACGTGTAATAGAAAACGGTGAATTCCTAAGAGTTGGAGATACAAAAACTCAGAAAGTCGATGTCAGAATTATCGCAGCAACGAATAGAGACTTAGTTGCGGAAGTTAACGAAGGTAAATTCCGTAAAGATTTATATTTTAGATTAAAAACAATTACGATACAGGTACCTGCTTTAAAAAATCATTTCAATGATCTTCATTTATATGTTGAACGTTTTGGATTAGAATTTGGTGCAAAAAACGATATTGCTTTTAAAGGATTTACATCTGAAGCTCTTCAAACTATGAAAAACTATCATTGGCCAGGTAATATTAGAGAGTTAAAAAATTTTGTTGAGAGTATCCTTGTTATGAAAATGGGGAACCGAATAACACGTGAAATGGTAGTAAATGCTTTAGGTATGGCAGGAAAAGATGCATCAAATCCAAATCTACCAGTTTTTATTGATAGGGATTCTGATGATGTTGAAAGAGAATTAATTCTTCGTCAATTGTTGTTTTTACGTCAAGAAGTGAATGAAATAAAACAACTCATTCAAGGTGACGGTAGAATTTCTCAAAGTAATGATTCTAATTTACCATCAAATACGGCGCTATATTTACCAGCAAATATTCCTTTAGATAGTCATCAAAATCCTTCAGAAATTATGGATATTGATAGCGGACGAATTTCTGCAATTGATCCGGAATCTATAGGTGATGTGTCAATGAAAGATGTTGAACATGAACTCATAGAAAGTACTTTGGGTAAGCTAAACAATAATAGACGAAAAACTGCAAAAGCTTTAGGGCTTTCTGAAAGAACTTTATATAGAAAGATTAAAGAGTTTAATATTACGAAAAAATGAGAAAATTAATTATAATTTTGGGACTATTTTTCTTAGGTGGATGTATGTATTATTCTATTCGAGGTTCAATACCCGCACACATTAATTCAATTTCTGTTGCACCTATTGTAAACGAAACAACTGAGTTTGGAATTGGTGATAGAATCATGACTGAATTAACAGATTATTTAATTAAACAAAATATCCTTGAAGTTTTAAATGAAAATGAAGCAGAAAGTCGTTTAACTATTACTATTAAATCTCTAGATGATAAGCCTTTGACTTATTCATTGAATAATAAAACTAACACAAACTATGAAAGAGTTGAAGAATGGCAGATTCAAATTCATGCAGAAATAAACTGGCATGATTTGACTCGAGATGAATCATTATTAAAAACTAATTTAAGTCCATGGGGAGCCTACGGATCAGGTACAGACATTAGTACTGATAAAATTGATAATGATAATGATGGAAAAGTAGATGAAGATGATGATGATGAATTTGGTTCTCCAAGGGAATCAGCAATTCGAATTGCAATTGATAAATTATCTGAACAACTTGTTAATCAAATAACATCAACTTGGTAGAAAGGTAAAAAATGGAAAATATTCTAGTTCAAAATGTCGGAAAACATGAAGGTGAAAATGTTAAACTCAATGGATGGGTTTATAATTCACGAAGAAGTGGAAAAATTGGTTTTTTATTATTTAGGGATGGAACCGGAATTATGCAATGCATAATAGTGAGGAATGATGTCGGAGATTCAGTTTTTGATGAATTCAAGAAATTAACTCAGGAGACTTCTATTTCGGTTCAAGGTGAAGTAGTAAAAAATGACAGAGCTACTGGTGGTTTTGAATTATTACTCTCAGACTTTGAAATTCATCATTTAATTGATGGATATCCAATTACGCCCAAGGACCATGGTACCGAATATTTAATGAATCATAGACATCTGTGGATTCGCTCAAAACGTCAACATTCAATATTAAGAATTCGTCATGAAATTATTAAGGCTACAAGAGATTTTTTTGATTCTAACGATTTTACTTTAGTAGATACACCGATATTTACATCAAATGCTTGTGAAGGTACAACTACACTATTTGAAACAGAATATTTTGGTGAAAGTGCATATTTATCACAATCTGGACAATTGTATGGTGAAGCAAACGCAATGGCTTTTGGTAGACAATATAATTTTGGACCAACTTTTAGAGCGGAAAAAAGTAAGACTCGACGTCATTTAACAGAGTTTTGGATGGTTGAACCTGAAATAGCTTATTGTGACTTAGAAGGAAATATCGAGTGGGCAGAAAAATTAATTACATTTATAATTAATCGAGTTATTGAAAATCGAAAAGTTGAGTTAGAAGTATTAGAAAGAAAAGTTGATGACCTGAAAAAATTCACGGGTAATTTCCCACATATTTCTTATTCTGAAGCTGTAGATATGCTTCAGAAAGGTGGATTTAATTTTGAATGGGGAGGTGACTTTGGATCTCCAGAAGAAACTTATATTGCTAAGCAATTCGAGAAACCTGTAGTTGTTCATCGATTTCCTACAGCAATAAAAGCATTTTATATGAAGCGAGACCCTGAAAATGAAAATGTCGTTTTAGGAATGGACATACTTGCTCCAGAGGGTTATGGCGAGATTATAGGTGGAGCTCAGAGAGAAGATAATTTAGATTTTTTATTAGAAAGAATAAAGCATGAGCAACTACCACAAGATGAATTTGAATGGTATTTAGATTTACGTCGTTATGGTTCTGTTCCTCATGCTGGCTTTGGAATGGGTATTGAGCGTGTAGTTGCATGGATTTGTAAATTACCTCATGTCAGAGAGACAATTCCATATCCCCGAATGATTCAAACTTTGAGACCATAAATTTGAAAGTTGCTTTTGCTCAAATTAATCCAATAGTCGGTGACTTAATCGGGAACACAAAAAAAATTTTAGATATAATAACTCTAAATTCTAAGAATTGTGATATCATTATTTTTCCAGAAATGGTATTAACTGGTTATCCTGCTCAGGATTTATTACTAGAAGCACAATTTATTAAATTTGCGCAAAATCAGTTGAATGAAATCGCAGATTCTGTTAAATATTGTATTGTTATTTTAGGTACAATACGTTATCAAGATAATATGCTATTTAATACAGCTGCAGTCATTGAAAATAGACAAATAATAAGATATGTAGATAAGGTATTCTTACCTACTTATGATATATTTGATGAGGATAGATATTTTCACTCAGCAATTCAAATAGAGCCTGTAAATATTGAAATTAATGGTGAGAAAATAAATATTGGAGTTCATATTTGTGAAGATTTGTGGGATAGTAAATATGACATTAATGTTTTACAGAATTTAGTTGAAAAAGGAGCTAATCTTTTTATCAATTTATCTGCTTCACCATTTAGTTTAAATAGATTAGAAGACAGAATTGAAATAGTAAAAACTAAAGTAAATCAATATAAAAAACCATTTATTTATTGTAATTTAGTTGGTGGTCAAGATGAACTTGTATTCGATGGCCAATCTTTTGGAATAAATTCAAAAGGAGATTTAATACATGTTTGCGCATCTTTTAAAGAATCTTTTGAAATAATAGACTTAAAAAATGAAAATAAAGCAAAACTTATTTCAATGCCTGAAAATGAACAATTATTTAGCGCAATTTCTCTTGGGTTAAAAGATTATTTTTATAAAACAGGTCATCAAAAAGCTGTATTAGGATTAAGCGGTGGAATAGATTCTGCACTAACTTGTGCTATTGCAGTTAAATCATTGGGAAGTAAAAATGTTCATGGATTTGCATTACCTTCAAAATTTTCAAGTAAACATAGTATAAATGATGCAGAAAAATTGGCTAAAAATTTTGGTATTAATTTTTCAAAAATTTCAATAAATAATATTCATAGCCAATTTTTAGATTCCTTGTCCAATGACATTGATGTGAGAACTAGTAGTGTAGCTATGGAAAATTTACAGGCAAGAATTCGTGGTAATATGTTAATGACAATCTCGAATCAAATCAATGCATTGTTATTAAATACAAGTAATAAAACAGAAATAGCTTTAGGTTACTCTACTCTCTATGGAGATATGTGTGGAGCAATTGGTGTTATCTCTGATTTAAATAAAAGTCAGGTATACTCCCTTTCAAAGTGGATTAATAATCATTTCGGTGAAGAACTTATTCCTGTAAATTCTATTACGAAGCAACCTTCAGCTGAACTAAAGCCTAATCAAACAGATCCATTTAATTATGATGAAATATCACCTATGGTAGAGTCTGTAATTATTGAAAATAAACATTTGCACCAATTAGTCAAGCAAGGTTATGATAAGGATGATGTATTGGATGTTTTAAGAAAAATACGATTATCCGAATTCAAACGAAAACAGGCTCCTATAGGGATAAGAGTTTCACTTAAATCATTTGGATCTGGACGTAGGTATCCCATTATAAACCAATTTAAAGGATAGGTATATGAAGTTTATTATTTCAATTATTTTTTTAATTAGCATAGTTTTTTCTAATTTAAATAGTAAAGTTATAGGTGATGAATGGCAAACTTGGGGGAAAAATGAAAAAGAAGTATTTTTAAATGGATTTTATTCTAGCCTGCATACACTGAATAAGTATTTAGAGGATGCAATTAAATTCGATAGCGCAGGTGATCCTTATTGGGAAAAACCATTTGTATTAGTTATGTATGAGCAAAATTTAAAAGAATTTTCATCGATTAAAATTGGTCCATATATGTCTGAAATTATTGATCGCCTAGATGCATTTTATCAGAAACAAGAAAATATAGATATACCAGTAATTGAAGCAATTCGTATTATATGTTTACGTGCAGATGGTCAAATTGAAAGGGCTGATTGGTTTGTATTACAGAATCGCAGAAATATTAGAACTAACCAATAAAAAATATAATTTGTAAAAAATTCGTTCAATTTATATTGTCTCATTAATTTAATTTTAAAATGAGATTAATTTTTTAAACGTAACTACTTTTAAATTAAGTTTACAATAAATTATCTTAAATCAAATTTAAATTTATTAGTGATAATAATTGTAAAATTAGTTACAACTAATGATAAGTTTTTAATAAAATTTTAGTGTAAATTTCCAAAATTAAACGATAATAATATAATGAATAAGGGGAACAATGAAATTAATTCAATCTTTAATAATACTATTTGTAATTCAATTATTAGTTGGACAAGAAGCACAAGCTTTTTTACCAATGAGTTTGAATTCAGAAGAAGGTTTAAGTAGAGCTAGAATTGTACTTCCTGTTGTAGATGTTCAAGAGCTTACAGAAGAAGATGAAAGAATGTCATTTTTAAAAAGAAAACGATTTGGATTTGAACATGAATTAAACCAAAATATATTTGACTATGCTAGTGTCTACAGTGAAGGAGATATGGATATATTTCTTGTAGAATATTTGTCATATGATGCATTTGCACTTAGGGCAATTTTCGAGCCATTTTATTTACCAGAAGGTGTAAATTTATTTGTATATAATTCTGATATGACTCAACTTGAAGGTGCCTATACAAGTATTAACAATAATGAAGCTAATTTCTTTTCTACACCACTAGTAGAAGGCGAGCGATTAACAATTGAAATAAATGTTCCAAGAGGGATAGATCTGAATGATATAGAATTGAATATTTCAACATTAATTCATGATTATATTGGATTACAGAATATTATGAATAGTCAATCAGATAGAGCTTGTGGAGCAAATATTATGTGTGAAGAAGCAGATCCCTACATAGATCAGATCAATGCTGCAGCATGGTTGGATATGGGTGGATATATTTGTTCAGGTGCAATGATAAATAATATGAATCAGGATTTAACACCATATTTTTTAACAGCAAATCATTGTACGGATGGAAATAACCCTCAAGGTTATAGATTTTATTTCAACTATTATGTCAATGGATGTGCAACAGGTCAAGTTATTCAGGGTGCATATGCATATAGTTCTATAATGAGGTCTACTTGTGACTGTATTACTGGCTCTGGTGATAATATTAATATACCAGGTCCAGACTTCACCTTATTGGAAATAACAGATGCAATAAGTGACAGTTGGGATGTGTATTATGCTGGATGGAATGCTACAAATCCTAATCAAATGCCCTTATCCGTTGGTGTCCATCATCCTGGAGGAGATCCAAAAAAAATAAACTATGATAGTGGTCATGCAACATCTGCTTATTGGGATGGACCTGAATATCATACGCACTGGTACTTTAATTGGGATGAAGGTGCGACAGAAGGTGGTTCATCTGGCTCACCGGTATATGATAATTTAGGACGTATAGCAGGTATGTTGACAGGTGGATCTGGAGGTTGTGATGATATTAATACTACAGAATATTATGGTAAAATATCTCGTTCATGGGAATGGGGAGAAACTCCTTCTAGAAGATTGAAGGATTGGTTAGATCCTGAAGATACAGGAGAATTATTAATGGATGGTACTTATGAAGTATATTCTGAATACACATTAGGCGATGTTAATGATGACGGTAATATTAATATCCAAGATATTATTTTATTAATAAATTTTATAACTGGGAATTTAGTGGCTAATTACCCACAAGATGTTGCTTCTGATATGAATGAAGATGGTTTAATTAATGTCCAAGATATTATTTTAGTTGTAAGCTATATTGTAAATAATTAAAAATTTATTAAGAGATATATTTTAAAAAAAGGAGATGAGAATCTCCTTTTTTTTTATAAACAGAAAAAATGAACTTCATAAAAACATTAACTTTAATATTATTAGTATTATTTATGGCAGGATGTAATCGCTCTCAGGAGAATTCTTTTTTAGATTTAAAGCAGGCATTTATAGGCTGGTTTTTAAAATCTCATCCAATTATATCACAAGACTTCAATCAATTAGACAATATAGAAGGATGGAGGGATTTTAGTAAAGATGGACTTGATGAGTATTTTGCAGATTTACAAAGATTTTTTATCGAGCTTTCACAAATTGATAGATCTAAATTATCTGATGATTTAGAGTTTGAGTATTTAGTACTTTGGAGTTTCTTAAGAAATACAACTTATTATGAAAGTAGGTTGAGTCCATATCGCTTTGATTTTACAATTTGGTCAAATATATTGCAAGAAGGATTAGAGTATATAAATTTGGAATGTGGTACTCTAACTGCTCGAGAAGAAAAAATATTAAAATCTAGACTTTACGGGCTTAAGCATATTGCACAAAATATTGAATCACATACTGATTCTCCACTTAATGTTTTTATTAAAGATGGAACTGAAAATATAAATATTATTAAGAAAAGAATGTTAACATTTCTAAATGAATGTGAAACAGATACTAACCTTTATAGTAGGTGGAATTCCCCTATCTTTAATTCCTATGAAAATTTAAATAAAATAATAAATAATATAAGAAATCAAGAAATATTTATTAATCCAAATATTGATAAAAGTATATGGGAGAATGGATATGAAATTTATTTTGGACAATTTTTAGAAGAACTTATCTCCGAAGAAGTACTCAATAATGAAATTCAAAAAACATTCTCAATAATGTTAGAAACAGCTTTACCATTATATTTAAAAGAATATGATGAACCCATCTGGGTTTCTATACAAGATACACTTCAAGTTTTAAAAACAGTATTTAAATCCTTCGATGAAAAAAATATTAATGGAATTGAATTGGTAAATAAGTCTAAAAATATTTTAAATGATTTAGAATATCAATTTAAAAATCAATATTTCAAAGACTTAAAATATCCAGAATTTAATTTTAAGGTTAGTGATTCAAGTTTACACTATAAAGCAGATTATATTTCAAACTTTAATAATGGATATAGTGCTAATTTTTATTTACCTAAAATTTTAGACTCAACTTTATTAATAAATGAACATCTTTTGGAATATCAAATAATAAATCAAATTTTCCCAGGTAAGTTGACTTTAAATATTCAAAGTTCAAATTCCTCGAATTTATTGAAATTGTTAAAAGATAATATCTTTTTAAATGGATGGGAACTATATATTCAGGATATACTCGCAAAATCAAATTACTTTAAAAACAAACCAGAAGTTTTATTATTAATACTAGAAAATAAATTAGTTTCAATGTTGAAATTGAAGTCACAAATCAAGATGTATGATGATAAAGAATATGATTTAGAATCTAATATGGTATTCTCTGAATTTGCAAAAAAATCCTTGACTACATATTGGATGAGACCATACCCTGTAATGGATTACTTGATATTTAAAGAGATTTTAGAATTAAAAAAGTTTCATTTTAAAAATGATAATAATAATATAAATAGTTTTAATAATCTAATTACACTTCATGGACCCCATTTTATTTTTGTACGTCAAAATTTAGTAAATTAGTTTATTTTAAGAAAAGAGTTGAAACAGCCTGTAATAATTTTGAAATCCCCATTTTTTTTAAATTATACAATAAAATTTTTCAAAAGGAGTAAACAATTTGTCTAACAATCCATTATTAAATTCATTCGATACACCATTCAATACCGTACCTTTTAATGATATTGAATTAAAACATTATATACCTGCAATTAAAACAGGAATTAAAGTTGGGCTAGAAAATATTTCTAGGATTGAAAATAATTTTGAAAATCCAACTTTTGAAAATACAATTTTAGCATTGGAATGTTGTTCAGAAGATTTAAATACTGCATTGACAGTATATTTTAACCTTTACAGTTCTGAAGCAGATGAGGAATTACAGAAACTTGCAGAACAAATTAGTCCAATGTATGCCAATTTTGAAAATGATTTGTTTTTAAATGAAGCTCTATTTACGAGAGTTAAATCTGTATACCAAGACATTAATCAACTATCAAAAAATGATGCAAGGTTAACAGAGAAATTTTATAAATCTTTTGTTAAAAAGGGAGCTTTACTATCTGCTAATGAAAAAGAAAAAATGAGGACTATCGATGAAAAATTATCAGTACTATCACCTCGTTTTTCTAAGAACGTATTAAATGCTACAAATGCCTTTGAATTATGGATTGAAGATGAAAAAGAATTAGATGGGTTACCAGAGTCTGCATTGATTTATGCAAAAGAAGAAGCTAAAGCTAAGGGTCGAGAAGATGTATGGTTATTTACTTTACAAATGCCAAGCTATTTACCATTTATGAAATATGCAAAAAATAGAAATTTAAGAGAAAAAATGTATTTGGCTTCTCAAACAAAATGTACTTCAGGTAAATTTAATAATTGCGAAATAATAACTGATATTACTCAATTAAAATTTGAGAAAGCTCAGTTGCTTGGATATGATACATATGCTGATTTTATTCTCGAAGATAGAATGGCTGAAGATGTTACTACTGTAAATAAGTTTATGGAAGATTTATACGAACCATCTATGATTGCTGCTAAGATAGATATGAAATTAATTGCTGATTATGCAAAAAAGATTGATGAGATTTCAACATTAAAACCATGGGATATTGGTTATTATTCTGAAAAGCTTCAAGAAGAAAAATTTGGATTTGATGATGAGACTTTAAGACCATATTTCTCTTCAGAATCAGTAATAAATGGTGCATTTGATATTGCAAATAAATTGTACGGATTATCTTTTGAAAAATTAGATGATATTCAAGTATTCCATCCAGATGTTGAGGTATATGAAGTTACGGAGGAAAATAGACATATAGGAATTCTTTACATTGATTTATATCCGAGAGAAACAAAAAAATCTGGTGCATGGATGAATGAGTTGAGATCTCAAGGATATAGTAGAGGTAAGGTTGAAAGACCGCATGTTACTATGACATGTAATTTAACTAAGCCATCAGAGGATACACCATCATTGTTAACATTGAGAGAAGTTGAAACTATTTTTCATGAATTTGGTCATTGTTTACATGGATTATTATCAGATTGTAAATATCAATCAATAGGAGGTACTTCTGTTAAATGGGACTTTGTTGAACTTCCATCACAAATTATGGAGAACTGGGTAATTGAAAAACAGGCGCTTGATTTATTCGCAAAACATTATGAAACTGATAAAAATATTCCCGAAGAAATGATTAATAAAGTAAGGTCATCAAGACAGTTTTTATCTGGTTTAATGTCTATAAGACAATTACAATTTGGTTACCTTGATATGGGATATCATTCAGTAAATCCAAAAATAATTTCTAATCCTTTATCTTATGAAAAAGAAATCCTTGAAAAGACTCAATTATTAGAACCTGTAGAAGGAACATCTATTAGTTGTAGTTTCTCACATATCTTTGCTGGGGGTTATTCAGCAGGATATTATTCTTATAAATGGGCTGAAGTTCTAGATGCAGATGCCTTTGAAAAGTTTAAAGATGATGGCATCTTTAACGCTGCTACAGCTAAATCATTTAGAGAACATATTTTATCTAAAGGAAACTTAGAAAATCCGAAAGAGCTATATAAAAAGTTTAAAGGATCTGAACCTTCAACAATAGCATTATTAAAACGGGAAGGTCTACTCCAATACATTAATTAAGTTGTTGAGGAGTAGGAATTAAATAACCACATAATCCCAAATGCTAAGATAATTGCATACCACATTAATGTTTTCGTATTGAATCTTTTAGACTTTTTTGTCAATTTTAAAGATAGAAAGATAGTCTAAATGAGATTCCAATACCATTTGAATTATTTAATATTCCATCATAGGATGAGACTTCAACCAATAAGTCCATTAATTTAGATTGAATCCCAGCTCCTAAGATTTGAATTATTTGTCCATTTTTAGTTCGAATACCATAATTTAGATTATACCAGTTCAATGGGTAGATTGCACCATTTAGACAAATAATAGGTTTAGAATTATTTGTTAAAAAATCTTTTGAATATTTTTCAAATCCACCTGATACAACTATTTGGGGTATTGGTTGATATGTTGCTTTAATAAATGTCTTAAGAGGAATTTCGATAGTTATATCGTTGGAAGAAGAGATAGTATCTATTTTAGTACTACTTAAAGAATCACTAAAATCAATTAAGTTATTAGCGCTAATATTGGCTGAATAAGTTTTTTTAGTTCCATTTTTAAATGTTATTGATGAACCAATATTTTCAATAAATAATTCAATATCAAGGTTTTGATGAATTATCTTTTTAAGATTTACTCCAAGACCTAAATCATATCCATTTGATACTTCACTGAAATATTGATTATCATTATTGTTTAAAACTGAATCATTTATTGAATCCCAAATTAATTTATTTCCTTCCATTGAAAAGCTCAGATTAGAACTCACATTTGAAATATTATTTACAAAATTAAAAGTATCTGATTTGGTTTTGAAATATATAAGTCCCATCAAGTAATTATAATTTATACCTACCCTAAAAGTCGCAAAATTAGTTTTAAAAGTTCTCCCTAATCCTATTGAATTTTTAACAAAACTTAAAGCTTCAGTATTTAGATTCTGATTTGAATTATATCCTAAATTTAGACTAGAAAATGGGATGGCAAGTATTTTACCTTTAAAATCTCCATTAACCATAGTATTTATATTTGATGAAAGCATCATTTTACCAAATTCAATTCTTAAGGGATTTATCTCTAAATTCAACATAAAATTTAAATTTTCTAATGAAGAATTAACTTCATCTAAACCTGAATTACTGAGTTGATTCCCTGAATTAAAATAGTCCATTAAAAATTGTGGAGATAAAGATTTATTAGAAAAGTTTGCTTCTAAATCCATGAGGTCAAATCTAAAATAGTAAAAAGGAGAGTTGATGGCAAGGTTTGCAGGATTACAGTTAGATAATTTAGAACTACGAGAAAATCTATGGAATATTTTATTACTTTTTTCCCAATATTTTTTCTTTTTTCGATTTAATTTGTTTTTTTCAGGGATTTTCTTTTTTATTTTTTCCTTGTAAATGATTGAAGTATTAAAGTTAGTTTTGTTATTTTGACCGATACCAAAAGAATTAATAAAAAAAAGTAAAGTGAAGGTTATAATAAAATTATGTTTCATTTTATTCACCTCTATAAGTAATAGTTGAATCAATTAAGACATTCATACTTGCAATTATATCTATATTTAACGAATCAGTAGAGTAAATTATAAATGGTAAAGGATTACCTCCTTCATCATAATCTGAGATAATTGATAAAACTGGTTTTATATAAGTAGTATCATTGATTAAATGAGAAAATAATGTTGAATCAAATTCAGCATAATTTTCAATAGTATCTCCACTATTTATCGCAAAATTATTAAATAAAGTATCTAATGGAATTGCGTCTGATGAGTCTGCATATATATATGCAGAATAATCTAAATTTAAATCTAATGTACTTGATATAATTGATTTAATATCAGCATGTTGGATGTTTGCGAATTTCTCATTAAGAGGTTTTACTTCAGACATTTTTAAATTTAGATTAAGAGTATCATTAATTATAAATGCGAAGGGTACTTTAACACTTAGATTTCCACCTAATTGACTAGATTGATTTATATCTCCTATAACATTACCACCCCCAACATCTGCAAATACATTCGCAACAAAATTATTTGGAAAAATATTTAACAGACTCTCTGCATTTGAAAGATTAAAGATATTTTCATTAAGATATGGATTTAATACTAATAATGTATCAAAGGATGCAGATTTTAAAGTATCATCTAAGTTATTTGTAGAAATTTTATATGAATTTAAATTTAAATATATTGAAATGGGAACTTCGATAGTAGATTCAATTGCGAGAATAATCTCAGGTTTGTAGAAATTAAATCCTTCTAATTGCTCTGAGTATTCGTCTATTACCTCTGGCAAACTAATTGGAATCATAAAACTACCCTCTGGTTGCAATGTGATTGGACTTAAAATTCCACTTATAGATTCAAATGATAAATCTGTGATTTCAACGTTAAACTCGATAGATGCATTTAGGTCAATTTCCTGTAAAATTTCAGAGTCAAATGATACAGATGAAATATAATTCAAATTTTGTGTATGGATTTCTTCTGAAGAGTTTTCAGGGAACTGTATTATATATCCAGATAAGTCTATAATATGTACAGATATTGAATCTCCACCACTAATAGGGATTTCAGATTCTAATGGTATATTTGAGCTACCTAAAAATTCCAACAAAGTAAAGTTTATATTGGCATCAATATCCAAACCATTATCAATAACTAACTTCATTTGCCCGGTATCAATTACTGCACTCACAAGTTTTGTCTCAGAATTTAATGCGAATGAATTGGATTCTATGATGTCATCATTAAAATAACCAGAGATTGAATTAAATGTAATTCCAGAATTATCTGCACCCTGTAAAGCTAATTGAACTTCAACCATATTAGATTGATCAATCGTGACAGAGTCGGGGAAGGTAGTTACAGTATAAATGTATTCCAAAGAATCACTAGATAAATCTATTGTATAATTTGATAGTGTTAGTGGAGTTATTGATATTGTTGTTGGAGTATTATCACCAATAGATGCATATATTGAGTCTGTATATGAAAATATTCCATTTTCATTAGTAAGTCCTGGAATACTGATAATTAATTCTGAATTTAACGGAATACCATTAATTATAGATAACTCAAGAAATCCATTTTGAATTATTGCGTTTACTAAATCAACTTGATTACTTGATTGGCTTATTTCAAATTTCCCACTTTTTTCTAAAGTTTGTGTTGGAATATTTGCAGTTGCACTCTCAACTTCCATTTCAATAACTGAAATTGAGACATAAAATCCTGTATCTAAATCGTTATTAGTAATATTAACTTCGCTTCCTTCTGTACCTAAAGTTTTTCCATTAATTATAATTTTAATTTCTCCAGGTAAGTCAACATTATCTAAATTCATTATTTCAGTAGCAGAATTTCCTGATGGAATTGTTTGATAAAAAGTAACATTTCCAAATAATTCATCTGAATCAATGTCTCTCAATTCTAAATCAATTGTATCACCCAATGTAATAAACATATTATTTGTTATTATAATTTGAATTGATGATGTAGAAATATTAGCTTGACTAAATGAAGTAAATGTAAACTCTTGTTCAATTGGCTCAATATCAGATTCTGGTACTTCAATAGGATTTCCAGTAAGTATAGCTGTATTTGCAATACTTATTATTTCTTCAGGCATAATTTGATTAAAAGTAAATTCTGGTGTAGTTTGTGGAGACATTTCTCCTAAGCTCACAATTCCAATTTCAGTTTCTAAGCTAGTAGTTAATGTAGATATCTCAACATTATCAATGGTTTGATTGAAGGATTGATAAATATCATTGAAAACTAATGAATCACCAACTGTAATTGTAGGGATAGTATCTTTAATTTCCATGATATAAAATTGACCTCTAGTTGTATCGCAGAAAGTTGTATCGACACAGCTATATGCAATTGTATTATTATCAGTAATTTCATCACCTAAAACAACTTTTTTTTCTAATAATTGAAAGCTCATTTCAGCTTCCCATTCCGGAAGTTGAAAGTTTTCTAGTGCATCTGAAAAGTCTGAACAACCTTGAAAGAGTACTATTATTATAAATAACCAGATTTTTTTGATCATAAATTATACCTAACTGATTTGATTATATTATAAACCTGTTTCTGAAACTGTTTTTTTTACAGCTTCTAATGTTTTCATTAATTCCTCTTTTTCGTGGTTCAACAATGAGAATTCGATAATTTTTTCTACGCCGTTTTTACCAATAACAGTTGGTACTCCAATGAAGTAACCGTTAACACCAAATTCGCCTTCGCATAAAGATGCACAAGGAATTATTCGTTTTTTATCTTTCAAGTAAGATTCTGCCATTTCAATTGCTGAAGCTGCTGGTGCATAAAATGCTGAACCATTCCCAAATAGTTTCACAATTTCTCCACCAGCAAATCGTGTTCGCTCAACAATTGCTTCAAGACGCTCTTTTGATATTAAATCTTCTGCCGGTATACCACCAATTGTAGCTAAACGTGTTATAGGCACCATCGTATCACCATGTCCACCTAAAACCATACACTGAATATCTTGTACAGAATACCCTGTTTCCATTGCGAGGAAAGCCTTAAATCTAGAACTATCAAGTGCACCGGCCATACCAACAACCTTATTTTTTCTAAAACCAGAAACTTTATGAAATGCATAAACGATTGCATCTAATGGATTTGATACAACAATTACGAATGCATTTGGTGCATATTTTTTTACGTTTTTTGCAACATCAGAAATAATTTTTAAGTTAATACTAAGTAAATCATCTCTAGACATTCCAGGTTTTCTTGGTATACCTGCGGTAATAATAACAACATCAGAGTCAGCAATATCCTCGTAATTAGATGAACCTTGAATAAGTGAGTCATATCCATCATGAGGACGTAATTGCATTATATCAAGAGCCTTACCCTTAACCATTCCCTCTGCTTGTGGAATATCGAAAAGAACGACATCTCCTAGTTCTTTTTGAGCTGAAATTAAAGCAAGGTTTCCTCCAATTTGGCCACCGCCAATAAGTGTGATTTTATTTCTATTCATTTTGAAATTTTAATTCCCTTTATAAAAGACTTGAGTTAAAATATTAGTATTTAATTTACAAAAGGAGAACAAAGTATTCTATATTATAGTATGTGTTTATTTTTATCATTCAAAACCAGTTTATTTTTTATCAAGAACCTTATGGTTGTCAATTTGTGATATCAGTCAATAATAATTAATATCCTTAGAGATAAATATTGTTTAGTAATTTGTATTTCAATAAATTAGAAATGTTAAAATCTGTAACTGAATCTATATTTTAGTTTTATTTTTTAGTGTGTACGTATTTTTAGTTACATTTATATAAATTGCAAATTTTCAAGTTCAATTTTATTTTTCAAATTGACTTGCGATGCGGAGGAAAATAATAATATTTAAATATTTACAATCTTTTTTAGGAGGAAGATAGATATATGTGTACAATTATTAAAAATCTAAAATGGTTTTCATTACTTCTAATGATGACTTTTTCATTTTCGAATTTTCAATCAGGAGAATGGAGATTATCCCCTGAAGCAGGTGCGATGGCTGTTGGTTGGGACGCTGCCAATGTTGGTGGTTGGTGGTCAAGTTCTTTAGATGATGTAACAGCGAGAGGCTGTTTATTTGATGATGAATATGTATTTAATGCAGATGGTACATTCCAGAATGTA
>NZIV01000032.1 GCA_002689995.1 Fidelibacterota bacterium
TTTTTACCTTTATCATTATCACTGTTCCAATAAGACCAATATGATAAAGCTGTTCCTAATTTATCTGTAGGAATATTTTTATCTAACATAGCTGTAATAACATCAGAAGGGCTATCGTATTGACCTGTTAAAACTTCTTTGTAAAATGTATCTATGTTTGCAGGGTCAGTGTTTGTAAATCTGTTTTTATTATAAAAGCTATTTACTGCTTCTATTAATCGTGGCTCACCAAAATTACCTTTTTTAATTGCTTCAATAGCTTTATCTCTATTTTCTACAGTCATGTCACCACTTAAAAAATCATTAAAAATAGTTTTTACATCTTGCTTTTCATTGTATTCTATATCTGCTCTAGCTTGATTGGTTAGTGATACTTTTTTATTATTTATACTTTCAACTAATTCTGCTACGTCTTTTCTTTTAGTATTCATTAATGAACCTAACGCATTACCACCTTTACCAATTCCTCTGTCAGCAGTTAGGATAGACATAGCTTTATCTAATTCTTGTGTTGTTGTAGCAGTCGATAAAACCCAACTAGCATGATTTATAGCTAATTGATTCATTTCTTCCGTTGTAAAATAATATTGTTTACCAGTTAAACCAGATACATTTGGTAATTGTGTATTTAAAGTTTCTAATTGAGCCCAATAATCTGTTCCAATGTTGTTCATTGTCATTAAACGAGTGTGCATGTAACTCATACCTGCTTCTTGTTTTTTAGCGTTCCAATAATTCCCTCGCATTTCAGCGTCATCTACAAGAGAATTTGCTCTATATTCACCAAAGACTGTTGCAAAACCTGTATTAAATCCTTTTGATTTTCCTTCTAAATTAGGAATAACAGCATGTCCATTTTCATCTACAAGACTTTTAACCCATTCATTCCATGTTTGACCGTCACCGTCAAAAGGTTTGTAAGTATCTTTTAATCTTTCAATTTCAGTTATTGCTTTAGCCGCCATAAATCTACCATTGTGAGTATCTATTGCAGTCTTTGCGTACATGTTTTCTAACTCAGGGTGTTTACCTGTAAGAATTTCATTACTTAAATTTTCTGGTGTACCACCTGTAGCATAATAGCCTTCTAAATATTTATCTGCGGCGTCTTTTTTACCTTCTACATAGTTAGAAGCATACCGTTCTAACTTACCAGTGTTTCTATTTATAGCGTCTACTATATCTGTTAAAGGAGTTTCTCTTGAAGTAGCGACACGTCCTGCAAAAGTAGAGCCATAATATCTATTTCTACTTATTTTACTTCTATATGCCATGTGTTATCCTGTTTTCTGATTTCCATAATTAGTAAAGAATCTTCGTTCATCTTTTGGTTTACCCATATAATCTGCTCCTGCACCACCAATATCTAATGCAAGACTAGCAAAAGTTGGTTCGTAAGTTGGAGTTATACTATTGTAAGTTCTACTTAAATTAGCGTAGGCGTCACTTCGTTGATTATTAAGAGTAATCATATCACCCATATAATCAGCCATAATATCATTGTATTCTATATCAGCTTCAGTCCCTATGTTTTGTACTACTCTAACTGAATTACCAAAACCTAAATTAAGAGCATTAGCCATTGCCGCTTTTTTAGCAAATTTATTTTTCATTTCGGCAATACCTTTTTCTCTAGCCGCCATACCTCTTTCCGTTTCTATTTTTGATAAATCATTTAAGTATGCTTGGTCAGCATTTCGTTGAGTTTGATAATCTGCCGCCGCTTTATTAACGGCTTGTTGTTTTTTNTCTCGGTGACTAGCGACAGCTCCGACTATTTTAAAAGCCGCCATTGCTTCATTTACACCGCACATATTACATCTCCCTCATCATTAATAAAAATGGTATTTGTTTATGTCCGTACTGTGGGAACTCTTCTTTCGGTGAGAACTTTAAAAGTTGTAACCATTTTAAAGCTACCCAGTTACGCTTATCTACAAAGTTATATAAATGTTTATAACCTTCACCCATTTGAGCTACCCAATAAGGACACTCTTTTAAAAATTGCCTAGCGTGTTTGTCTGCTAAAGTGTTTGCTGACAATAGCCAAGCGATACCAAAGTCAGGTTCACTGCTTGGTGTTGAACCAAACATACCAATGACACCTTCTTCTTTAGTACCAATTATTGAATATATTTTTGCACCTTTAATTGTAAAAGGAACGACTAGAGCTTCTAATGGTGACATATTATCTGACGCCAATATTTCTTCTCTATCTTCTTTTCGCATTTTAGGAGCTAACTCCAATGCGTCTTTTAAAATTGCAGGTCTAACGTATTTTTCTTTTTCCATATTACATTCTTCTTGAACGTCTGTGATAGTACCCCTCAACTTCTGCACTCGCTATGTGCATAGGTAAGTGTGAAGAGCTAACTATATCTAAAACAAAATCAGTGTTTCTAGCTTGAATAGGAACTCGTAATGTACCAGTTGATATTGCAACTTGGTTTGGAGCACCTGNAAATCCAATGACATAGCCTGTCATAAACGTAGTGTTTTTAGTTCTATTTTGNGGAGTAACTTCTATTTGAAAGTANCCAGAATTTTCATAATCAAATGAGATATTTCTAATTTGGTATCTTCCTGAAGTTACCGCTACTAATCCTTTTCCAGTATCTTCTCTTATGTATTGTGGGCTAAGTGTGTATTTTGATTCATACGGAACACCTATAAATAAACTTGTATGATTACCTACGATTGTATATGTCGAACCAGTTGTGTTGGTTGCTACATAGTTAGTACCATTAGTTCTATCAATCGCAATTAATCCAGTTTTTNCACCATAAGGAGTATTGAAAGTTGTTAATCCTGTTGTNGCATTATAAGTACCAGTNACAGNATATTTTAAATCTACATAAGTATTAAAACCTAANGTAGAGTCTTTTAAATTTCTTAAATCTATTTTAAATAATTTTGTATCAGTNNCTTCNGAANCTAANACATAAATATAACTATCAGAAGACAAACCACCTAATATTTTAACTCCATTAAATTNCCATTTAGACCAAGCTGTTTGTACTTTTTCACCTCTATCAAAGAAATATTTATAAATAAACATTGTGTCAGCATTNGTTGCTGTTGCTGTCCCACTATAAGGTGCAGTCTGTGTGTCTGCGTCATCTGCGTGTAAAAATATTAATGTGTCTTCAATCGTATTACTAATTATTTGATACGGATTAGTTGGTAATAAATTTTGTACGGCAACNGATATATCTAAACCGTCATTTGTTAAAGTATCATCATCAGCGTAGTATTCTCTTACAGCCGTATTTTGATTTCTTGCNTGACAGAAATATGCAAATCGTCCTGCCGCTACAGGTGCAACCGTATCATCATGTTCAAAACTAGATACTTCATTAAGTATTGCTGTAGTAGGGCTTATCGTGTCACCTGCGTGGTCAAGTTTATATTGTGCTGTATCTGAAAACATTAATAATGTTTCATTAAATGATACAGAATTTTTTAATGTGTTGACCTGTGTACCTGAAGCCGCAATATCAATAGGGTCAGTATCTAAAACTTGTGTAACAGTAGTTGCAAAGAAATTAAAGAACCCTGCATTTTCAGATAAAATTAAATTTTCACCTGACAAAAATCCTAATCTATTTTTATAAAATGTTAAATTTTGTATTTGTTTTCCAATAAAAGAAGGGTCAGCATTTGTTTCACTGTCACCACACGTTCTATCAGTCCAACTTAATTCTTGAAAAGTAAACGTACCATTATTGTTATTAATAAGAGCNTGAGGCATGGTGCTGTTTGTAACACCTAAACTTGTTGAAGGTGCAAGAGTTTCATTCCATACACCGTTCCCTTGAAAAGCGACATAGTAATCAGAAAGTGTATCACCTTCTTCACCAGTAACTTTTACAATAACACCTGTTTTTCCATAATANGGTAATTTAGTAAAATCCTGTATTGTATCTCTTATATGATACATAGCTGTATTACCTGCACCGTCTGACGCACTAACAGAATAATTAGATAAAGTTCCTGAACCAGTTGGTTTTCCGTANATTACGTTGTCATAACTTTCAAATTGAAAATGAGAAGTAATCCCTGAATAGTTTGCNAGTCCTTGTGACGTTGATAANGTAGCGTTAGTATCTGTTCTAACTGTTTTAAATCCTATNTGTGACGCTGAACNATTCCAGTGTTGNCTAGAAGTCCCATATAATAANATGTCTTTAATTTTATTTGTGTCTCTAAATTCACTATCTGTTGTTGCGTCATTACCTGAAGGCATTTGAAATAATACTTTATGTCCATAAGGCATATTAGGGTGAGTTAGTGTTACTGAATACTCTCTACCATAATTTGAATTTTTTACATAAACTAAGAACTCTTCGACTTTGGTTGCAGATAATGTACTATCAGCAGTGGGAGTAACAGAACGATTAACCACAAAGGTGTAGTCAGCAATATTAACCATACGAAAATCATTTTTAGGATTAGTGCTAGTAAGATAACTAGCTCCTGAAGCAATCGTNACAGTCTTTTCATTACCTGCCAAATCGAAGACTTTGACGCCGCCATTATAGAAAGCCACAATGTACTGATTGTTTTCATCTCTTTGTATACTCCATATTTTTGCCTTGTTAGGATAGATATTTGAACTATCTACCGTAGCGACATATTCAAGAGGGGGTCGTTTACTTAAACCGTCTACAATATTATTTTGTAAATTAAGTTGGTCTGACCCTTGATTAATACCTCTTTGTGTAGGGGTTTGCTGAGATATACCGTTAATAAAGTTTGGTATACTTTGCGAAACTACAGCCATTAGTATGTCCTTCTAGTTGGTCTATTTATTATTGAATAAGTATTTGAGTCACCTTCTAATATGTTTAAATCTGCTTCTCTGCTATCTGCTTGTTTAAAAGAAACTAATGCTTCATTTTCATCTTGACCCACTAATTGTGTAATTTCTCTNTCACCAATAAATCGAGCCGCAAATCTTCTAGCGGCTTTAACTGTAATATAGCGTCTTGCATATTCAGGTAAGTGTTCAAATTGTTGAATTAAAATTAAATCTACGGAAGGAGCAGAATTAAAAACATCTGTGTGCTTTTCTAGGTTATATAAATAACCGTTTCTGATTGTGTAGTTGTATTGACGAGTGTGGTCATCTGCTTGAACGCAGTTACTAGGAAGGGGAATTTTGTTGCTTGAGTCAAGTGATACTGTGTATTCTATGTGGCGATTAAAGTTATGTCCTTGACTTTGTATTGACATAGAAGTTTCGTCTAAAATATTTTTAGCGACTGATACGTCAACACTTGTTGTTCCTGTAATAGTATTCACAGGAGCTTCGCCGATTACGGAAAGCATTGTGTTGACAGCTTGTAGTTCTGTAGTTGGTGTTATTTGTGTTGTCATGCTTTTCCTTTTTTAAAATTATAAAAGGCGGCATGAGTCTCCCCATAACCGCCTTTCCTTATAAGTATAAAGTAACGTAAAGATTACGCTTCTTTAATTCCTACAGCCGCTTCAGGTCTTAGAACTCCATGACCCATAGCGTATTTAGCTACCATTAGCGTACCTTGACGTCTAATGTCGTATTCCATTTCAGTAGCTAAGTCCATTAACTTAACAGTACCTACTGAAGAAGGGTGAGACACTAAACATACATAGTTAGCTAGGTTTACCCTTTGTGGGTAAGCACCTGTTGCTGTTTTACCTGCGTCTACTGCTGTAGATGAAGATAAGTCGGAAGCAACAAAATGTGCTGTAGGTATTAATTCAATACCTGCAACTTTCATTACTTTACCGTCAGCAACACCACCGTTAGGTTTTCCTGAGAAATCTATATTAACGGCGTTAGTAGCGTTAGCTAGTTTGTAATATTCCTCTAACTTAATGAAGGCTTTTCTACCTTCTTTAGGAACATAGTTTGCGTCAAGTGCTTTAGCCGCATTNAATAACTCATCAATCATTGCATTAGCCGCAGTTGAAGCTGTTGCTGAAGCAATACCTGTGTTAGTCAATACTGTACCTGCACCATATCCTGAATCAGATACGTTTGCAGAAGCCTGAGCGGCTTGACCGATTGTTTGAAGAATATGCTTGTCCTTTTGGAAAGCAAGTGCTCTTCCGATTTCTGTGCTGTATGCACTTCTTACGTCCCAATGATTCTTAGCTTCCTCAATGTTAGCTAAAAATGCACTAGATAGTAAAAGGTCATTAATCGTAATTACCTTTTCGTTGTGATTAACAGATGAACCAGTGATTTCTGTTCCGATACTGTGATAATCCGCTCCGATTCTTCCCATGACAGGGAANGTTGCCGACTTGCCTGAACTAATAGTTCTTACCATGTCAGCACCATTTGTTACTGAAGCTCTATCAAAAGAAGTTAAAACTTCTCCTGCAAAAACTTTCAGAAACAGAGCGTCTTCTGTACCAGAAGCATTAACCTGACCAATCTGTGCACCAGTTGCGTTTGCCATGTTAGTCTCCTTTTTTGACGTTGTTAATAAAAGCCCTTACACTTTCAGTCCCATGAATCAAGATTGTCTACCGCAGTAGGTCAAGCTATGTTTCCTATGTGATTAGGCAGTTGCCCTCTATAAAGAGTGCACAACTAATTTATTTTTTCTTGGCTGTCTTCGCCGCTCTTTTAAAATTAGCGGCAGTAGGAGCTCCTTTGCTCCCTGCTTTTCTCATACGTTCATTACTACCAGATTTAATTCTCTGACGTTTCGCATGAATATTTGCGTATAAACCTTTTTTTGCCATATCAATATCCTTTNTTAGGTTTTGGTTTTGGCTTTGGTTTCGCCTTCGGTTTTGTCTTCGGTTTCTTTTTTGACATTTAGTATTTTCTCCAGTTCCTCAAGTTGGTGTTTAGCACAAACAAGTTTCTCAAATCTATCTTCTACGATTTCAAGTAACTTATCATGGTCGCCAATACCAACTGATTTTTGATTGTAGATGTCTAAGACAGTTGAATGTTCAACAATCTTTGCTTCCAGTTTTTTCTTTAGAGCCTGTAATAACATTGAGTCTCCTTATAATTTACTGTTAGCTAATTTAGCTTTAACAGCATTTTGATACGCAACATCTTTTGCATATCTTGGGTCTTGCATAGCTTCAGTTACTTGAGCCCAAGACTCATACTGAGCACCACTTGTAGGTGTTGCTTTTGCTTGTACTAAGTTTGGTTCATTACCATTAGCCATGTCAAATTTTGCTTTTAATCCTGCAACTGCAAGTTTGATAGATTCTACATCTCTACTATTTACAGTATCGTTGTAGGCTTTCTTTTCACCTTCAGTCATATTTTCAGCCGCCCACGAAGCAATCTTATTATAAGACTCTTCACCACCAACAACTGCTTTAACATCATCACCTTGTTGTTTAGCTAGTGCCGCTTGTCCGTTGATAAAAGCGTCAACGTATGATTTTGGAATACCTGCTTTTTCAAGTGACTCGTAAGACTTGTCATCNAGTTGTCCTTTTTCATTGTATTCNNTTTGNAAAGTTTCCATATTTAAACCTGCGTCAGATACAGCTTTCTCAGCTATTTCTAAATCACCTTCAGGTTTAGATTCTGTTTTACTTTCTTGTTTAGGTTCTGGTTGAGATGTTTCATTCTCATACGATTTATCCTGAGCTCCTAATTTACTTTCCAATTCAGAATAAGATTTAGCCATGTCTTCAACAGACTTAAATTTTTCAGGCAATCCTTCTGGTCTTGGAGTTTCAACTTGTTCTACTGGCTTTTCGCTAGTAGTTTCAGCTTCTTTTATTTCTACTTGTTCTACCATTNTTACATTTCCTTAGTCATATTATTNGCAATTTGCGGTGCAACNTCNTGAGCAGTGTCCATGACTTGTTGCATTTGTTGCTGTTCCATTGCCGCTTCTTGTTCCGCCTGTAATTGTTCAGGCGATTTTATTAATCCTTCTGTATCAATTCCTAAACCTGTAGCTATTCTAGTTAGCAAGTCATTAGGGTTTAGAGCTTGTACTACTTGAGGATTTATTTGTGCGAGTTGTCCAATCTCTGCCACAAATTCTCTTAGTTTTTGTAAATCATTACCTCTACCAAGAGCTTCAATACCAGTTATAATAGTGGGTTTAACACTACCTTTAGGTAAAGAAGGAATTTCTTTTGTTTGTCCCATTCTTTTCATTAACACTCTAACCAGAGGTAATTGTAATTCTTGAGACAATAAAGAATACACACCACCCATAGACGTTTCTAATTGTTCAGCCATGTATCTAATTTCTTGGGCTGTAACTCTTTCAGCGTCTCTTTGAATTGCTGTGTGTAATAAGAAAGCGTAAGACATACGCTCTTCTAATTTTTGTATACTTCTTTCTACAACTTGTAAGTCATATTGTTTTTGTGCTTGTAAAACTGAAACGTCATCTTGTGCTCCAGTAATAATGTCACCATTTCTGGTCTGTGCTAAATCTCTTTTTCTTGTAACCGCATTTGGTTTTACCATAAAGACAACTTTACTTGAAGCCGCCGCACTCTCGACAAGTGATTGAGATAATCCTTCTAAGCTCTTGAGGTCGCCCAAAAACTCTTCTACAAAACTTCTTCCGTAATTTTCATTATCAATCCTTACCATTCTTAATGCTTGATAAGGCATGGCGTCTGCCATAAGTGTACCAATAGTAGAAGGGATTTTTATACCCATTACTTCTTGGCATATATAAAATTTCTTTTCGTCTAATTTATAAATGTGAGTGTAAATATCACAATTCTCATCATCTTTATAATCTCCATTAATTTTCATTTGCTCTTTAATATCTTCATCAAGAGCTACATGAGCTATACTTTCTTTTATAACTATTTCTATTAATGTTCCTTGAGGGTCTCTTCTAACTACATAATTAGAAAGAGGGTAGACACGCATAGTGTCGTTCTTTGGTAAATACGTTAATACGTTACCACCCACAATTAAATGTTTTAATGCTTCAAAGACACTAACTCTTAAAGCTAATTCTTCTATCTTTTTTGAAACTTCTCTTTCAATATCAGCTAAAGATTTTTCAACTTCAGTCTTAATATCAGGTTGTCCGTCCATTTCTTTTTTAGCGTCACCACTGACTTGTAATCTAAAGAATGGGGAATTAGGGGGGAGTAATAATAATAATAATTTGGAAGCTAAATTGTTGACACCCCTAGCTCCAACGGATTGAAATGGGGAATATAAATCTGAAGACTTTGTAAAGCCTTCGTCAGGAATTAGAGACGGAATAGTTAGTTCACTACATTCTCTTGCTCTATCTAAAAAATGTTGTCGGTCTTGTTTTAAGGTTTCGTATCTTTCACTAGCGGTATTTTGTCTTGTTACTACTTCGTTATCGTATTCCATTACGGAGTATTAACGCCTGTATTAGAAGTTGTTGTAATATTCAGACCAGAGTTTGCTGTTTGTAAAGCCTCTGTTCCTGCTTTCTTACTGCCCTTCTTTTTTCTTTTTCCGTCCTCAAGTGTGTCTGCTGTTTCCAATGTAGGTACTAATTCCTCACCAATAGGTGAAGCATTAACTACAGGATTGGGAGCAACAGGTTGAGGAGCAGGTCTTGAACCGCCACCACACATATTTATTTCTCCTTATTAAGTTATGTTTAAACCAGTATTAGAGCCTTCAACTCCACCCTGATTGTAAGTATCTTGTACTTTCTTTTTAGGCATATCACCGCCAACATCTACGTTAGAAGGTTCAGGATTATCAAAGGCATTATCTTTAGGGTCAAAAGTATTTCCTGCTACATAGTCTTGAGATTCATCTCTTGGTGTATATGTTACTGGTTTACTTGTTCCTAAGCACATTTTCTTCAGCCCTTTCTTTTAATNNATTTATAAATTTAACAACATCACGTTGTCCTGATTTAAAGTATATAGTCTTAGTATCATCTGAAAGTTCAGGTGATTTTTCAGGATATACTTCATTTAACAATTTAATTAAGTCATCTACCGTAGTAGGTAAGATAACATCATCTAAGTCTTTCATTGTTTTCCTTCTAAAAAGGGTACTTTATTACCAAAGTGACCCACTGGTAGTACCCTTGTTGTATTCAGTGGCTCTATTTTCAAAGAAATTTGCGTGTTCTACGCCGTTTAATACCCAGTCTAACCAACCTAAAGGATTGTTTTTAACACCNTAATTAGGTTTTAAAGATAATTGTAGNAGTCTTCTATCTGCAATATACCTTATATATTCTTTAACTTGGTCAGAAGTTAGTCCTTCTATCCCACCTAACTCAAAAGCTAAATCAATAAATCTATCCTCTAAGTCAACCATATCTCTACATGTTTGATAGATACTTGCTTTAAATTTTTCTGTCCAAATATTAGGGTTTTCTTTTATTAACGCATGAAATAATTTAATCATGTTTTCAACGTGGTGTGTTTCATCTCGTATACTCCACGTTACTATCTGACACATACCCTTCATTTTTCCAAATCGTTGAAAGTTTAATAGCATTACAAAAGAAGCAAACAGTTGTAATCCTTCTCCAAACGCAGAAAAACATGCCATTTCTCTAGCTAGTCCTGACAGTCCTTTACCTTTACTTTCAAATAAATAATTATGTTTATCTGCCATTTGTTTATAATCTTGAAATGCTTTGTAATCAGTTTCAGGTAATCCAATAGTATCATTTAATAATGAATAACTATGAGCATGGTTTGCTTCACTGGTTGCAATAGAAGATAACATCATTCTAATTTCAGGTGGTTTAAATTTAGGAATATAATTATCAAGATAAGCCTGAGCTATATCTACATCTCCTTGTGTAAAAAATTTTAAAATTTGATTAATTAAATTCTTTTCTTCTTTTGTTAATCGACTATTCCAATCTCTAACATCTTCATGTAATGGTACTTCACTAGGTAGCCAGTGCATTTTCTGTTGCATATCGTATGCTTCAAAAGCCCATTCATATTCAAACGGTTTGTAATGTACTCTTTCTTTAAATAAACTCATTTTGTTAATAGTTCTATCCCTTCTATAATTATAATTATTAATAACTCGACTGCTAATAACGTATGATAGAACGTCCATAACACTGTTTGTTTTTGTTTCTTCTTATGACATTGACACTTTTTAGGTTTGTCTATGTCTTTAAATATACTTGAATCTGTCATCTATGCCTCACATGCTAAACACTCTGACTCAGGTATTATAGTTCTCTCAACTTTAAGAGATACTAACTCCGCNCTTTTAATTGCTTCTGACCTACAGTAATAAAGTGTTTTTAGTTTTTGTTTCCAAGCAACCATGTGTATATCATGGAGCTCTTTTATATCTACATCAGCAGGAACAAAGACATTAACGGATTGACCCTGACAAATAAATTCTTGTCGGTCAGCCGCATGGTTAATTATCCATTGCTGATTTATTTCAATAGCAGTTTTAAATATATCTTTTTCATAATCATTCAGTTCATCTAAATGTAAAACTGAACCATTTGCTTGTAAGATAGACTGCCAAGTTTTCTCATTATCAATACCTTTGCTTTGTAAAAGTTTTTCGAGAAATTTATTTTTAACATAAAAAGAACCTGACATAGTTTTCTGCACATAAGCATTAGCTCTATAAGGTTCTATTGAAGGGGAAGTTGTACCGCAGATAATAGAAGACGAAGCATTAGGTGCGATAGCTAATAGGTGTGCATTACGCATACCAGTTCCTTTCATGTCAGGTGCTTCACCTCGTTCCATTGCTANGTTGCGTGACTCTTCCTCAGCTTGTTGTTTAATTTTTTTNAAGATAGCTATGTTNTGTCCTTTAGCTAAAACAGATTCATAAGGAATACCTTTAGATTGTAANTAGGCATGGAAACCCATAGCTCCTAAACCTAAACTTCTTTCTTGGTGTGCACTGTATTTAGCTTTAGCTAATTCATCAGGTGCATTATCAATAAATGATTGTAATGTATTATCTAAGAACCTAATTAAGTCTGGGATAAATCTATCGTTATCTTTCCACTCATCATATTTTTCTAANTTNACACTAGACAAACAACAAACAGCAGTACGTTGTTCATTGGTTGGTAATGTTATTTCAGTACATAAATTAGAGTGGTGTACTTTTAATTGTTTATCTTTTAAGGGTTGGGGAAGGGCGTTATTGATAGTGTCAATAAAGCATAGGTAGGGCTCACCAGTAGCAACTCTGTTTTCTAAAATACGTTGCCATATTTCTTTAGCAGAAACAGTGCGTACTACTTGTTTTGTATGAGGGTCAATAAGATTCCAACTGTCATCATACGTTGGGTCTTCAATACATTTTTCAATCAGTTGCATAAAACTGTCAGGTACGTTTACACCATGATGTAAGTTAAGACATTTTCTATGTATGTCACCACCACTCGGTTTACGCATGTCTAAAAATTCTATTATCTCTGGGTGAGACAAATCCATATATGCGGCGTAGCTTCCTCTTCTAGTTTTACCCTGAGAGAAAGCTAGTATCTCTGAGTCTACGACATGTAAGAACGGTATTGACCCAGAGCTTTGACTGCCGCCGCTAGTGAGTGTTCCGTCTGAGCGGACATGTCCCCAGTACCCACCAATGCCGCCACCGACTGACGCTAACCATGCGTTCTCTGTGTAGTGGGCGGTTAAACCTGTACGACTATCACCTACATAATTTAGAAAGCAGGAAATAGGCTGTCCTCTTTTACTTCCTGCATTAGTTAAAACAGGTGTAGCAAACATAAACCACAGCTTAGAAGCGTAGTTATAAATTCTTTCAGCCATAGCGTCATCATCTGAAAATGCTTTAGCCGCTCTCATAAATGCTTCTTGAGGCGAACTTTCGTTTGGTAATAAATATCTATCTTTTAATGTTGTCTTACCAAAGTAAGTAAGTAGTTCGTCTCTTGCGTAGTCCATTTATGTCTCCTTAATTAATGTGAAATTGTTTTCTCTGTCGTAATATTTGTATTGAATGTTCTTTGGTTGGAAACTTTTTAAATGCTCTAATACAATTTGTTCATCTAGTTCAGCACAGGTATAAACATCTAGTTGTAATTGAGCAGGGTTAGTTTCGTCCCAACAATGAAATGCTATATGTGACGTTTCGATTGCCGTCACACAGGTTAAACCTCTATTACCTTTTTTATTACAGTAATAGGCACTAGGTTTACCTAGCATTTTCATTTTAATTAAGTGAACTAATTTTCTAATCCATTTTTTGATATATCTAATATCCTTTGGGGGTGAGCTTAGTTGAGCTTGTACCAGAAGGTGCTTGTGTCTTACCGTCATATCTTAAATTGAGTTGTTTGGAGTTGTCTTTATCTATTATAAAGTCAATATATTGTTTGGCTTTTAATAGGTCGTCAATCCCACCCTTCAGATTGTAACGACAAATGTATTTCACCACATTTCCCTGACAGAAATCGAGCTTATTTTTTATAATAAAATCAATAGGCTCAATCTCATGCTGAGTATAATGAGGCGGTTCTTTTATCATATCTGCCATAGTTTTACTTTGCCTGTTTTTTTGTTGTAATCTTTGTTAGTTAATATGTGTGCAACCCTAGCTTGTTGCAGGGCTTCCTTCTTTGAGTAACCTGCTTTGTCAAAGGTAGCTAAAACTTTTTTCCATAGCTCTAAGAGGGGAACATTATTATCACCTAATATTTTCTCGGCTGTTTTTACCCCTACCTTTGGCACACCGCTATAGCCGTCAGTGCTATCACCTGCCATAGTCTGTACCATGAACCAGTAATCAGCGTCCTTCTTGCTAATTTTTTCAATAGTTTTACCGTCCCTAGATATAAGAGCAGGTATTTGTTTAAGGTCTTTATCAATAGAAACAATCACTCTCTCATCATTATGAGGAGTAGTGGCTAATATTCCTAAGACATCATCTGCCTCTAAACCCTTATAAATAATAGCTTTATGTTTATCCATAACATAGTCACGCAAAGCATTGAGAACCATAGGTTTTCTTTTAGATTTACGATTGTCTTTATAAGAAGGTAAGACATCTTTTCTAAAGTTAGTCTTATCAGTCAATGCAATAACATAATCGTCTGCTTGTAAATCCTCTAGTAAATCATCTATCGTACTATCTACTTGAGTCTTACATATATTTTCATCACAGTGTAGAGTCCACAAACCATTACCCCAATGTGTATCTACCTCATTCATAGTAGCAATCTTATAAATAAGAATGTCACCGTCTATTAGTAGTTTTCTTTTCATAGTTTTACTCGTTCCTTTACGTTAAACAATTCTTTCAAAGGTATTAACACACACTTAGAAGCGTGGTTATCACCAACCATTTTTGTATTATCTATATGTTTGAAAGTTATTTCTTTTAATGTTTCGACATCAAAGAATAATTTACAAAAGTCTTTACCGTCTTTATTTAAAACATGCACCCAGTAATCTGCTTCAGTTACATATAATCCACTAGGCTTTCCTCTACATTCTATTTCAATAGCAATGTTACCAGTCTTGTACCACCAGTCTCTTTCTGTCTTAACTTCTATCTTGGATTTATCTGCATTTAATAAGTTAGCTACTCTGTCTTCACCACTCTTACCAAATGACAAATCTATATCCCATTTGTTAGTGTGTTTCACTCCAATTATCTCCTATTTTGTATTCCCCTGTGAGAGGAAGTCTTAATTGGAAGTGTTTGCCAGTACGTTCAATGGCTTCGACAGCTAACCGTCCAATAGTCTCAGCGTCTTTCTCAAGACACTCGACCTGTATTTCATCATGTACCCAAACGACCTGTTGGGCGTCAGGTATTTTCTTAACTACTTTGTCAAACTCAACGAGCCATTGTTTACAAACAAGTGCACCGCCTGATTGAAGTAGTGTATTGAGTGCGGCATGTGCAGACCTAATTTTTATCTTACGTTTATCAAGACCTATTAAGTGTCCACGTTCAGCCGCCGATTGTACTTGCGTTATTAATTTATTTAACGCAGGTAAATTATTTAAGAAACGCTTTTTAATTTTAGACGCTTCACTAACTTTCTTACCAGTAACAAGAGCAATTTTTTTCACGCCACCACCATATAAAAAGCAATAGTAAAAACGCTTTGCTAAATCTCTTGACTCTAATCCTGCTAATTTTTGTGTTTCAGTATGTATGTCACCTTCAAGTACAACTTTAGAATATTCTCCGTCATCATACTTAGACATNAANTGACACAACATGCGTATTTCAAGTCCTGAAATATCAATCCCCACTAGCTTCTTACCTTTTGGTACAGTAAATAAACTTCTACAATCTTTACCATAAGGGACAGATACACTAGGTACTTGTCCTAAATTTGGGTGTGAATGTGAAGCTCTAGCAGTGACAGTAGAATTTGTATTACAAGTTCCATGTATCTTTCCTTTGTGTTCATTCTTTAACCAAGCCTGAGCACCAGTTGCTAATTGTCCTATTCGTTTATCTAATAAGAAATGTTCAGCTAAGAGTTTAGCTTCAGGATAATCTAGTTTACTTAGGATAGTATCATCTAATTTAGGTTTACCGTCTGAAGTATATTCATCTGGTTGCCAGTTGTATTTANCTTTTAATCTATCAGCTATGTGTAATCTACTAGAAGGATTAAAGACTGTTACTTTATCTTTTAATTGTTTACCAGTCTTCGGTGATATTCTTTTTGTAGTAATAGGTAAGAATAATTTTTGAAACTCATCTTCTAATTCTAATCGTCTAGCATTTAATTTAGAATATAATTGTTCGGCTTTCTCTTTATCAAAAGTAAAACCATGTTGTTCTTGTCTAAATATTAATGAAGCTACATCATGTTCTAACTCCATTGCTTGTTGAGAATAACCTCTGTTCTCAATCATCTTATATAAACTATGAGTGACTTCTACATCTTGAACACAATAGTCTAACATCTCAGAACTAAATGTTTTCCAGTCTGTATCAAATGCTTCCTTGTAATTGCCCACCCTATAACCCCACGCCTTCAAGCTGTGTCTGCCAATACAATTCGCAGGGAAGTCATTTCTTTTAAAGTCACTGTCCCTTATGTCAGGAAACAATAAACGTGTTGCTACGATTGTATCGAAAATTTGTGCTTTAGTTTTAAAGCCAAATAATTTCTCTAATACAGGTATGTCAAACTTAATAATGTTATGACCTGTAATTAAATCTGCTTCTTGTAAAAGTTTTATAGCTTCATCATTGGTGGGTTTTAATACTTCACCAGTGTCTATATTTTTTAAAACAATACAGTGTACTTTCGTACAATCTTGAAGAAATCCGTCTGTCTCTATGTCGAAACAATACTTCATAATCTTATCTTCTTTATTTTTATGACGTTACTAGAAGGCATAGTTGTGATGTTACCTACGTCACCTAACGTGCCGTCTTCATTAAAGTTTACATCTGATACAACTATGTGAACGTCTTTATCTTTTTTTATTAACCAACCTGTAGAAATACAAATTGTAACTTTACTATTAAGTGCGTCTTTTAAAGTCAACCACGAACTGTTAGAATTTATATCGCTCCATGTAACTTGCACATAGTCAGCGTTTAATATTTTTTTCGTAACTGTAGGTAGCGTCAATGTATTCTCCTTAATTTAAAGTGTGTAGTTCTATGTTTAATCTTAGTGCTTCAACATTACCGTCTGCTATAAGAGCAATGATTGCTTGTTCAACTGCTTCCGCAGATTTTGGTGAACCAACTTGAATGTTTATAATTTTATCTGGGTGTAGTTTGGCTTCGATTAATGCTTCTAAAACTATTTGTGTCCACTGTAAGTCTCGCCTAGAAATCTTCTTGTAATTCACTTTTAACCTCTGAGAGACACCCAGTTTCTAAATCATAATAAAGGCTACAGGCTTTTCCTGTCTCGCCACTAAATCTATTTTTAAGAATATAAATATCAGCAATATTTTTTTCTGATTTTAAATCACGACTCATACTAATTACTAAATCAGATAGTTGAGCTATGGCTTGGCTACCTCTAAGACTACTTAGTGTAACTTGTTTGCCGTCTTCAAATCCTTTATCACCTTCAGTTGAACGTCTTAAATGTGATACTAATATTAATCCTATGCCTGTCTCTTCAACTAAACTTCTTAGTTTACTNACAGTGTAGTCAATAAGTTTTCTTTCATCATTTGTTGTGTCATCACCAACTGACGATAACGCCATGTGTAAATGGTCAAGAACAACAAAGTCTACGTTACATGCTTTTGCTAAATATCTTATTTTAGAAATTAAATTGTCACTAGCTGTAGAGCCAAAGTGGTTATATAAATAAAAATTCCCATTACCAACAGTTGATTTAAAAGTTTCCTGAAGTCTGGTCTCATCTATTCCCTCTCTTGTTAAGTGTAATGGTTTCTTTAAAGCAACACCCATAATACCAAGAGCGGTTCTTTTAATACTCTCTTCTAATGCTATGTAGCCAACCTTGAAATCTTTATTTAATAAATCTAATGCTATGTGTCGGCAGAATGAACTCTTACCTACACCTGAACCTGCGGCTACTGTAAGTAGCTCACCTTTACGAAGACCATGTGTCTTCACATTCATACATGTAAATGGATAATCAACACTGACATATTTATCTTCAACTTTAACTTCGTCCCATATATCAGAACCTAATACTATTCCGTCAGGTCTATATGCTTTACTAGACCAAATACAATCTACTAATTCTTTTACTTTACCTGCAACTAACATTTCGTTAGCGTCTTTCATAGGTAACGTACAAATCTTTGCTTTATTAGGTGTCAGTAATTTTGCACACGCTAGTGCTCCTGCTTTACCTTGCTCGTCTTGGTCAAACATAAAGACAACAGACTCAAAGCCTTCAATCCATTCAAGCTCTCTTTGTATATCTTTCTTTGCACCTTGTGCTCCTGATTTAATACTTACTACTGGAAATTTATTTTGATTAATTTTACTAATTGATAAGGCGTCAATTTCTCCTTCGCAGATTATCAACATCTTACCTTTGTCACGCCATAAGTGTTGACCAAATAAACCTGAGTCTTTGGCTTCACCTATCCATTGAAATGTTTTGTCAGCGTGTCGTAATTTTTGTGCAACTAATTGTCTGTCTTTATTATAATAGTTTGCAATTTGTACTGGCTTTCCATTGTGCTTACCTGTTTGATAATTAAATTTTTGACATGTCAATCTATCTAAACCTCTTGTAGTGAGTTGTGTAATCTCACCCTGTACNAAGTCAGAGTTGGTTGGTACAAATTCGTTTGTTGTCAAAGCGTGTCCTCTCGTTGTTGTTCCACATGAAAAACAGTAAGCGTGTCCGTCATCATAGACAGAGTTAGCGTCACTAGAATTGCAGTTGTCGCAAGACGTGTGATATAAAAATTCACTCTCCATAATCTCTCTAAATTTTTTTGCTAAAATATTTTGGGAATAAAAAAACCCCACCAGTATTGCTACTGGCAGGGTCAAACAAAACTATCTCAGCAACTCCTTTATGTTGAAGTGCGGAGACAGGACATCAGCCACATCTCTGTGACCAACGATAACAGCCTGACTGTACTCTGATTTTAACTCATCTACAAGTGCTTTTAACGCATTGTACTGTTTTAAAGTAAAGTTACATTCAGGTTTATTATTCGTGTCTTTCCCACCAATTAAGCAGATTCCTACAGAATTGGTATTAGAAACTTTTTTACTATTTTCAATATGAGCTCCTGCTATCTTAATATCTCTTCCGTCNTGAATATCACCGTCTCTGGTAATAACTTTATGGAATCGACAAGATAACCAACCGTCTTTACGGTCTTGAGCTTTAATATCTTCTACGTTTAAATCTTGGGAAGGTTGAGTATCGGAAGCATGTACTATTATGTATTTTGTTTCTTCTCTTTCATTACTCATTTAACCATTCCTTCGGCATGTGTTTATCAGCCCATTTAAAACCATACTTCTCAGCCCACATGCTGTAAGTGGTTTTAGACTTTTTACTTATTCTTGTTTTTGAATTACTAAATATAAATCTTATGTCTTTATCTGGGTGTTGTTCTTTTATTAATTTCATTTTCTGCCTATCAGCAGAAGTAAATAATCCCTTAGTCTCAATATATATTTTTTGCTTTGTTAAATAAAAATCTGGTGTGTAGGTATGAGTCTTTTGAGGTTTAACATACTTTAATTTTGTTTCCTCAAACTCATACTGCACACGCAGACCTTTAAGTTCATCAGCTATTTGTTTTTCAAGACCAGACCGAAAACCATGTACTAAACCGACTTGATTAGAAGTCAGTTTCTTGTTTCTCAGCCTCTTCTTGTACCACATCAGCTTTCTCCTCAAATTCATAGCCGTCTTTGACATCATCAAAGCCATAGCCTTTAGCATTACCTGCACCGCCTTCGACAAGTTTAGTAATCTGTACCGCCCTTAGTCGTAGACTAACTCCTGCACCTGCAATCGCTGTGTAGTATTTAATTAATTCAGCAGAGCATTTCATCTCTGAACCTGACCAGACATTTACATCTGTCATAGGTTTACCTNTACTATCAAAGATAGCTACTCGNTTAGGAATTACTTTNCCGTCTTTAGAAATAATTTGAGCTTTCGTCTTAAACTTAAATATAACATTGCCAGTTTCCTGACCGTCATCATCTGTCTCCATTTCATAAGGCGTGTTTCCTTCCTTAACTTTCTTTCCTTTAGCTTTCTCTTTAGCAAGAGTAAAACTTTCCTTCATCTCATCATCAATAGTTTTGATTAGAGACTTTGCGTCTTCAGCTTTGATAATAAGATTGGTCTTGTAGTGACCGTCATTATCAAATCTTGTATCTGGTTGCGTAAGCCAAGCGTATTGGCTGACACCCACAGGTGACACAATCTTTACGTTATTGTTCTTCATCTTCGTTCTCCTCGTTTGGTCTTTCAATTATCCAACCCTTGTTGATAGCCGCTACTGCGACATCTAAAGGGCAGGGGTAATCCCACTGTTTAAAGTAGTCTTCATTTTCCATATTTTTTGTCCTTACTGTCTATTATGGGTACTTTACTAATCGCTCATACAATTTAAGCATGAGCGGATTAATTAAGCAAAAAAGAAATCACATTCTTTTAATTGTTNTATATCCAAATCTCCTTTTTCAGGGAGCTCAGGTAATTTGCTTCTCAATGCTTCAGGTAATTGATGAAAGACATCATCTTTAAAATCTTTAAGCACATCATGGCTCGTAAAGATTTCTATAAATGCTTCTTTCAAACTATCACTTAAAGTTTCAACATCTGCCGCAGTAGTNCCAAAGCTATCATGCACATTACAAAAGTTTCTTACACCTTTGTCGTATGCAATATTAACTGTCTTCATCATTGCGGCTGAGTCTAGTGAGTGCACTAGGTTAGGAGCTATACCATTAGACATTCTNAGTTTATCAGTTTTATCAGTCTCAGTATTTATACGAGGCTTGATAACTTCACCCATAAGCATAGCTTTAACTCTCTTACTCTTCATTTCAGGATAACTTTGGTAAACAGGAAAGCCTACTGGTGTTATCCAATGAATAGGTAATTGTTCTTTTGCAACAAGACGAGCTATCGTTTGTAGATAGTCCATTCCTAGTCTAGCACTTTTTAAATTATCACCAATGCTATCCCAAATGACACCTGCTAAATAACTTGCAGGTCTAAATACTTCATCTTGAAATGGGTGTTGCTCACCTTTGTCTTTTCTTTTTGTCAAATCTTCTACGACAAAATCAGTGCATGAGTATCTGGTACTTCCATAACAGATTGTCATAATACTTCTTTTTGTTGTACTACGTTTGACTCCATAGTCTAACCATTGCTTNGCAAAAGGTTTACCTTGTTCATTATCTATTTTTAGTTTCTCAATTACAGCGTCAGCAACTAATTGATATATGTCTTGAGGTGTACTTGCAGGAACTACATTAACTAATTTACCTGCTTCTTTATCTCTTAACATCAATGAGTAAAGNTGTAAGCCATTACAAGAACCGTCAATAGATACTGGTATTGTAGAAACAAAACCATAACCTTGTTCTTTAAATTGTCTCCACTCTTCACACCAAGCTAACGCTTGAAATGGTGATGAAGCCTCTTCCCATTGTCTATTAGTAAAAGGGTCTAAAGCACATTTAGTAAATAGCTCTTCATTGTCTTCAACCCATTTAACTCTGTCTTGCAGTGATTGTTTGTCTTTACCCCACATGTTAGCTCCATGTACGGCTAACCAAAAGTCACCTTTATTTTCTTTTGTTATTTCTTTTCCATGTGAAAACTTTAACAACGCTTTAGCTCCACTGATACTTTGATAGTTTAGAAATGCAGGAATACAATAAGCCCTACCTCTAAAATCTAATTGAAGNGGAAAGTATATTGTTTTGTATTTTAAAAACTTGTCAGCTTCCCAAAGTATTTTTGCATAAAGCAATCTTTTAGAAAACATACGAGCATTTTCAGTATGTGCTATGACTGCTTTCTTTTTCCATTCTTTACGAGCTTCTTTGTTTGTCTCAATGTCATGCGGTTTGTTTGGTATATCCAAATTTTCATTTGGCGGCATACCACCCATTGCTAAACCTTTGTCCCACGCTTCTTGCATAACCTTTAAAATATAAGGATTAATTTTNAAAGCTGTGTTTTGCATAACATTAACTGCATTATAAACTTCAGGCATTTTGAAGTTCTCAAGCTCTTTCTTAAACTTTTTATTTCTTTGCTTAACTAAATCTAATTCAGGGAGCTCTTCAGTCCAATAAGCTCCACCAGATACAGACGTCCATTGTTTCGGCGGCATAACTGTAGGTAAGTATTCAGGATTAAGCAGTTCATTAAACTCATTTCTATTTTTTATCCATTCTCTAGTTTTCTGAGTNTGTTTAATAATCTTAGTTTTNTTACGATTGATAGTTTCAAGACCAATCTCAATTAAACCTGTAGCCTCAATCATCATCTCAACTAATCGAATACCAACATGTAATTTTTGAGGTGTTGTCCATTCAACCCAAGCTACTTCTCCTCGTTTAGCTGTCTCTCTTAACTTCCTTCTTTTATAAGCGTAGTTCCATGACCTTTTNTCTAAGTCCATTTTAACCACTTCATAAAGCTCAGGATTTAAAAACTGAAAATTCTTTAATTGNTCTTCAGTTTCAATTTTACCACCTAAGCTAATACAAGTAGCGGTAAGTGGTTTGTATTGGGTNATTGTATTTATGATATGTTTGACTGTGATTAGTGCTGATACTTCAGGGTCAACTCCTGCTAAGTGCATNAAAGCCACTGGTGGTTGTCCAATAGTCTTCTTTGCACAGGTTTCGAGATATTCTTTTATTTTTANGGCTAGTGGTCTGATAGACTCAGCTACCATTACTTTACCATAGCTCGTTACAGACTCTTCCTCACGTTCAATGTGAGATATTCTACGGCTGTTTGTTCTATGCTTACCAGACTCAGCCATGTCTTTTTCATTTTGTAATTGGTCTTTATAAGTAGGCATTACTTCCAATAGTTTTGTCATTGATAACTCTCCTTAGTGTAAGTTGTGGTTAATCTACTATGGGAACTTTAGTAGTAGCGGATAGTTGACTTATGCTGATAATAAATGATTTTAGATAGTACCTATTCACTAAGGGATTGGTGCAAAAGGATTTTCAGTCCTCTGCTCTACCGACTGAGCTATCTAGCCACAGACAGAATAATTACTATATATCAACATAAATTCAACTTATTTTCCGCTACTACTTAACAAAGGATTAAACCATATTTGTAAAGCTATCCGTTAGCGGATAGTTCATTATGGTTATCCAATACGGCAATCGCTCCTCGTAAGTTACTTGGGATTAAATGAGCATAACGCTTAATCATCACCCAACTTCTATGACCTAACATGTCACCAATTAGATGTAGCTCAATCTTACCAGACTGGGCTAATCTAGTGGCACAAGTATGTCTAAGACAATGTATTACAAAGTCTTTATCATCTTGTAAGTCCATAGCTTTTCGTAGCTTACGCCANATGTTCTCTGCTCTCCAATAATTCAAGTGACCAAATACTGTATCGCCACGCTCAATATTAGATAACAAAGGATTTACGATAGAGACTGCTCTTTTTGTCAAAGGAATACTCCGTCTATGTCCATTTTTAGTCTGTGCACCTTTTAAATGCACAACAAAATGTTCATCTACATTTGACTTCTTAAAAGATAGAGCTTCGCCAAGTCTCATTCCTGAGTCTATTAAAAATAGATAAAGCTCAAGATAATCAGTTAAGTCCCAATCGGTCATTAATCGAATAATCTCTTGCTCCTCTTCAGGCATAAGATAACGGTCTCGTCCCTCGTTCTCATCTTCCCATTCAATAAAAGGCATACGCTCCATGTGATAGATTGCATGTCGTTTATGTGCATGAGAAAGCATTTTACTTAAAGCCGCTAAATAGCGATTAATGGTACTACCTTGTAGCCCACGCTCTTGTAGCGTCTCAACTAAATGCTCTATGTGCTGTTCATTCACTTCAGTTACAAGCATACCTGCACCTAAAAGCTCAATAACTTTTAAGCCACGTTTTGATTGTAACTTTTCCCAACCTTTTAAAGTTAGTTTTTTGTGAATCTCCGTAAGTAGTTTTGGATTTTTCATAGTTCACCCCCTTTCTGTTGTTGTTTAGTTATTTAACTAGGTCGCATAGTGTTGACCACACTCGCTTACCTTTTGCAGTTGACTTAACCAACTTGCGTCTCCTCTCCATAGGGTCTTCAAATGACTCTAACAAGCCAATCCCTATAGCTCTATGACGGTTTACACTCGATAGTTTAAACACATTTCGAGAAACACTCGACTGGGCTAAGTCTAACCTTTTTGCAATTTCTTGCATAGATACGCCGTCTGCACTTTCGGTAAGACAAACGGTAAAGAATACCGCTATAGCCTGACTCTCTAGTTGAGGGTCAAACTTTCGCATTTCTTCGATAATCTTGATTAGATTAACGCCTTTAATAGTCATGCTTTTATTGTACCTTCCTAGCGAATATTCTATTTAAGATAATATATTCGCCAAAATCCAAAGTCTAGTATGAACTCTTTGTCTTCATTAGTTATTTTAAACCAAGACCAAGCGTTATAAGACTCAATAGTGATATTAAAAAAACTAATATTCATACTTACCTCTTTCTTTTAGATAAACATTACATGGCGGCTCAAGTCCTGAGCAAAACCATATTATGAAAATCTCCATTCCGATTTCAATTTTCATTAGCTCTCCTTACTTAATAAGTAATTTTCGTTTTAAGTTTAATTTGTCTTAAAAACCTAAAACGATTTATGAAAAAAACATCAATGTCGAAACACCAATGCTTTAAGTTGTAAAACTTAGCAATTCCCATATCTGCTCCTTCCTTTGTAATTGTCAACAATAAACCTTTATCGTATAAATTAAAGATTCGATTTAATTACGTTAATGATTTAATTGCATNAATAAAAGCATGGGCAGACTAGCCGCCCACGCTCCCAGTTACTACTTAATGTAATGTGAGTTAAAGTATGCACCCATAATAACGTACCGTTTCGTCTTGAACTTAGTGTCTATATCTAAAGCTCTACATTTGAGTAGTCTGTTAAGTTGTCTATTAATCGCTGAGGGATTAAGCTCAGGATTATTAGCTCTTAAAAAAGCCAACAACGGCTTTTTCTTTAGCTGATTATCTCTAACGGTTTTTAAGATAATCTGCTGAAGCTCTTTGCGGTTATCACGCTTNGGNTGTTCTTTGTAGTCATAAGGTAAATCGGAAAGTTTATACTTTTNGCATAACTNAGCCCATTTATCATCTTGCCTATAAAGAAACGCCATGACNCCTGTTTCCCAATCTAAAAANCGTNTTCTTATCTGCTTATACTTTTGATAGTCCGCTTCGCTTACACCTGCGGCGGTGTAATCAGCGTCACCATAATTCCAAAAGCCGTCTAGCTTTCTTGCTATGGTATTATCAAANGTAAGCTCATTATCAGATAAGAAACGCCGTCTAGTCATTGGTGATTGCCAAAGCTCATAACGTCTATCGTGCTCCGCTCCCATTAAAGCTGACCTGTGTAGCTATACCAACACTGGTCACTCATAGCACAAGCAATCCATATCATAGCCCAAAGACCAAATAAGAACGCACCAGTGCCAATAACAGCTCCAATGAATTTTAAAACATTAATCATTGTTATTGCTCCTTTTGTTTTGTTTGAGTTGCCGTCTAGTCATTACAACGGTCACTTTATAAAAAAAAGTACGCCGTNTAGTCATAACTGAAATGCAACAGACAAGGCGATTTCTCGCCCTGTTTCGNCTNTTNAAGNCTNNTCANTGTTGCTTTTATAATTTTAATTCTTGTTGTTTNAATGTATATCCAAGCTCTTTTAATCTTTGAATAGCAAAGCGGCTNAATGTTTTATGCGGTGTTATACTGCATAACTTTTTGGCTTTTTCGCATATTGGATAAATTAACTCGTTACCATAAACAACTTTAGTTTCAATGTATAATTCCATTGTTATTTACTCCTATTTTTTAATTCAATCTTTGCGGCTTCTAATCTCTGGTTCTCTTCTTCAGAGTTTAAAAGGCTCATCATTGAAAGAGCTTTAATCATATTTTTTAAAGCATAGGTTGGTTGTCTTTTTAAATAATCAAAGTTATTCATTGTTATTTTCTCCTGTTTGTTTTGTTTGTTTTCTGAGCTCGTCAGTCTGGTAGATAACCAGAGACAAGGCGGAAAGCTCCGCCCTGTTTCGCTCTTTATTTAACTAAAATAGACAACGCCGTCTTTTAAAGCATTTGAAAGCATGTCTAGCTTTTTTCTTTTGTCTTGCTCTTTTTTGTAATCGTCCCAGAATTGTTCTGTTTCGACTTGTTGTCTNTATTTCTCTTCAGAGTCTTNACGCTGAATTTTTTGAACTNCTCTTGGAATGGCTCTAGGCATAATGTCTATCTCCGTTCAAGTTAGTTAATTTATATTCACCGCTTTTNATTTTGGCTCTAGTAGCTTCAACGCCTTCATTAAGAAATTCTCGTCTATATTTAGCCGTTGTAACTGAATAGTCCCAAGTTTCACTATCAAGCCAAGTCTGACCCTCTGCGTCTCGCTTAACTATAATTGAATTATAACTTTGAAAAAATCTATTCCCTAAGTCATCATTAATTATAAATTGGTTAGCAACTGGATTGCCTGACCTTGCACTCTTCATATTTATTACTTTCATGTTATCGTCCTTTTGTTTTGTTTGTTTCGCTCATACTGTGAGCTCATCAGTTCAGGCTTAATACCTGAAGACAAACAAAAACAAATTCTCTCGGCTCAAAGCAATGACGCTGAAGCACTAAAGACTTTCAGAGACAATCAGAACTCTAAAGCGGTCTATCCTTTTGTTGGTACTTGGAACGATAAAACAGAGCCCAAGCAGTCACGCCCTCAAGGCAACTAATTTAAAAACAGTGGTTTACTATGACCTGAATAAAAGCCCAATGTGCTTGGCTTTGCGTTCATTTTTAAATTAATCATNANTACANNATANNCATNANCGGATATAGAGTCAACAAAGGATTTAANTATTTATATTTTNAAGGGTGTGCAAATTGACGCACCTANGCACCTGCGAATTAAAATCATTCTAAGATAGGAAAAAAACAGGCTAGAGCTCTATTCGCANAGTNTNCCTATTAATTGANACTTTTTATTATTGATTGTTATTTCATGTTTGTTNGTTGGTGGTTCGTGATACTTAGTNTTNATATTAATATCGCAGTGNGTGGCTTTGATTGTCATTAATGATAACTTACTATCTATATTNAANGTNTNTTCAAATGGTAAGAGNATNAAAGTNANTAATACATATTCCTTCATTACTTATATTCCTTTAGTTAGATAGTTAGTGAGTAAGTCCCTTTAATAGATAGCTAGAGTAACAGCCTTTATATCTATAATGGGAACTTTAACCAATGAGAAGCAATCCTAAAAAAATAGACCCTAGCACACAAGCAAACAAAAAGAAAACGCCGCCGCAGGTTACAAAGGATATAAACTCCTTATATATCAAAAAAAATCNCAGAATATATAGGTATTTTAGCCGCTTTTTAGTAATTTTTCGCCGCTCCAATGGGGAAACTCGGTCTCGTCATATACGATATACCCTTTCAGATTTTTTAACCAAAATGTTTGGTAGCTATTTCAGCCATTCTTACAGACATTCTACTAGCTCTATTAGGCGTTTGTTTAGCCCAACGTGAATCTAACATCTCCTTAGCCGCCACTTCGTACTCTGGTTCATCTTGATTTATAGCTTGTAAAAACTTCTTAAACTTAGAAACGCCATAAGAACCCATTTGATAGCACATCTCTATAATTATACCAAAAGCATTAGGGTGTAGGTTAGGAGACATGCTAGTGAGCTCCNTAGCTCCATTAAACGCTATTGCGTAGTCTTTNCCAAACAACTTAACCCAACCTTGTTTAGTAGTAGGTACTTCTTCACCGTCTGTTATTTTATGTCCGTAGCCACCTGTGAGATAGCCTTCAGTACATTTATACGGCTTTAATTTATAACCTTCCTCAGTCTTAATATGAGTTTTAGTTATAGCTTCATAATATACACTCCACTCTGGTTTCATATAAATCTATCCTTTTTAATTTCACGACCTATGGTATGTTCCATAAATCTTTCTAATTCTTGGTCTAATAATTCTTCTTTGTGTTGGTTATAAGANAGTATTTGGTCTCTATCCATACGTTCAACCCATGCGTTAGCCGCAATAGCTAAAGCGTCTATTTGGTCATCATGCCTTAGTGCACCTTTATCTCTTGTTATCCTAGTCATTTGTCTAAATAACTGGTGGTCAGGTTCTAGCCTAAAGTCATCTTTAATAAACTTTTCGTCTATTACTAACCTATGAGTATTCATAATAGGNTCTAAGGTATCTATTATTCGTTTCTCTTTTTGTATACTGTGTCTTACTTCCTCTATTTCACATGGGTGTATCTTAGCCATAACAGGTTTGAGTAGGGCAGTAGCCATACCGTCACCAAAGTTAGACTCTATTGTTACATNATTTACACCTTGTTCTTTAGCTATGTGAGATAGCTTAGTAAGCGTCTCATCACTATAACCACCGTCTAATGAGCCTATAGAGGTNAAATAAAGCACTCCATGAAGCATTTTAAGCACCGCATACGCTGTTTTGTCNGCTCCACGACCTGAAGGGTCGATAGACATTATAGTGCCTTCAAACGCTGTAAATTCGTCTGACATATATAAAGGTGAACAATAATANTCTCCTTTAAGTCCNACATTAGGTAATTCTGGGTCTAATGCTTTTATCTGGTCTTGTCCTGAAGCCCATTGAATCTTAGCAGGAGCTTCTTTCCAAGTAGAACAACCAGATACAACAATTAAATCATTTAGTTTAAGTGGGTATCTATTAGCGTCAGACATTGTAGTGTCTAACATAAATTGTAAGTTGAACCCTGAGCGACCATAAGAACTTAATCGTTCCATGAGGTCTATCTCATTAAATCTTTCTGGGTCTGTTGGTTTACCTTCTTTATCANTAACCTCAGATATTACGTTAGCTAATTTATTACCATATCCAATGGTTTGTTGTTTATTGGGATATAAAGCTGTCCATATTTTTGTCTTAAAACCACGTTCATCAAGGTCATTATACAATGACATTTCAGTTTGNGGAGTACCTAAGAAGACAATACGTCCAACTTTAGGTTTTATAATAGCGTCAAATTCTTTTACGGTTTCACTAAGCCTGTCTCTCATTAATTGTGTCTGAGAGTTATTAGCTGANTCTACGTCATCAGCGATTATTAAGTCTGCACGACTACCTGTTAGCTGACCAGTTATACCCATTGACTTAACACTTGGAGCATGACTGGCAAGAGCAGGTGCAACATCAAAGCTAACCTTACTATGACGTTGATTGTCTCTGGGCTGTAAGTGCTGAAGTAAAGGCATTTCAGCAATAAGACGTTGTGTAAACGTACTAAAATCGTCTGCTCTGCTTTTACTTGCTGATACAACTAATATATTCCTTTGTGGGTTAAGTAGTAATTGGTGACATACAAAAGCTGAAGTAATCCAAGATTTTCCTACGCCTCTAAATGCCTGTATAACCANACGCTTTTCGTCTGATTGCAGATAATCTGCTATATCGTATTGAACCTTTGTTGGTTCTGGTAAATTTAAGTGTTGCCAACAAAGATACAAAAAGTTTTTAAAGTTTTTTAGTCTTTTATCCATTTGTATCAAACGGCACACTATCTAAAATGTTATCAGGTTTTTTATTTAATGCGTCAGCACTGTATGCTTTACACACGTCTAAACAAACTTTCATTTCTGAAGCAGTTAAATCTTCTCCTGATTTTAATTTTTTGTATGCTTGAGTAACCAAAAGTTTTGGAAGCTCATCTAAAATTTTTTCTATATCAAGGACGTCCTTGTCCTTTGTATCTTTTTGCTCCACCTTGTCGTCTCCTATTTTTATTCATTGTTGAAGTNATAGGCTTTCGCCCTATAGACGTCCCTTTGTTTGTTTTTTCGTAAGCAACTACAGCACCATATTTAGGTGCTTTAGCCATTATATTGAGATTAAGATTGCTGAGTATATGACAAATGCCATAACTTTAAATTTATTTTCTTTTACCTGAAAGACTATTTCGTTTTTCCAGTCACTAGGTGTTTTTCCATATATAATCATAAGTTTATTCCTCTATTATTTTGTTAATGTGTAATTTGCGTTGTATCTGAAATTTTCATTATTTCCTTTTCATTAAATCAACACCNTTNAGCCCATAAATNGAACCAACGACACCTATAAATAATCCTTGATACCAAAACGGCATGTTTGAAAAATATTCAAAGAAGACGTCTAACTTATTACGAATGTCAGGGTCGTCAGAGAAAACAGAGTAAGCCAGTAAAATAATAGGAATGGATATAAGAACCAAGACGAACTCATCTTTCCAACCATTATCGTTACTAGCAATAATAGCTTTCTTATACTCGACTTCACCTTTTACCATTCTTTCTACATGATTTCTCTCGGCTAGAGCTTCAAGTTGTTTAGTTTCTTTTTTTGTTTGATATATGTCTGCCGCAGTTTTTACGCCGAAACTGAGCAGTTTAAATATTGGTAGTGCCATAATTATCCCTCACACATTGTAAATTCATTGCAATATTTCTGTCTTTAAAATCTTGGTTTACATATTCAGATATGTCTTTAATTGCTACAGAACATTCTTGCACTGTAACTAAAGGTTTTGTCATAGGAATAAATCCTGACATACATAAATCTTGTTTTTCTGCACCAACCGATAAAAAACATACCGTTGCTAATATTTTAATCATTAGAATATCAAATCTCTAAGAACGATTATGAGTTGTGCAAAAATCATTATGCCAACTGTCCATAAAACATTATTAATTTTTTTAATTGAATTTTCGATATGAAATAAATGGTTGTTTTTAATCGTGTCTAAAGATTGCTCAATAAGTTTTATATCGCCTTTAATTCTTTCTATTTCTAAATTTAATTCGTTTGTATCTTTCATTTTTTTTTAACCATTAGTATTTAAAGATGACCACACCAGAGCCACCATTTCCTCCTGAACCTCCACCACCACCTGTGTTGGCTTGTCCATTTGCCGCTGAGTTTGATGGTGTGCTTGTGCTGTTGTTGTAACCTGCACCACCTCCACCAATTCTTGTACTGGTATTAGTACCTGCATAAGTCGCTGAAGTACCACCAGAAGCAAAGTAACCACTTTCTCCATAGCTTCCTAATCCATAACTATTACCATTAAATGCTGTTCC
>NZIV01000033.1 GCA_002689995.1 Fidelibacterota bacterium
TATATAGTGAGAATGATGATGATATGAATCGCACTAAATTACATATGATAAGATTACCGGGAGAATATTATAGACCAACAACCGAAGTGAAACATTCTGATGATAATGTAGAAACAATTAAATCAAAAATATATAGTGATAATGTAGAAATATGTGGTTTTACAATTAAGGATGGAGAGTCTAATAATGGTGCTGGAATTTTAATATCTAATTCTAATCCTAAAATTTCAAATTTAATTATTAAAGATAATTACAGCCAATTAAACGGTGGTGGAATTTTTGGGGATAATTTTAATGGAGAATTAAATAATATTGAAATAACAGGAAATATATCAGCTGGTAATGGAGGAGGAATTTATTTAGTAAACTCATCGCCTATCATGAAGGATATAATTATCTCTGAAAATACAAATCGTGTAGGAAACTATGATCTAGATGGTGCAGGTATGTATTTGATTGATTCATATTTAGTAAACTTTGAATCAATAAAAATTTTCAATAATTATGCAAGCAGCCAAGGTGGTGGAATCTATTTGATTAATTCTGTAATAGAAAATATAGTTGAATTAAAACTTGAATCAAACTCTTCAAATCAAAGTGGCGGTGGAATATATTCGTTAAATTCAGAAATTACATTTAATGGAACATTTATTTCTGATATATTTAATAATTCTTCAAATCAAGATGGTGGTGGAATCTATTTAAAATCTGGAAATATAAATGGTAGCTATATTAATATTTCAGAAAATAATTCAAATAAAGATGGTGGTGGAATCTATATAGATGATGGTGGAATAATAAAATTAGTAGATTCAGATATAATTAATAATAGCGCCTCAGAAGATGGTGGTGCAATTAGTGTTAATGGATATGATACAAAATTAATATTAGAATATTGTAACATATCTAATAATACTTCAGAAACTTCCTCCATATTATATGCAAATAATGGAGATGTTAAAATTAAAAACTCGCTAGTTGAAGGGAATAATTCATTTAATTATCCTGGTGGTATTCTTGCAAAAAATTCAAATATTTCTCTTTTAAATGTGACACTTACTAATAATAGAGTTGTCCAGCCTGGTGCAGGAGGTAATATTAATATAGAGCAATTCGGTACATTTAATATAATAAATTCGATTCTTTGGAATAATGATGGTATTGGTATATATCTAAGAGATGATGGTTATTCCAAATCTATACTAGCAACCCATTCAGCATTTAATAATGGTAGGAATGGTATCCATAGCTCTCCTTCAGATTCTGTTTATTATTATAATGAATTCAATATTTCCTCAGATCCTAAATTTATATCCCCTAATGAAGGATTTTATTATATAACAAAAGAATCACCATGCGTTGACACTGGGATTAGTTTATATCCACCGAATGCAAATTCATTCAATGATACTATTTTGTATATACCTCAAACTGATATTGTTGATGGAGATGGTGATGGTATTGCTAAGCCAGATATGGGTACTTATGATAAAAGAGTTCTGTCTGTATTTCCTGGTGATATTAATAATGATGGAATTGTAAATATAGATGACATTATAAATGTAATTACATATTTTAATTTCAATGGAATACCTCGATATTCAAAAGGAATTAATTGGACTCAGGAAGGACATGGAGCTATTGCTTGGGATAATCAGAATAATATTACAGGCTCAACTCTGACTTATTCAGATGCTAATGGTGATGGTATAATAAATGAGCGAGATATATTAGCAATTGGATTAAATTGGGAAAATGAGCATACTGTTATCGAACCTATGGAAATCACCAACCCAAATCAAGATCAGCTATTACAAAATCATACTGATGTATTAAAACTAATTTATAATAGTATTTCTGGAGAAGGAGAAGGGTTTTTACAGATAAAACAATATCTTGAAAAAATACTTAATATATCATCTGTACCAAAGATATTTTCATTAAATAATAATTATCCAAATCCATTTAATCCTACTACAGAAATATCTTTTAGTTTGCCTGAAAAAAAGACAATTACATTATCAATTTACAATTTAAAAGGCCAATTAATTCAAAATTTAATTTTTAATAAGAAATATGATATAGGACATCATAAAATTCAATATAATGCTTCATCTTTATCTTCAGGTATTTATTTTTATAAAATAAAATCAGGGGAATGGGAAGAGACTAAAAAAATGACTGTATCAAAATAAATGAACCTTTCAAAAAAGAATATACTCTTATTTTTATTATTAGTAATAAGTGGTTGTCAGCAGTGTATTATGGAGTATCAATCAAACCCAATATTAGGATTTAATCCAGAAACTATTGTTAGTAATTCTAATGAAACGTTTGAAATGGAAATAATAATAAATGAAATAGAGTCTCCATTTTTTGGACTAGCATTTCAATTAGAATATGATTCATCAAAAATAGAGTTAAATTGTAATGCAAATACACTTGATAGCCCTTTTTTTGGTGAAAATTATTTAGCTCAATTTATAAATCCTGATGGAAACAAAATTCATACGACCTATACTTTGCTAAATGGTCAGGATCCTGTGAGTGGAACAGGTATCATTGCAGAGTGTATAGGTTATTCAAAATCTTCAGGTACAGCTTATATAGAATTTATACCTAACTCATTTTATTTTATCGATGAATTTGGAGACGAATTATATAATCCTGTTAATACAGACTCTATATATAAAAATCAATATAGTACTTTAGATTCAGCATCAATTATATATAATTTTGAAATTATTAATGCTCGAATTGATATTGATCATCCTGGAATTATTGAGAATTAATAGCTCGAATATAAATTTATCTTTGAGAAATTTAATTTTAATATCATTTTTACTATACAGCTGTAGCTTATTTGAGCCTGCTGATAATATAAATCCAACATGCATAATAAACCATCCAGAAAACCTCATGCAACTCTCAATAAGAGATACAATAAAAATTACTTCTATAGACGAATACGGTATATCAAAAGTAAAATGCAGTGTGGATGATAATATTACAAGTTATATCATCGAAGATACTGAAAAACCTTATCATCTACCATTTTCTTTTTTAGAAAACCATAATGATACATTAACTATATCCTGTCAATCATTCGATTATAATAATAATAAAAGTAAATCTTATTCTATATCTGTTCGAATAAATAATGATATTAATCCTTTCAATGGCTATCATGATGGTGACGAATTATTTAAAAATGAAATTATTGAATTAAATCAGATAATGAATAATTTCTTGGATGAAAATATATCATGGAATTATATCGATAATTTGAATAGAATTACGAAATTAAAATATAGAAATATTAATATAGATACAATTCCAGTTTCAATTGAAAACTTATCTCATCTATCTCAGCTTGAGTTTATAAATAATAATTTATCTAATTTACCTAATTCTATTAAAAATTTAATGAATTTAGAAATTATCAGATTTCAAAATAATAATTTATATGAAATACCAGACTATATTAGTACATTAAAAAATTTAGAGATAATAGATTTTAGTGATAACTATATTAATGTAATTCCCGATGTTTTTACAGATCTTGGATGCGAAGATTGTAGATTGAAAATACTAAAATTACAAAATAATCAATTAAAATTTATTGATGTAACTGCATTTAATTTTTTAGAAATATTATGGTTAGCAAATAATAAATTAGAAAATATTAATATTACATGTCAGAGCAATGTATGGTTGCAGGAATATAACCAATTATCACCAGTTTTAACATTATCTCAAAATAATTTATGTGAAGAAGGTAGTATAAATAGTGATGATGATTGTGTTGATAATTGGGAAATTGGTGTACAAAATTGTAACTAATTACTTTAAATGAAATAAATTTTCCCATATATCTCTTTTATAATTTGCTAATTTTATATTTTTTTATATTTTTTTATTAAAGTTTCATAAATACTTTCCGATAATGTTTTCATAACCAACAAGGATGTTGGAAATAAAATATACTTAAATTAAATACAAGGAAGTAAGACATGTTTGGAAACATTACCACAATAAACTCAAATTTTAGTGCAATGGAAGCACTTTATAATCTCAAGCAAACAAATGGAAAGATGGGATTACATCAAACAAGATTGTCTACAGGTAAGCGTATTAATTCAGCTGAAGATGATGCTGCAGGTTATCATATTGCGAAACATCTTGAGAGTCGTACAAGAGGTCTTTCGCAGGCTCTTGATAATGTATCAACAGCTAAAAACATACTAAATATAGCTGAAGGTGGTTATCAATCTCAAATGGATATTCTTCAGCAAATTAAAGAAAGCTTAACTCAAGCTGCAGATGGCTCTCTAAGCGATGAACAAAGAGGTGCAATTGGTGATAGAGTTAATTCATTATTGACTGAGTTTGATGATATTTATACTCAAACAAAATATAATGGATTTCAATTATTTGCTGAAAGTGATATAGATAGACAAATGACCTTTCAGGTAGGAGAGGAATCGGCTGATATATTTCAAGCAACATTTGATGCTTCAAATAGAGAAGATGTCGGTGAAAATGGAAGTATTAATTTAGATAATGTCTCTTTAACAATTACAGATCCAACTGAAGGATTTAACTCTATTACGTTAGATGGTGGTGCCAGCGCTGTAGCAGGTACAGATTATATAGTAAATTCAGATAATAGTGTAACATTTACATCAGCTGGTACATATACCTTTGTAGATGATGATGGAGATAACTCTGAAGTTCAGGTCGGCTGGGGAAGTTTAAGTCAAAATCAAGCTACTAATGGTATAGATACTTTAGAAAGTGCGATAGATTCATTGTCAGCAACAATTCAAAGAATGGGTGACTATCAGGCCCGATTAACGTCTAAGGAAGAGTCTTTAAGTATAGGTGTTGCAAATACAGAAGCGAGTCGCTCACGTATAGAAGACGCTGACTTTGCTAAAGAGCAAATGGAAATGGTTAAATTACAGATATTACAACAAACTGGAGTATCAGCCTTTAGTCAGGCAAACTCTGCTCCCCAAGTTGTCCTTTCTTTATTTAAGTAAAATAATATTTGTAAAATAAAAAAAGCGGTTTNAACACCGCTTTTTTTTTTGAAATAAAATATATAAAAGTATTTAGAAAGCATAATTTAAAGATAATAGATTACTTAATAGAATTTAAGCCATTTTAGATAAATATAAGTTAAAAAGGAGTTAAAATGGAGCACTTTACAATTGATTTTACAGATAATAATTTCAATGAAGAAGTTATAAAATCTGAAGAACCAGTACTTGTTGACTTTTGGGCTGAATGGTGTGGCCCATGTAAACAATTAACACCAACAATTGAAGCATTGGCTAAAGAATATAATGGTAAAGCTAAAATTGGAAAAGTAAATGTTGATAATTGTCCTTCTACTGCAGCAGGATATGGTATTAGAAGTATACCAAGTTTATTATTTTTTAAGAATGGTAAAGTCCATCAGCAGATGGTAGGGACAAATTCTAAAGAAGAAATAGCAAAAATATTGGATTCATTAATTTAAATGAAAGAAAAACATAAAGTTATCATTATTGGATCTGGTCCTGCAGGATTAACTGCAGCATTATATGCAGCCAGAGCTAATTTAAAACCAGTAGTCTTCGAAGGAATTCAACCAGGAGGACAATTAACTATTACAACAGATGTAGAGAATTATCCTGGCTTTCCCGATGGTATAATGGGACCAGAATTAATGGATTTATTTAGAAAACAAGCTCAAAGATTTGGAGCAGATACACATTTTAAACATGTTGATAGTGTAGATTTATCTAAAAAACCATTTGAAGTAAAAATTGGTAATGAAACCTATTTCTCAGATTCTATTATTATATCTACAGGAGCCACAGCAAAATTACTTGGATTAAAATCTGAGTCTAAATTGATGGGCTATGGTGTCTCTGCATGTGCAACGTGTGATGGATTCTTTTTTAAAGATAAAAAAGTTTTTGTTGTTGGTGGTGGTGATTCAGCTATTGAGGAGGCTTCATTTTTAACAAAATTTGCTTCTTCTGTAACAATTATCCACAGAAGAAGTGAATTGCGTGCATCTAAAATTATGCAAGACAGAGCATTTGAAAATCCAAAAATAGATTTTATGTGGAATACTTCTATCATAGAAATGCTTGGAGAGCCAGATGAGAATGGACTTGTTGGTGTAATAGTAAAAGATACACAAACTGGAAAGCAAAGAAAAGAAGATTGTGATGGTGTATTTCTAGGAATAGGTCATAAACCAAACTCAGAATTATTTAATAACATTATAAAACTAGATGAAACAGGTTACATAATAACTGAGTCAGGTAGTACAAAGACTAATATTGATGGTGTATTCGCTGCCGGTGACATAATGGACTCTGTTTACAGACAAGCTATTACAGCAGCAGGTTCTGGTTGTAAAGCTGCTATTGATGCAGAACGTTATTTAGAAAATATCGAGTAAAACAATAACTTTATCTTTTTCCTGAAGACAAAAAAATGGTTCGACAGGATAAAATAGCATATTTAATTACAGGATTTACTTCTACTGGTTTAAAACCGATATATCCAAATGAGCCTTTAGTTGAATTATTTATAAAAATAATACTATCTGTAGGAACTAATAATCAACTAAGAGATATTGCATTTAAAAATATAAAATGTGATTTCATAGATTATGAAGATATTCTAAAGTCAAAAAGGTCTAAACTCAAAAATTCAATAAAAATTAGCAGATTTACTAATAAAAAATCTACCGCAATAATTGAATTTTTAAAGTGGTCTAAAAATAATTTTGATAATTTTAATTTAAAACCAATTATTAATTGGGAATATAATAAAATATATGATGAATTAACTTCTATTAATGGTATAGGAATAAAGTTAGTTTCATCTCTAATTTGTTTTGGATTAAGAGGCAATTCTTTTCCTGTAGATGTGCATGTTCATAGAATCATAACTAGAATTGGAATTACTTTGTGTTATAAAAGTCCGGATAAGGTATTTAAAATTATTAAGTCTTTTATTCCGGTCGGAAAAGAATATTTTCTGCACGCACATATTATTAATTATGGTAAAGAGGTGTGTAGAAAATTAAATCCGAAATGTGATTATTGCATGTTTAATAAACATTGCGATTTTTTTCAAAAAAAAAATGAATGGGCTGAAAATAAAAATTCAGTTTAAAAAAGAGTATAAAAATGAATAAAATACCACTATTTTCATTGCAAGGTATTGATTATAAATGCTACAATGGTAATTCTCTAATAGTTAAAAAATTTGATATACACAAAGGTATTATATATGGTGTAAGCGGAAAACCTGGTTCTGGAAAATCTGTACTTTTAAATTTATTAGCAGGAAATATAAAACCAAATAAAGGTAGTATAGAGTATAATGGAAAGCAATTTTCTCTATTATCTAAAAAAGACTATAATAATCAATTTGCTGTTGTTTCTCAAACCTTTAAAGTTCCTTACTTTAAAACAGTTAAAGATTATTTTATAAAATATTTTTCAAAATTCAACCATATTGATAATGCTCAAAAACGTATGGAATTAATTTGCAGAAAGATGGATATAACGGATTCAATCTTAAACTTAAAAATGAAACATTTATCAACAGGCCAATTAAGATGGATTACATTAGCTGCTGGAATTGGTGCAGATACTAAAGTTTTATTAATTGATGAAATTGAACAACATCTTCCACCTGAGCAATTAAATATCTTATTAAAAATTTTACATAAAAAATGTAACTATGATGGTGTTACTATGGTTATTTCTACACAAAAAATTGAAAATCTTAAAAAAGTTGGTTCAATTTTTGTAAATTTTGATCAGGGAAAAATCACTAGCGTACGTTCTCCAAATAAACGTTCTGGTCGACGTCCAATTAGAAATAATAATAAAGATAGAAAGAGTTCTAGAAATATTAAAAAAGCAAAAACTAATAATTAGATTGAATCTGCTCTTTTAGTGGTATAAATGTTTCAATAAAATTTTGCAAATTAATTTTGTTTTTCAAGCTTAATTTTGTGAAAATAATATTTCTACTACCATTTATTTTTATAGTAACTTTATTTGAATAAGCAACCCTTTTAATAAATTTAAAATCAGAAACTATATTAATAACTTCATATGTCAACTCAGGATCAATCTTAATTTTATTTTCAGCTAAAAATGGTTTGAAACGATGTTTTATGTTGTCAATATCAAACATAACATAAGTAGAATCATTCATTCCTATTTCTGATGCTCCAATACATTCCAAAACAATTAAATAGAGAATAGAGTCATTTTGGCCTATTTTTCTTTTAATATTTAATTCAATTTCATGCGTATTATTTAAAGACTGTAATATATTATTATCCAATAAATATGAAACAGAATCATCAAATTCGTCTTTTATTATTTCTAATTTAGGTTTTGGATAACAAGAAAAAATAATTAGAAAATAAATTAACCATATTTTTGTGTGCATTGTTTAATTTTTAAATAAATTATCTTTTTTATTTTGATCCCAAACAGGATCTATGCTCATGTAGTATGACCCATAATTTTTCGCCAGAGTGAATATTTGACTGCGCGCATCTATAAACTCATTTATCGTCAATTCTGAAATTTTATGTGAAAAATTTGACCATAACCATCCTTTATAAAAAGAATAACGTATATCATAGGTATTTTCAAAGTTTGCTGTTAATATTTCCTTCATATCATTTTTTGTTAAATCATTTGACCTAGTGATAGCAGTAAACATCTTAATTCTATCTTTATCTCGTTCAAATAAAATAAAGATTTTTCTTGATTTATATTTAAACTCCCAATGGTCTTTATCTTTTTCAATGATTTCAGAATCATTAGAAAGTATTGAGTCGATATCACTATAAGTAATTAATTCTATAGAATCGGCTTTAGGAATTTTATTATATAAATTTTGACTAGTAGCTGGAAGAAGTAATAATATAAAAATAAGACAATATAATTTCATTTAATAAACAAGCTTTCTATGTAATTTAGTATTAAGTGACTAAAATTAAGATAATTTTTACAATAAATAAAATATCAGTTATTTTATATTTATAAAAATATATATAAACTTTTATATGTTTTAACCGATAATATTTCTGAGATATTATATTTCATTTATACTTTAGAACTATTAAAGGAAAAATATGAAAAATCCATTAGATAAACTTAAAAAGAAAAAAGCTGAAGATAAAGATGTTAAGGATGATAAAAATCCAACTAATTTAAAAGATAATGAAAAAAGATCAGAAGAAAGAAGAAAAGCTTTTAACGAAAAACCACTAATTAATGAAAATTATGATAGTGATTCAACTGATATCAAATTTAAACATCTTATTGAAACAGAATTAAATGTAATTCAAAAAAAAGCCAAAGAATTATTATTAGATACTGAAAATGAATTCGATGAAAAATCTAGTGAAAATTATTGGAGAGTAAGTGTAAATGAATACTTAAGCTATGTTCACCAGCGATCTAAAATAATTATCGAACAACTTTCAGGAGAGTCTCATGCAGTTAATATTGATTTAAATAAAAATGATTCTCTTGATTAGTTTCAATAGAGAAAAATAAAATAATATTAAATTAAAGCTCTATACCAGAGCTTTTTTTTATTGATTTATACAAATATATCAACTTGTTTTATTATTTAGAGAATAAAATTAAATTAATGTATACTAGATAATTATATTAATATAAGCATATTTTAATAATCATACATAAATGTAGTGATATTTTATATTTAACTTATGTAATATTAGAATACTTATTAGTTTAATATGATTATCCATTACAAAAACTGATTTAAAAAAAATATGAAAATTTTAATAACAAATGATGATGGAATATTCTATCCTGGAATATATGCTTTGCATGAAGCTGCTGAGTCATTTGGGGATATAACTATAGTCGCACCAAGTGTAGAGCGTTCAGCTACTAGTCATTCAATATCATTGAATAATTCACTTTCACTTCGTAAAATTAAAATAAACGGAATAAGAGCATATTCCTGTACTGGAACCCCTGTTGATTGCGTCAAATTAGCAATTCATGAATTATTTGATGATAACAAACCTGATTTGATACTATCAGGAATTAATAAAGGATCAAATACAAGTCAAAATATACTATATTCTGGTACAGTTTCAGCAGCGGTAGAGGGTTTATTTAATGGAATTCCATCTTTCGCAATTTCAGTAAATTCATTAAATCCAGATGAATTTAAAACAGCTACAAAAATAACAAAATTTATTTTAAAAAAATTTTTAGATTTAAAATTAATATCAAATACAGTAATGAACATAAATATTCCACAAGTTAAATATGAGGACATAAAAGGGATTCGTATAACAAGGCAAGGGAAAACTAAGTTTCAAGATTCTTTTTATAAAAGCAAGGAAGGTCTAAATTTATTTAATTTAGATGGTGAATTAAAAATATTTAGGGATAAAGATCAAAATGATGATTACTGTATTGAAGAAAATTTTGTTTCTTTAACCCCATTGCAATTTGATTTAACTCATTATAAAGAATATATAAAATTAAAAAAAATAGAAAATAAATTCAATAAATTTTAATAAAATATATTTTATTAAAATTACATTTTGAAACATCCGTTTAATCATTTACTTAATCTTTATTTTTTATATTTTACGTGTGTAATTATTAATTAAATTGGAAAGGGGCAAAATGCAATTTGCATTTAAACTTATTATTCTTTTAACTTTTAGTTTTTCAAGTTCTCTTCATCATTTTACCTATGAAGGAAAAATAAATGGTGTTGAAAAAATTTCATTTGATTTAGGTGAAGTCAGGTTATCTAAAGAGGATTCACATTATAAATTTGATTATAATTATACCGGCTATGTAATGGAAGAAGGTATGCCTGAATTACCTATATTTTCTACATTTATTGAAATAGAACCAGGGTTTGATTATTCAGTCAATTATACAGTAATTAAAACTCAATCACACAAAAACAGACCAATTAAAGCGGCAGCTGAGCTAACATTAGATAAGGATAAACATAATCAAGGTCTAAAAAGAATTCTTGAAGTAGAAACTATTTTTCCTAATTCACAGGTTAAAATTTCAGAGCCAATGGTGATGAGAGGACTGGAAGTAATAAATTTGGAAGTCACTCCGTTTAGTTTTAACCCATCTAATAATGAACTTATATCATTTAATATAATTGATTTAGAAATTATTAAGGTAAATTCAAGGCAAGAAATACGTTCAAGAGTAATAAACAAAAATATCCTAGATGATGAAATATTTCAAAATAAAATTTTGAATTATTCAAGAACTACTGATGAATTCATTCCTCCAGTTATTTTATACATTTGTGGTGGTAATATTGAGAATAACAGTAATTTTCAAGATTTAGTTCAATGGAAGCATAAAAGAGGCTATAATACAATTGTTGAATCAGTATCAAATATTGGTAATTCAACAACAAGTATAAAAAACTACATACAAAATGCATATAATTCATGGGTAAATCCTCCTTCATTTGTTTGTTTAGTTGGTGATGCAAACGGTAATTATTCTGTTCCAACATATACGGAATATCAGTCTTCATATAATGGTGAGGGTGACCATCCTTATTCTCAATTAGATGGTAATGATTTAATTCCAGATATAGCAATTGGTCGTTTACCTATTAGAAATTTAGATGATATGGCTACAATATCATCTAAAATAATAGGATATGAGAAAGCTTATTCTAATTTACAAGGTCAGAATGAATGGTTTGAAAGAGCTGCTTTACTAGGTGATCCAAGTGATTCAGGAATATCTACAATAATAACTAATGAATATATAGAACAAATAATGGAATTCAATGGTGTTGAAGATATACAGACAAATTATGGAAATGGTAGTTATTCGAGTTGGATGAGAAATCAAATTAGCTCTGGTGTTTCATATTTTAATTATCGAGGATTTTATGGCGTAAGTGGTTTTGATAATAATGATATAGATAACACCAGTAATGGTTTTAAATTACCATTTATTACCACCATGACATGTGGAACAGGATCATTTGCTGGTTCAGAAGGTCCATATGATTATTGCCTATCTGAAAAATTTGTTGTTGCTGGATCTGCATCAAACCCTAAAGGTGGTGTCGCAGCAATAGCTACTGCAACTATTGGAACTCACACAATGTATAATAATGCAATGAATTTAGGTGTTTATGAAGGTATATATACTCATAATGTTGCTACAGCAGGTGAGGCCTTAAATTATGGGAAATATCATTTAATTAATTCATACATTGGACAAACGCAAACCTATACATCAATATTTTGTCATTGGCATAGCTTGATGGGAGATCCTTCATTACACTTATGGACTGACACTCCATTTAATCCTCAAGTTAACTACAATGAAGAAATACCTGATGGCTCTAATAGTATAATTATATCAGTACATGATGAGAATGGTATACCAGTTGAAAATGCTCTCATAACTCTACTTAAAGGAAATGATGAAATATTCATTTCAAAACTTACAAATGAAAATGGTCATGCAAATATACCTCTAGAATATTCAACAATAGGAGAAGTTCTTATTACTGTTACAAAGAAAAATATGTTCCCTTACGAGGGTAATTTTAGAATTTCTAATAATATGGCAGCAGCTGTTTTGAATGAATCGCAAATATTAATTATTGAACAGGATGGAAATAATGATGGTAATATAAATCCAGGAGAAACTATTTCACTTAATTTACCAATTATAAATGTCGGTAATATTGAATTAACTAATGTTTCAGCTGAACTTACAAGTCTATCAAATTTAGTAGAAATATCAAATAGTTCACAGCAATATGGAACTAATGAGATTTTACCAAATGAAACGTCATTGAATAATGAATATTTTGAAATATACGTAAATCCAAATGCAAATGATTTTGAGGATTTAAATTTAATATTAACTATTACAAATGGTAATGATTACTGGCAATCTACTGTATATTTAGACATAATAGGATCACAAATATCAGTTGGAAATTTGATTATAAATGGAAGTAATACTAATCTAAATAATAGTGGTTCATCTTATCTTTCTCTATATTTGAATAATAATGGTAGACTAGGCTTAGAAAACATAAATGGGAATTTATATTCATTAAGCGCTGGGGTTAATATTATTAACTCAAATGTTTCTTGGTCAAATATTGGAGCAAATTCTAGTGGTGGACCAACTAATACATTAGAGATTGAAGTAATGGATGGTGTGATAAATGGTGCTATATCATCTTTTCAAATTGATATATTTAATGAAGAAGGACTAGAAAAATCATATACATTTAATTTGACAGTTGGTCAGATTAATATTGAAGATCCTCTTGGTCCAGATAGTTATGGTTATTATATTTATGACTCAGGAGATACAGGGTATGACCTTGCGCCAAGTTATGATTGGATAGAAATTGATCCTAATTATGGTGGTAACGGTGATGATTTAAATATATCTGATAATGGTGATAATCAGGATGATTCTAAAATTATTAACTTACCATTTACTTTTAGATTTTATGGAATTGATTATAATCAAATTACTGTCTGTTCAAATGGATGGATTGCATTTGGAGAAACAAATATGGAAAGTTTTAGAAATTATAATCTTCCAGGTGCAGGTGGACCTTCTCCTATGTTAGCAGTATTTTGGGATGATTTAAAAACTACAAATGGTGGAGATGTTTTCTCAGAATATATAGAGCCTCAATTTGATTCGCCAGGAATGTTTATTATTGAATGGTCGGATGTTAGAACATATGACGCTAATTCAGTAGAATCATTCCAAGCAATATTATTCCAAAATGCTGTATTACCAAATTTTGACGGTGAAATTAAGTTACAATATAAAGAATTTAATAATACAACTAATGGTGATTTAGGTGGCGGCTGGTCATCACCACCTTTACATGGTTCGTATTGTACTGTAGGTATTGAAAATCATTCTGGTCTTATTGGATTAGAATATACGTTTAATAATCTCTATCCAGAATCTGCTATGCCACTGAATGATGAAACGGCACTTTTTATCACTACTCAAACAGGTGAAACATTACCACCTGCAGATATATTAGTCTCTGAGCAAGATCTTACAATAAATATTAATACAGGAGATACTTATTCAGGTTCTTTAAGTATTGAAAATATTGGGGAAGAAGGTTCTATTTTATTATATTCATTAAATAGTTCTCAATTTTTAAATCCTGGTGGTGAGGTTGACCAATTAGGTATGAATTGGTCAGATTCTGATAGGGAAGCACAGATAGAATTTAACTGGTTTGATATTTCAGAAGATAATACCATATTAGATTTTCCTCATAATGATGAAGCTGCTGATCCAATAGATCTTCCGTTTTTATTTCCATTTTATGGGTATAATTATTCTTCATTTATAGTAAATGCAAATGGATGGGTTGGGTTTGCTTCTGATAATGATTCATGGAGTAACACTGCAATCCCTAATGATGATGCTCCTAGACCAGCCGTATTTGCTTTTTGGGATGATTTAAATCCAATATCAGATGGAGGTGGTTGCTCGGGAATAGGTAGTGGAACGGTTTATTATAAAAACTTTTCTGACAAAGTTGTTATTACATTTGATGAGGTTGCATATTGTAGTGGTACAGATGACGGATTATACACTTTTCAAATAATTTTATATCCAAATGGGAAAGTAGAAGTTAATTATTATGAAATGATTGGATTACTCTCTTCTGCAACAATTGGAATTCAGAACGGAAATGGAACTGTAGCCCAACAAGTAACTTATAATAATAATTATGCTCGAAGTGAACTAAAGTTAGTCTTTGATAAATCTCCAAGCTGGTTGTCTTTTAATAGTGAATTACAAGGACAAATATTTTCTGGTGATATATTAGACATTATATATACTATTAATTCTGATAACTTAATTCCAGGTACATACTCTGCATTTATATCTATTGGCTCAAATGCTGGCCCAGTCCAAGTTATTCCAGTTGAATTAAATATTAATAATTTTAGTGGTTTGCTAGGCGATATCAATGAAGATGGATTTATTAATGTAACAGATATTGTAGTCATTGTATCTTTTATATTAAATCAGGCTGATCCTTCAGAATATGAAAGTTGGGCTGCAGACACTAATAGTGATGGTTTAGTTAATGTTGTTGATATAGTAGTTATGATAGACATAATTTTAGGAAATATTTAAATATATTCTATTAGTAAATAAATCCATTTTGTTTTTTATAAATAACCATTAGGTTAATTTATTTATATTTGATTATAGTTTTAATATATTTATGTGTGTTCGCAAAACATTAACAAAATCTAAATTAGATTTAATTCGTGTTTTATCAATTGATAGATGGGATTATTCAGTTTATTATAATCCAAATTATAATATTGTTCCTACCAATAAACATCCAATCATTATTAGTGATAATGGAAAAAAACATATAAAATAGATGAAGTGGGGACTTAATCCTATTTCGTTAAAAGATTCTTATTTTGAGATAAAAATGATAAATGCTCGTTATGAAACATTATCATATAGAAAATCATTTAAAAACCTAATAAATACATATAGATGCCTTATACCAATTGATGGTTATTTTGAATGGAAAATTTCAAATGACAAAAAATAACCTTTTTATATTTTTAAAGAAAATCATGAATTATTTTGCCTTGCTGGATTATGGTCTGTATATAAAAATAAAAATAATGAAAAAAAATATTTACATACTGTAATTACCACAAAATCTGATAGAAAGCTTCACAATATTCATCAGAGAATGCCGTTATTATATAATAATGAATTAAAAGATTGGTTAAATATATCAATTCTTTTTAATAATTTAAATTTGATAAACGCAAATTCAAACTTAAAATTTTATCCTGTCTCGACTGCAGTAAATTCTATCCAAAATAATTCTACTAGATGCATTACTGAGTCATATGTAAATATACAAGATAGTTTGTTTTAATTTACCTTAGTAATTTTATATCAAACTTTCTCTGTAAACTTTCAAGTCGGGAGATTGTAACCGTATAGACATCAAATAATTTTTCTACTTTTCCATATACTAAAAACAGTTTTTCCCAATTCAGTAAATCTCCATATAACTTATAAACTTTAGGAAATATTACACATTCAAATATATCAGTTTCATCTTCAAAAGTAATAAATTCCATAGCTTCATTTTTTTGAGTGGCTGTGATTTTCCGAGTAATTAATACACCTGCAAATACTACTTTATAATCACACATTTTATGAATATTTTTTGCTTTCTGTACATGGTGCTGCAAATGAGCCTTATAACGGTATAGTGGGTGCTCACTAATAGGAAATCCAAAAGATTCAAATTCTAGTAGTATTCTTTCCTCTTGTGTTCGTGCAACTGTATTTACATTAATTTTGATAGGTATTCGATCTTCTGAAGATTGTAAATAAAATGACGCTACTTTAAGTGTAATTTCTCTATAATTTATCTTTGAGCATAATTCTTCAAAACATCCTGCTTTTACCAAAGACATTGCATCGGTGAGATCAATTTTTGTCCGTAATAAAAAATCATCAAGTGAACGAAAGTAGCCATTTTTACGTTCGTCTAAAATTTTTTTAATTGCTTTTTCTTGTAAACGATTAATTGCCATAAAGCCCATACGAATTTTATTATATTTACCTTTATAATGTTTTAAACTTAGATTAATATGTGGCTTAAGAATTTTTATACCAAAACGCTTAGCTTCACTCATATAGGCATAAGAGGAATAAAATCCACCTTGATTACTAATAACACTTGCAATGAATTCTGCAGGAAAATGAGCTTTTAAATAGGCACAGGTAAAAGAGAGCATAGCATAAGAAGCAGAATGGGGTTTACAAAATGAATAACCAGAAAATGACTCAATCATTGTCCATAATTCTTCTGCAATTTCAGTATTATATCCATTTTTTTTCGTACCTTTGATAAATTTATTTTTCCAATATGGAATAGTATGTGTTAGTGAGATACGAGAAATAACTTTACGGATATAATCTGAATCAGAATAACTAAAACCAGCAATATCTCGAGCAATAGTGGAAATCTGTTCTTGATAAACTATAATGCCGTAACTTTCTGCAAGACAATGTAAATCTGGATGAAGTAATTCCCATGGCTCTCCATGAATACGTTTTAGCATTAAAGTTATAAACCTATTTGCAGCAGGCCTAATGATAGATGAATAAATTACGACATGTTCAAAGTCAATCATTTTGGACTTAGCAAGAATTTGTCGAGTTGCAGGACTTTCAATATAGAATATTCCCATTGTTCTTCCTGACTTCATTAATGCAATAGTTTGTGGATCATCCGTAGATTGAATTTGATGATAATCCATATAATTATTCCGGTATAATCCTAATTGTTTAATAGTATCACGAACAACTGATAGTGAGCGATTTCCAAGAATATCAATTTTCAATAAGCCAGCAGCTTCAACTTGATTCTTTTCCCATTCTACAACTTGAACATTCTTTAATGTCTTTAATACTGGAACGTATTTTTTGATTTCATTTGGAACAATAATAACACCGCCAGGATGAACTGATGAATTTCGAAATACACCAATTATTTTCTCGCTTTCAAGGAGTATTTCTTCAAGTATTTTATCAATTTCAATATTTTTAAAGCGTTCATCTGTTTGAATCCAATTTACTAATTTCTGATATTTTTTATAATAGCTTATTCGCTTAGTTATAGATTTAATTTCTTCATTTGAAAGTCCATATACTTTACTCACTTCTCTAATAGCAGAACGTGGTTGCAGAAAAACTTGATTTGAAACCATTGCTGTATATTTAATTCCATAAGTTTTAAAAATATATTTTAGAATATCATCGCGTTCATCCCAAGGAAAATCAATATCAATATCTGGCATATCAATGCGTTCAGGATGAATGAATCGCTCAAACTGAAGATTGTATTTTATAGGATCAACTTGTGTAATCATCAAACAATAGCTCACAATTGAGGCAGCACCACTACCCCGGCCAATTGTTGATTTTGTCTGTTTGACAATGTCATAAACAATCAGAAAATAAGCACTATAACCTTTTTTTATTATTAATTCTAATTCATATTCAATACGTTTTTGGATTTTATCAGTAATATGTTGATAGCGTTTTTTTGCACCTTGAATTGTTAATTTGCGCAATGTTTTGTTTGGATGATTTGTTCTATTACCATCTCTATGAATACTCGGAAAAATGGTATTACTGAAATCCCAATCGGTTTTGCATTGCTGAGCAATTTTATAACTATTCTCTATAGCCTCAATACTATTAGGAAATAAATCTTTCATTTCACTTTCATTCCGAAACCAATGATTATCTGATTTATATTCAGATTTATCCAGTCGAGAGAGTGTTGTATTATGATGAATTGCACGGAGAATTCGATGTGTTCTTTCATCTGCTTTTTTCATAAAATAAACATCACCAGTTGCAATAGATTTAATCTTTAAGGACTTTTCCCATTCTTTTACAAGGAATTCATCCACTTCAGGACAAAGCTCAATAAATAATTGAGATTTTGGAATGAAATCTAATTGTTTCAATGTTTCTATTTTATGAGATAGTATGAAAATTCCATCATTATATTCTTTCAATGACTGAATAAGTGAAAAATTAGAGTTTAGATGTTGAGCGGACAAAATTTTACAAATATTTGAATAACCATTTTTATTTTTTGCTAATAAGATTGATTCATGATTTTTAGTAATAAGATTTGTTCCGGCAATAGGTTTTATACCATAATTTTTAGCAAGGTGTATAAAATGAATGAATCCCCAAAGTCCATTTACTTCTGTAATTGCCATGTATTGCATATCTTGTTTTTTTGCAGTCTGCAGATACTCTTTAAATGTATTTGAACTATACATTTTTGAGTAATTACTATGAATATTTAAATGAACAAACATTTTAAATTTTAACAGATTTTAACTTTGAACATAATTCATAATTAAAACCATTATGAATACTATTTTTACCAAACTTCTTTTTTATAATATCTAAAGCTGATGAAATATTTTGATACTTAGTACTTGATTCATTAAATAGCGATAACTGTTGACTTATATAGAATAGATTAGTAGTTGTCATAATAATTGCACGTACACGGTTTCGGCGTGTGAATATTTTATCAAAAAGATTCTTGCATATTTTAATAATTTCGTGATTATTATTTGTATTTAGTTTGCAATATTTTTTATTTAAAAATCCGTCTGAATAGTGAATTTCAATACAGATATACTTTCCAGCACGATTTGATTTTCTTAATTTATAGCCAATATTTCCAGCAAGTTCTCGTACGGCACTTTGTAATAAATGGTAATCATTACTATCCTGAGATAAAATTTTCTGATTAATGATTTTACTTTTCTGAAGTAAAGGGTAGACAGGGGTGTTATCTTGTCCAAAAACTTGCTGATTTAATTGTGAATATAAATCTTTAAATAGAATTGACGCCAATTGAGGAATTTTAAAAATTTGCTGCAATTGCTCTATTGAATTAATTATCAAAAAATGTATGATTTTTTTTATAGTTTTTTCACTACATATTGGGAGTATATCTGGAGATAAAGGTGCTAAAAATTGAGATTCATTACCATTATAAATTTGCCAAATATTTTCAGGAACTACTTTTGTTGATATTTTACTGATAAGTTTATTAGAGCTGATGCCAATTTTGCTTTTCATATTGGTCTGACTATAAATGTTTTTTGCAATGTGTATACCAATATCATTCATACTTTTATAAAGTTTATTTGTACCGCTCATATCTAAATAATATTGACCATAATGTATTGGTTCAAATAAAGGAGTATAATTATAAAATGTTTTGATAATATTTTTATAGATATACCCGTACAGATTATGATTATATGGAAGCATACGTACTCTGTGAGACATTTTTCGGGCAAGACCAATTTTCATTCCATGAAATAAACCTTCATTTTTTGCTTCCTTAGAGAGAGAAACAATTGTTCCATTATTATGGTGCGAAGTTATTATAGCAATAGGTTTTGTTCGAAGAGAATGATCTACCATACGTTCTGCTTGTAGTTCCATATTATCTAATCGTAAGTGAAATATATTATGTGTAGTGTTCAAGTATCTAAAAATAGTATAAAAAATAATACTAGTAAGTTACTCGTAAAAATATATTATTTGTATGTATAAATTCTAAAATATTTAAATAGTTAGTGAAGAAGCGAATATAGAGTCTAGGTCAAACTTAAGAATTAGCCTTAAAATGCAAATGAATAAAAATATTACTCATCAAATATTAAAAAAGAATCAGTAAATATTTTAATTACTATACCTTTATAATATCACTAGACATAATTGTATAAAATTAAAGCCCTTGATTTCTCAAGGGCTTTAAAAGTAGCGGCGCAGGGACTCGAACCCCGGACACCTGGATTATGATTCCAGTGCTCTAACCAACTGAGCTACGCCGCCATCTATAATAGTATCAAATTTAAAGGTTTATTTTGACCTCCTCCAAATTTATTTTGATCTATTCTTTAATAAATCATAAACTAGTCTTACACCTACTCCAGTAGCTCCATTTTTAGGTTGGTATGCTGGTTCAGTTGGTCCCCATGCAGTTGCAGCAATATCCATATGTACCCATGGTATATCACCTACAAATTCTTTAAGAAATACACCCGCTGCAATTGTTCCAGCCATAGGAGCCTTACCTAAGTTTTTAATATCAGCAATTTTAGATTCAATATCTTTAGAGTATTCTTTCCAGAGTGGTAATTCCCATACTTTTTCAGTACTATTATCTGCAGAAGATTTCACTTCACTCATTAATTTGTCATCATTACCCATGACACCAGAACATTTATCGCCTAATGCAACTACAACTGCCCCTGTTAATGTTGCAAAGTCCATCATTCCGCTTGGATTATATTTATCTACAACATAGGATAATGCATCTGCTAATACTAATCGACCCTCTGCATCAGTATTAAGAATTTCAATTGTTTTACCATTATAAGCAGTTACAATGTCACCAGGTCTCTGTGCATCACCATCAGGCATATTTTCAGTAGAGCCAATCGCAAATACAATATTAATTTTAGGTTGTAATTCTGCTACCGCCATCAATACACCCATTACTGTAGCGCTACCACACATATCGAATTTCATTTCATCCATTCTTGCACCTGGTTTTAGAGAAATCCCTCCGGAATCAAAAGTAAGTCCCTTACCAACTAACGCAAAAGGTGCTTCATTTCCACCGCCATTATATTCTGCTATAAAAAACTTAGCTGGTGTAGATGCACCTCTAGCAACACCATAGAATGAACCAAAACCCATTGCTTCAAACTCACTAACGTCGTAACATTTATAAGTAAAGTTTTCTGCATTAGAGGTGATTTCTTTAGCTTTTTCAGCAAGAAGTGTTGGTGTTAATATATTTGGAGGATGATTTCCTAAATCTCTAGAAAATGCAACAGAATCTCCTAGTATCTGCCCTGTTTTCATTGCCATTAAATCTATATTTCCATGGATATTAATAGTTTTAAGTGTATTAGATTTTTCTACCTTAGACTTATAATCTAAAAATTCATAACTACCTAGAACGAGTCCCTCACAAAATACTTGAAGATTATCAGATTTATCTAATTTAAAAGATTCTGCATCAATTGAAATATTTTTACATTTCATATTATTTGCATTAGTAGATATTTTTGCACCTAATACTCTAAGTTTATCTTGATTCAACTTTTCTTGTTTTCCTAGACCAAAAATATTTATTCTCTTAATAGAGTTATCTCCATATATAAGAACTGATTTATTAGACTCTCCTGTAAATTTTTCTAAATCCATAGCTTTTTTTACTGAACCTAAAAAATGGCTATCAGCATCATTTAGTTTTCCATGTGTATCACTATTTTCTAGATGACCAAAACAGAATAAGTCAGTATTTGTATCTGAAATAGTATCATCTGATTTTTGAATTGTTCTGATTCTCATAAATTTTCTCCAATATTTAGTATAAAAAAGGAATAAGGTAATAAATTATATATCTAAAATTATTCAATGATTTTTAATTTAAACAAGTATTACAATTAATAATTAAGAAAAGTTAAATATAATGAAAGCAGGAATGTTAAAAGAAAATTCTTTAAAAGGTAAAAATATATTAATAACTGGTGGAGGGACGGGATTAGGGAAATCTATGTCAGCTTATTTTTTAAAATTAGGAGCAAATGTAATAATTGGTAGTCGCAATGCAAATAAAATAAAACAATGCGTTAAAGAATTCTCTATAGAATTTCCAAATCAAATTACAGGAATTTCTTGTGACGTTAGAAATTATGATGATATAAAAAAAATTATCGACTATGGAGAATCTAAATTTGGATTAATTAATGGAGTTGTTAATAATGCTGCAGGTAATTTTATTTCTCCAACTGAGCGACTGTCCCCAAATGCGTTTAGTGTAATTATTGATATAGTTTTAAAGGGAACTTGCAATATGTCCTTAGCTATAGGTAAGAAATGGTTGAAAAATGATATAAAGGGAACTATGCTGAACATCGTAACAACTTATGCATGGACAGGCTCTGGATATGTCGTTCCATCGGCTGTTTCGAAAGCAGGTGTTTTGGCATTGACAAGATCTTTAGCTGTAGAGTGGGGTAAGAAAGGAATTCGTTCTAATGCGATAGCTCCAGGACCATTTCCTACTAAAGGTGCATGGGATAGATTATTTCCTAAAATAATTCAAGAAAAATTTATTCTTAAAGATAGAATACCCTTGAATAGAGTTGGAGAACATCATGAATTAACAAATCTTGCTGGTTACTTAATGTCAGATTATTCTTCATTTATAAATGGCGAAGTGATTACAATTGATGGTGGTGAATGGTTGAAAAGTGGAGGTGAATTTAACTGGTTAGATAAAATTCCTTCTGAAATGTGGGATGGAATTGAAGGTAGTATACGAGGAGAAAGGAAATCTTAATTAATAAAACAATTCTTTTAGCATTATTTATAAGTATTTTTTTTATTACTTGTACAAAAAAAAATCCAATAAGTGAACCAAATCTAAATCATAGTATATACGATGAGGATGCAATATCTTTTTTAAATGATATTCAAAACCAAATAATTATAAATAATTCAAATTATTTTAATGAGTGCTATTGTGATACAAATAATAATAATATTTTAGAACCTTTAGAACTTACATACCTACGATGGAATTATTCAGAAGTAGAAGAAAAAAAATATTTAATTGAGGTTAGTTTTATAACTTCAGGATATTTTATTGATTCAATTCCGTCATCAATTCAATTTGTAGAATCCTTAGAAAGTTTAACAATAGTAAATAGCTCCATAGAATCAATACCTGAAGAAATTTTTTCTCTTACTAACTTACGGAATCTTAATTTATATAATAACAATATTAATGAATTACCTGATTTATTCTATCAACTAGATTCAAATTTATTAGTATTAAACCTTAGTGGTAATAGTATAAGCGAGCTACCATCTTCTTTATTAGAACTCAATAATGTGGAAAATATCAATTTAAATAATAATCAAATTACCTCATTACCTGATGAAATTTGCAATTTGAATTCCGATATAAATATATCGCTAACTGAAAATGCAATTTGTTTGCGCGATAATGTACCTAATTGTTTTGAGGAAAAAATTAAAAATCAAACTAAATGCTATTCAGAAATAGATTTAGATGGAATTCAGTCAATTATTGATTCAAACAATGTTTCTTTAGATATATGTGAATGTGATTTAAATTTAGATGGAATTATACAGCCATTTGAATTTGGTCAAAAAACCTGGGAGACTTGGACAGAAAATGCACGTTTAATTGAAGCTACATTTTCAGATATTAATTATTTTCCCAAAATTACTTTTGATTATTTAACTAGTATTGAGAAATTAAATTTAGCTGATAATAATATTGATACGATCTTCAATGAGATTGAAAAATTGATAAACTTAAAAGAATTAGATATTTCAAATAATAAATTAGTATCAATACCAGAAACTATATCAAACCTTGAAAAATTAAGAAAGTTAAAGGTAAATGGAAATGATAGTTTGATATATTTACCCGAACTTTACCAATTAAATGAATTAAATATATCTCATACAAATTTATTCTGTGAAAACGATATATATGATGAGGAATATCTAAATAATTATTTAGCATATGATATAATAGTATATGGAGCTTTTATGCAATATTGCGTAATGAAACCTGATATAAATTTTTTAGAGGATATGGTTGAAGTTAATGAACTTTTTTCGACATGGTCAAATATTGGTGAACAAATATGGCATGATGGAAGACTGACTTCATTTTCTTTAAGAAATGAAATCAATATAAATGAAATTCCAATCAGTATAGCTAATTTAACTGAAATTTCATATTTTGAAATTTCAAATTCTATTTTAAATGACGTGCCTATTGAAATAGGAGAGCTCACAAGTTTAAATTCTTTAGTATTAAATAATAATAATTTAGATGAAATTCCATTTGACTTTTCACAGCTACATTCATTGCATTTATTAGATATATCGTCTAATGATTTAAATGAATTTCCTGAATCAATTTGTCAGATTCAATTAATAGAAGTAAACTTTGAAGATAATAGAATATGTGATAATCTAAATCCTCCTTGTTCTATTTTCCAGTGGAATGAGCAAATTCAAACTCAAAGATGTAAAAATCTGGAAGATATTAACTTTATTCTTGAATTAAAGAACCAGAATAATTTAGAAGGAGATTATTCAACAATAGGATTGCAAGTTTGGAGTGAAATCGAAAATGAAGAATTAGACAGACTCATATTTTTTGAATATATTGGAATACAAGATACTAACAGTATAATTTATAATATACCAACAGAAATATCTAACGTAGTATATTTAGAAGAATTAAATGTAATAAATCATTCTTTAGAAAATATTCCTTTCGAAATTTTTAGTTTACCTGAATTAGTTAGTTTGAATTTATCATCTAATTTTATTAATAATTTCTCTATCACTAATAATCAAAATTATTCATTACTAAATATTGATTTATCACATAACGAACTAATTAATTTGCCTAATGAGATTATAAACTTGACTCAATTAAAAAATTTAGATATAAGTTATAATTTTATTCAAGAACTCCCACTAGCAGTAGGAAATTTAAATCAAATAAATAATTTAAATATTTCTAATAATAATTTCACTAAAATTCCAAATATTATTGAGAATTTAACATCATTAACTACTTTAAATATATCTTCTAATAATATTGATTCAATACCTGATTCATGGTGTAATCAATTAAGTTTAGATTGGAATAACTTAAATAATTTTAATTCAGATGATAATAAATTATGTGATCAGAGTAAAATTCCAACTTGTATTACAGTAAACGAAATAAATCAAAATTGTGATTAGAAAACTACAGATTTTAATAATTCTGAAGATTTCATTTCTTTCATGTCAAGTTGAGCTTGTAAGAATGCTTGAACCCATTCACTATCATTTAATATGAATCTTTTTAAAGTTTTTCTATTTTTACCATTATCGTTTTTAAAGTTCCCTATAAAATTATGTTTTTTATTAGTATTTTTCACTTCATTTCCTTTATATGTTTTATTTAATATTGTCTTTATATAGATATGAAATATCAATTACTGTACCAAAATAAATAAATTTGAAAATTAAAATAAAATTTATATACAACATGGAAAATTTTTACACGTATAGGAAAATAGTACCTAACAATATAATGATAAATGAATAGTTTTATACTTATCCCGGCGTATAATGCTGATAAATTTTTAAACAAATTAGTAACTGAAATAAGGAATATTACTAATATCTTTATACTTATTATTGATGATGGTAGTAATACTAAATTAGAATTAGATTTTAAAAATTGTATGGTGATTCGTAAAGAACAAAATGAGGGTAAGGGCTCTGCACTGAGAGATGGATTCAGATGGGGAATTAAAAATAACTATAGATATGTAATTACTCTAGATGCAGATGGACAGCATCCTCCACAATTTATTAATGATTTTTTAAATACCAATAATAATATTGATCTTGTATTAGGATATCGTTCATTTACAAGTAAGATGCCAATTAATCGTAGATTGTCTAATTTTTTAACTTCAAAGATGATTTCCTTAAGAATTGGAAAAAACATTTATGATTCTCAATGTGGCTATCGAAAATATAGTTTAGACAAGTTAAAAAATTATCAATTCCAAGAAGATAGATTTATGTTTGAGACTGAGGTATTATTAAAAACAGTAAAAAAAAATTCAAAGCTTCATCAGATAAAAATTCCAACAATATATGCAGATGAAATATCATCAATTAAAAATTTTTCTACAACTATAAATTTTATAAAATTATATTTAAGGAGTCTTTTTAAATGGTAAATCCAATACGAAGTTTATATAGTTGGGTGCTAAGCTTAGCAAATTCAAAAAATGGAGAAAAAAGTTTAGCCATAATTAGCTTTACTGAGGCTATTTTTTTTCCAATACCACCTGATATTTTATTAATTCCATTATGCCTAGGAAATAGAAGTAAAATATTTCGCTTTTTAACTATATGTTCTCTTTTAAGTATTATGGGTGGTGCTGCAGGTTATTTCCTTGGTGCAAAAATTTGGTGGAATACAACAAATGAATTTTCATTAACTGCACAATATTTTTTCAAATATATACCTGGTTTCACTGAATCTATTTTTTATTCTATTAAGACAAAATACGAGCTTTATGATTTTTGGATAATATTTACTGCTGGATTTACACCTATTCCATTTAAAATTTTCACAATATCAGCAGGAGCTTTCAATGTTTCTTTTATGATGTTTTTAGTAGCCTCAGCAATAAGCAGATCATTACGTTTTTTAATTATTTCTGTATTAATATATAAATTTGGTAAACCTGTTAAAGAATTAATAGACAAATATTTTAATATAGTATCCGTAATTTTTACTATTCTGCTAATTGGCGGATTTCTCTTAATCAAATTATTTGCGTATTAATTTAGGAAAACGATGAGTCAATATCCATTTAAAGAAATTGAAGAAAAATGGCAAAATTTTTGGAAAATTAATGAATGTCATAAAATTAATTTTGATAATTCTAAAAATAAATTTTATAACCTTGTGATGTTTAGTTATCCTTCAGGAGATAAACTACATACTGGTCATTGGTATAACTATGGACCTGCAGACACCTATGCAAGATTTAAAAAAATGCAAGGATATAATGTATTTCAGCCACAAGGCTTCGATTCATTTGGTTTGCCAGCAGAAAATTATGCAATAAAACACAACGTTCATCCTGCCGAAAGTACAAATAATAATATTAGCAAAATGCGTGAACAGCTATATAAAATAGGTGCCATGTATGATTGGAGTCAGGAGATTATCACCAGTAAACCAGAGTATTATAAATGGACTCAATGGTTATTTTTAAAATTATATGAAAATAACTTAGCATATCAAAAGGAAGCACTTGTCAATTGGGATCCAGTAGACCAAACTGTTCTTGCTAATGAACAAGTTTTATCAGATGGAACGTCCGAAAGATCTGGAGCAAAAGTAATTCAAAAGCCCTTAAAGCAATGGTTTTTTAAAATTACAAAATATGCTAATGAATTATTAAATTTTGATGGAGTTGACTGGCCAAAAAAAACTATATCAATGCAAAAAAATTGGATTGGCAAAAGTATAGGCGCTCTGATTGAGTTTAAGGTTGCTGACTATAATTATCAAATAGAAGTATTTACAACAAGACCTGATACAATATTTGGTGTTACATATATTGTATTAGCTCCTGAACATAAATTTATTAAATCACTAAAAATAAACTCAAAAAAAATTAATAATTATATTGATGATTCATTATCTAAAAATGAATTACAGCGAATGGATTTAAATAAAAATAAAACAGGTATATTTACAGGTTCATATGCAATAAACCCAGTTAATGGAAAAAAAATTCCTATTTGGATAGCAGATTATGTCTTAATCTCATATGGTTCTGGAGCAATTATGGGTGTTCCTGGGCATGATGATAGAGATTACCAATTTGCAAAAAAATATAATTTAGCAATCGATTATGTTGTTTCAGGAAAAAAAGATAATAAAATTAATGAACCATTTTATGGAGAAGGATATTGTATAAATTCTAGTTTTTTAAATGGTTTAGATACTGAAAGAGCAAAAAATAAGATTATTGAATGGTTAGAATCCAACAAAATAGGGAAAAAGAAAGTTAATTTTAGATTAAGAGATTGGCTGATTTCACGTCAGAGATATTGGGGTACTCCTATACCAATTGTTTATGATCCTAATGGTAATAAGCATATTATACCTGAGAAATATTTACCATGGAAATTACCAGATGATGTTGAATATAAGCCAAAAGGTACATCACCTTTAGGCTCTTCTAAAGAATTAATAAAAAGAACAGAAAATATTTTCGGCAAAGGTTGGAGGCCAGAAATTGATACTATGGATACATTTGTATGTTCTTCATGGTATTTTTTAAGATACATAAATTCTAGTATAAAAAATTATCCATTTGACGGTAACCGTTTAAATTGGCTTCCAGTAGATCAATATATAGGTGGTGCAGAGCATGCAACGATGCATTTACTTTATTCTCGTTTTATTACAAAATCCTTAAGAGATATGGGGTTTTTAAATTTTGATGAACCATTTTTGAACTTGTATCATCAAGGTACAATCACAAAAGATGGTGCCAAAATGTCAAAGTCTAGAGGCAATACTGTTTCTCCTGATGAATTTGTAATAAAGTATGGTTCAGATACATTTCGCGCTTTTTTAATGTTTATGGGTCCATTTGATGAAGGAGGTGATTGGAATGATAAAGGTATTACTGGAATACATAGATTTTTGAATAAAATATGGCGATTAATTCATTTGCCAAATACATCAAAAGAGCCTACAAGAGAAGATTTAAGAGTACTTCATTTAACTATTAAGGTTGTAACTGAGGATTTATCATTAAAGAAGTTTAATACAGCAATAAGTCGTTGTATGGAGTTTGTTAATTATTTTTCAGGTAGAAATAATTTTTATAACAATTTTAAAAGTTCTTTTTTAAAAATAATAGCACCACTTGTTCCACATTTAGCAGAAGAATTGTGGCAATATTTAGGTAATAATAAAAGTATATTTGAAGAAAGTCTTCCTAAATATGAAAATATCTATCTAGATGTAGAAGAAATAAAATATGTGGTTCAAGTAAATGGAAAATTAAGAGGTGAATTCATAGTAGATAAAAGTACTAAGAGAGATGAAATCTTATCCTTAGCAAAAGAAAATTCAAATGTTAAAAGGTTCCTTAATGGTAAATCAATTATTAAAGAAGTTTTAATTCCAAACAAATTAGTTAATTTAGTTGTTCTTTAACGATTAAAGATATTTTGTAATATATATCCTGCAATATTCGGATTCTCCTTTAAACGTCTTATAGAATAATCATACCAGTTTGGACCAAAGGGAATATATACTCTTGTTTTAAAATTATTTTCTAAATTTTTTTTAAGCCAACTACCCATTGGTACTCCATATAAGACTTGGAACTCAAATTTATCATTTGGATAATTACGATTTTTAATTTTCTTATATAAATTTTTTATTAAATTTAAATCATGAGTTGCAAGTCCAATAAATCCATTTTTATCCATTATTTTATCAACAATTTTCAAGTAATTTTCATTGATTTTATATCTTGATTGTATTGCAATTTTATTCGATTCTTTGTAAATCCCTTTACAAAGTCTAATATTTAACAAATCATTTTCATTTAATTTATCAATATCATGAATTGTTCTAAAAAGATATGCTTGTATTACTGTTCCAATTTTATTGTATAATTTTTGATATTTTAAAGTTGATATAATTGTTTGATCAGTAGAGAGTGATGATTCCATATCTATTCTCAGAAAATTTCNAGTATCAGCTGCAGACTTTACAATCCTTGAAAGATTCTTTTCAAATTCTAGTACAGATATATCTAATCCTATATGCGATGGTTTTATTGATATATTACCATCTATTTTAAATTGATATAAAAGCTTGAATAGTTCTACATATTCATCAGTTATAGCTATAGCTTCCTTTTGAGTTTTTACATGCTCTCCAAGTATATCTAACGTTACAGAAAAACCCTTATCATTTAGCCTTTTCGCAGTTTTAATTGCATTTAAGGCAGATTCACCGGCAACATACCTCATTGCAAACAATTTGATAATTGATTTTGGTAGTTTAGTTGCAAAAAATAGAATAATTTTATTAATAAATGACATATTTAATTTAAATATAATAGGTAGAAATTTATTTCAGTTTAAACAAATAAAAAAAAGTTGTTTTATAAATTTTTGACAACTAGATTGATTTTTATAATTTAATTGATTATGTTAAAGATAATGAATTGTTAATACATATTTTTCGTTATTAATACGAAAATAAAAAAATTATTCATTTTTTAATGTAAATTTTATAAATCTAAATATTTTTTTACTCTGAAAATATTATTTATAAAACTCAATTAATTAATAATTTGTTGATAATAATGAATATATTTAACTTATTATAGTTTAATAATTAAATTAGATATTTAGAAAAATATAAATTCAGTTGCTGTATGTAAAATAATAAATAAATTAAATGAATATTTTAAAGGCAACATACGGAAAAATATTTTTAATAAAGTAAAGAAATTACATATCATCAATATTTTAAGGACTTATAGAGGTTAATGATACAAGCAATACTAGGATATTTATTGATTTTTATTACTATTTTTCTAACTTCTATTAGTATTAGTTTCACAGTACTTAAATCAGGTATTGAAAATCCACGAGGATCCAAATTTAGAGTACTACAACAAAAAAAGTTAGTAAAAAGTTTATTAAAAAATTATAATATAATATCCATCACCCAAGATTCTCTTCAACGCGAAATAATATTTAAAAAAATACAATTAGAAAGTGAAATAATTACACTTGATTCCTTATTAAACGAAATGGATTTAAATAAAAATCGTTTAATGAAAAATGAAAATTTACTCAATAAAAATCTGAAAATTTTAGCAAAAGCCTTAAAATGATTAATAATATTATATATTTTTTCTTAATATCAAATATTTTATCCGGACAATGCAGTGGGTGCAATGAAAATTTTCAAAATATAAATATTTGGAATATTAAGAATAATTGTAGTCAAATCGTAAAACATTACAATGATTGTAGTTTATTAGATTTTTTTAATTTAATCGATAAAGATAAATTATCAAATTATTTAGATTTAGGTTCACAAAGGTGGGAAGATGGTATTTTAAAATATTTTTATTTCTTTGACAATAGTTATACAATTGATGAAGCTTCATTAAGTAGTTTGAATAATGTTAAATATCTTTTTATAGATGGTACACCTATTCAAATAAACTCTCAAATTCATAAGATATCTTTTAAAAGTGAATATTTACTTTTAAGGCAAAACAATATGAAAATTCCATTAAAGAACATTACTTTTACTGATAGTCTTAAGTATATTTCACTTGACGAAAACGAGTTTTTTGGAGAATTCCCAGAAGCTTTATTAGCAATCCCGAATTTATATAATTTATCAGTTGAATTTAATAACCTAACTGGTAAATTTCCTAAATATATACCTAATGAAACATCTTTAAATATACTAACTATAAATAATAATCAATTAGAGGGTTTGCTGCCAGAATCTATATGTGAGCTAACAGAATTAAAAATCCTACATCTTCAGTATAACAATTTTACTAATATACCTGAGTGCATTTGCGATATGAATAAAAAGGGCGTAGAAATTGAATTATATGGAAATAATATTTGTAGCAATATACCTGATTGTGCAGAGAGTTTTATTGGCTTTCAAAATTGCTATTAACTTTTCTAAGTTCAAAAATTTGAACTCTTTCGTAGAAAAATCTTATCAATGGTCTAATGCCTTTAAAATAAAAGATAATTGGGTGTATTTTGAATTTATCTTCACGAATAATTTCAAATTTAGCTCGTTTAAATAAATTTAATATAGATTCTCTTCGCATTTCATGAAAGTGGTTGGGGCTCCAAAGAAATGGAGGTTTATAAAGCGGGGTAGATAAGTACAAGATACCGTTTTCATTTAGGACTTTATGTATTTCTAATAAATTAAATAGCGGATTATATAAATGTTCTAAAATTTCAAAAGAAGTAACAATATCGTAATTACCTTTCAATGGCTCAACGTCTAAATCTTCATCTGTATTTTTAAATTTAATCGAAAATTTATTTTCCATTGAAATTGTTAATGGATTACGATCTCCTATATCTAAACCATTTTTAATTTTATAATCAGGATTATTTAAAAACTGTAATGTTTTTTGCCATCTATAGTGGTTTGTACTATTCTGAATATAATTTTCATTAATTTTTATTCTATACTTATTATTCATAGCCTATAATATTTCTTAAATTTTATTACATGAAGTTAAGTAAAATTACTAATTTTGTATTATTTTAAAGAAAAACTTATTATAAAAAATAATGAAATATAAAAATATATTTATATTATCCGCAGGACGTTGCGGGTCAATGACTTTAATCAAAGCATGCAATCATATTACAAATTATACCTCAGTTCACGAAAGTGGACGTTTTTTAGAATCAGATCAAAAATATAATTTAATTTACCCAGAAAATCATATAGAGTCAGATAATAGACTGACGTGGTTTTTGGGGACATTAGATAAATTGTATGGGAATGATGCATTTTATTTGAAATTAACAAGAGAAAAAGAGAAAATATCTAATAGCTATTTAAAAAGAAAAACATTAAATCAGGGTATATTACAAGCATTTGCTGTAAATATCTTTCAACAAAAAAAATGGAGTATATCAAATTCAGGTTATGATTGGGCTGCAAAACATTATGTTGATACGGTTTATAACAATATTGACTTTTTTTTAAAAAATAAATCAAATAAAATGGAGTTAGATATTGATTATCCTATAAAAAGTTTTAAAGAGTTCTGGCTGAAAATAAATGCAGAAGGTGATTTAAAATCTGCTACCCGAGAATTTAGTAAAAAATATAATTCATCAAAGTAATTAAGAGTAGATATTATTAAGCCAACTATTATATGGTTCTCTGAAATTCGTTGGGATTATATGGTGACTAGAAAACAGCATTTAATTAGCAGATTATCAAATAAATGTAATTTTTTATATATAGAACCATACAAAACAGGTGAAAAAATAAATTTCAATAAAAAATCTAGCAATATTACAATATACACAATTCCAACATTTAAACTAGGCAGTAAATTTTTAAAAATATTATTTAGTACATTTATTTTAAGAATTATTATCTTTTCAGTACAAAAGTTATATCTTAATCTTTTTATAAAAAAAAATATAGATCTTCAAGTTATATCAAATCCTTCTTTCATTCAATTAGTTGACAATAAATATCCAACAATTTGGGATTATAATGATAATCCATTCCAGTTTGCTAAGCCATCAAAATGGTTATTAGAATTATATCAAAATTTTCTGTATAAACATACTCAAATGATATGGGCTAGCTCAAGACAATTAAAAACAAAAATACACAAAAGTAAATATGAAAAAAATATAATTTATATACCAAATGGAGTCGATGTTAATCATTTTAAAAATATTAATAAAGAAAAAGGTAATAAATTTATTATTGGTTATGTTGGAATAATATCATCTTGGTTTTTTGATTTTGAATTAATTAAAACAATATCTGAAAATTTTCCAAATATAATTATTAAATTAATAGGACCAAAAGATCCATTAGCAACCAAGCAAATTCAAGAATTATATAAATTTGAGAACATTGAAGTTAAAGATAAAGTTGATTATAAAGTCTTACCTGAGATAATATCTTCTTTTAATATTGGCATAATTCCATTAAAACAATCTAAAAATGTATATCAACTAAATTCAGCTAAATTTTTACAATATTTAGCAATAGGGATACCAATTGTTTCAGTTCCATTTATTGAGTTTAAACAATTTCAAAATAATACTTTTTTCTGTAATTCAAATAAAGAGTTTATTAATTCAATAAAATTTATTATTCAAAATAAAATCAAAATAAATCGTAATAATATTAATATAGATAGTTTCAACTGGGACGAAATTTCACAAAAGGCACTAAGTTCAATAAATAGTTTAATTGGTAAGTAGTGAATAAATCTAATAAAATTGCAAAAGAAGCTAGTATTAATATTGCTGGTGAAATCTATGGAGGCGCAACTAGATTCATTTTTATTGGGTTAATGGCAAGATTTACGGGCCCTGAATATTTAGGTATCTACTCAATTGGTAATGCTATTACGAGGATATTTGGTGTATTAGGAGTTGCTGGTTTAGACAGAGGTATTTTACGTTATGTCAGCTTTAATAATGGGAAAAAAGACAGCAATTCTACTCATAAATGGATTAAAATTGCGCTGAAATTTGGAATAATATTTGGATTAATAGTTACTATTATCCAATATTTATTAGCGAAATTTATTACTACAAAATTTTACAGTGGAAATATAGATATTGAAAATGTAATTTCGTTTTTCTCTATAATTTTATTATTTAGCATTATAAGTGGAATTGCCGCACATAGTATTCAAGGATTCAAAATACTTAAATATAAAGTATTAACTATTCAGGTTATTCAGCCAACAATATTATTATTAGTTCTTTGTTTATTATATAATTTTGGAGTCTCTACATTTTATCAAATTACCTTACCTCTAATTATCGCTGAAATATTAGGTTTTCTTTTTATGATATACTTTCTTCAAAANGTAAACTCAATAAAATTTATTAGTATTATAAAAGAATCTTTAAATGTAGAAATTTTACAATTTTCTTTTCCCCTTATGTTGGTAGGTATACTGGGAATGATTATGCATTGGATAGATATTTTAATGTTAGGATATTTCTTACCAGCTAAAGATGTTGGGATTTACCAACCTGCAGTTAGGACTACTGGTATTATTCGGTTATTTTTAGTTTCATTTTCAGGGATATTTGCACCTATGATATCTGAATTAATTGCAAAGCAATCACGCAAGGAAATAGAACAAGTATATAAATTAACTTGTCGTTGGATTATTACATTAGCTGTACCTTTTTATATATTAGTAATTTCTAGGTCAGAAGAGATAATGATGCTTTTTGGTGAAAGGTATCTAGAGGGATCAAATCTATTATTACTACTATTATCAGGAATGTTATTTCAAGCTATAGGTAATCCGGCTGGTTCAACTCTTGTTATGGCTGGAAAAACAAAATTAGTACTTATAAATACAATAATAATTTCCATATTAAACATCACATTAAATATAATATTAATTCCTAAAATAGGTCTAATTGGTGCAGCATGGGGGACATTGATATCTTTAACAATTCTTTGTATAATTAGAATAAGTCAAATTTGGATTATATATAAAATATTTCCTTTTGAATTTAAAAATTTAAAGTCTATATCCAGTGGTATTATTTCTTTTGTAATAATTTATTTTAGTTATCCAGTTTTAGTAAACTACCACTTTTTAATTAACCTACTATTTTCATCTATTATTGTAATATTATCATATTTAGGAAGTCTATATATTTTTAAATTAGAGCATGAAGATTTAAATGTTATTAAATTAATAAAATTAAAATTTAAAAGGACATAAGTTTAATGTCGGAATATCAAAAAATATTAATTTCTCTTTGTTTATTCTTTATTGCAATTTCATTTACATTCAAAGATGTTATAGTAGATAATAAAGTTTTTGCAACACCTGATTCCCAATCAGCAGCAGCTGTAGGAAAAGGAATGGAACAATATAAAAGTGAGTTTGGAGAATATCCTAAATGGAATCCATGGATTTTTTCAGGCGTTCCTGCCACTCACTCTTTTCAGCATGTTTCTCGTTATTACCCTCCATTTTATTTTTTTAAATTATTAAATAATATTGGAATGCCTAAATTTTTTAATTATTTAGCACATTTCTTATTTTTAGGAATTGGTATATTTTTAATTTTATACAGACTGAAAATTAATTTTATAGCATGCCTATTCTCAGGCCTAACATTTACTCTGATGCCTTACTTGATTACTATGGTAGTACATGGTCATGGGTCACAAATGATGACGACTGCATATATACCTTGGATTTATTTATTTTTAGAAAAATTAAGAGAGAAGCAAGATTTATTTAACTTTTCTGTATTTTCACTGTTAATAGGTTTCCAATTATTAAGAGGTCATGTTCAAATAGCATATTATACATGGCTAATTATTGGCTTATACTCTTTAATTCTCTTATTTTCTGATATCAAAACAAATAAAATAAAATTTTATAGAGNTTTCTACTTTATTTTAATTTCAGCATTATGTATAGGATTTATATCCAGTCTTCAGCTTTATTATCCTGCCTATTCATATTCACCATTTTCTATACGCAGTGGCTCTGATGGTGGTACCGGTTATGATTATGCTACCGCATGGTCTTTTAGTTTTGGGGAAATGCTAACATTTTTTAATCCTAAATTTTATGGTTTTGGAGGAGCTACATATTGGGGAAATATGCCTTTTACAGATTATCCTAATTACATGAGTATTATATCTGTTACCCTTATGCTTTATTCAGTATTTTATGTTAAAAATATTAATACAAAAATTTTAGTAAGTATTTGGTTTATTTCATTATTGCTATCATTTGGACATAATACTCCTATATATAACTTTTTTTATTTATACTTTCCGTTTTTTAATAAATTTAGAGTCCCAGCTATGTTCNTGATTGTTTTACAATTTAGTACAGTAATCCTATCAGGTATTGGTCTTAATTATATTTTAAAATACAAAATAAATAATTTAAAAAAATATTTACCATTTTTTATACCTACAATTATTTTAGTAGTATCTAAGTTAGCAGGAAGTAGCTTCTTAAAAGATTCAGNTAAAACTCATAATATATTAGATGTTACAAGGATATCTATGATAAATAGTGGGTTTACTTTTAGCTTTATTATACTATTTCTATTTTTTGTATTAATATTTTTATTTAATAAAAAAGTTATAAAACTTGAAATAGTAGGAATCGGAATTCTTCTACTTTTAATAGTTGATTTAGGTAAAGTTAATAATAATATAATAAATCCATCTGGAAAATATAATAATCCAAATTTAATGATGAGTTCTAAAGATTTTAAAAATTTACATAAAGACGATCAAATAATTAAATTCTTAAAAAGTGATACCTCTAATTATAGAATTTTACCTTTACCACCATTATTAAATGATAATAGATGGTCTGCATTTCAAATACAGAATGTAGGTGGTTATCATCCAGCAAAATTACAAAACTATCAAACATTAATGGCTGAAGTTGGATTTAATAACCCTGGTTATTTACAAATGTTAAATGTTAAATATTTAATTAGTCTTAATGAGCTTAATCATCCAATGTTTCAAAAAATATTCTCAGGAGAATTAAACCATAAAGGTAAGATAGAATATGCAAATATTTATCTAAACAAATTTGGTACAAATAGTATATATTTCCCAAAAGATATTGTAAACTACAAAGATATCAATGAATTGATAACTATACTAAAAAACCCTTATTATTCACCATTAAATTCAATTTATATGAAAGATGTATCTGAGGGATTAAATAGTAATGGGAAATTAATTGATTATAATTTTAATTCTGATAAAATAATAGCAAAAATTGATATGGAAGATTCAGGATTAATTATCTTTAGCGAAGTATTTTATCCAAATGGATGGGAGTGTTTTGTAAATAATAAACCTGTNGATATTTTAGAAGCTAATGGATTACTTAGAGCTATAAAACTAGAAAAGGGTTTAAACGATATAGAAATGATATTTAATCCAAGTGATTTAAAAACAAGTAAAATTATTTCAAATATCTCTTTTATTTTTATTTTAATATCTATAATTATAGGTTTAATTAGAAAGCATAGATAGATTTGTTATCGTATAAGATTAAATCAGTTCTATCAATAATAGGTATTTTAATAATATTTATTACATTCGGATTAAATCATTACCTGGTTCGAGAAACAAGAAAAGATGCTAGATCACAAATTGAACAGATAACAAAGATATATTCAGAAAGAGTAAATTCTAGTAGTGTTGAAGAATTGACTATAATTATGGATGTATTACTACCTTCAATTACTTTTCCATTAATAATCACTACAAATGATGAAATATATGCAATAAGAAATTTAGAATTAAATATTAATAAAAATGACCTAAACTATTCGTCTGAAATTTCTAAAATAATAAAAAGAATGGATTCATATTTTGATCCAATTCCAATAGAATGGAGTCCTGATAATATCAGTTTAATTCATTATGGCGATCCAACTATCATAGAGAAAATACAATGGATACCATATATTCAACTTGGTTTACTTTTAATATTTATTTTATTAATTTTTTTCTCATTACTTCTAATTGGAAATCGTGAAAAAGATAAATTATGGGTTGCGATGACAAAAGAAACAGCGCATCAGCTTGGAACTCCTATTTCATCATTACTTGGTTGGGTAAGTTTGTTAAAAGAAGAACATAAGATTGATAAGAACATCATAAACTCAATAAATTTAGACTTAAAAAGATTAAATGAAATAACGGATCGTTTCTATAAGATTGGCTCAAAGCCAAAAATGTCTGAAATTGATTTATTAGATTTATCTAATAAAATTTCTAATTATATAAAAAATCGAATTCCTAAAAAATTAAATATTAAAATTATAGTGATAGGTGATCATTCATTTGTTATGGGTGCAGAAACTTTATTAGGATGGGCAATTGAAAACTTGTTAAAAAACTCTATTGATGCATGTAAAAATAATAAAGGTTTAATAGAAATAAACTTATCTAATGAAAAAAAATATGTAAACTTAGATATTAAAGATAATGGTATGGGTATTCATAAATCTTATTGGAAAAAAATATTTGATGCCGGATTTAGTAAAAAGAAAAANGGATGGGGTTTAGGATTAAGTTTGACAAAAAGAATTATTGAAAATATTCATAATGGTAAAATTTATGTAGTCGATTCATCAGTTAACGAAACAACAATCAGAATGAAATTACCTTTTTACAGTAAACAGTCATAGTAATATGCCAAATTCAGAATATTTCATACTCTGTATATCCACTTTGTTTAGTCTTATTAATCCAATTGGTTTTTTGCCTATATTTTTATCTTTAACAGAAAAATATAGTAAGGAGGAGAGGAATAAAGTACTAAAAAGTGGTGTTTTGACTGCATTATCTACCCTAATAATATTCGCACTTTTGGGCGTAACAATATTTAATTTTTTTGGAATAACAGTTGAAGCATTCCAAATAATGGGTGGGTTTATATTTTTTAAAACAGGTCAAAGAATGCTTGAAGGAAATATTGGAAAAACAAGAACATCTCCAAAAGAAGAAGAAGAAAATTTGGAAAAAGAGAGTATTGCAATCACTCCAATCGGAATTCCAATAATTGCTGGGCCAGGTGCAATAACTGCAACAATGGTTTTAGTAGGAAAGACCGGACAAATCGAACATACTTCAATATTAATTATATCAATAATTTTTGTAATTGCAGTTACTTATTTAACCTTTTTATGGGGTGATTTACTGATAATTAGGTTAGGTGAAACTGGTTCTAAAGTAATTCAAAGGATAATGGGTTTACTTCTAATGGTAATTGCAATACAATTCGTAATAACAGGTATAGAGACGGTTTTCAATAGAATATTCAAATAAATTATTATCAAAAATATATTATTATTATTACATATTTTATTTATTTTTTCTTGTTCTATAAATAAATTTAATTACAACTATTATGAATTTAAAGGTGGTGATTTACCAATTTTAATAAATGTCTCTCATGATGGTAATTTAGGTTTCAAATATTTACCAATTCGAATTGATTCATCTTCTAATTTTAATATTAAAAACGATTTAAATACAAAAATAATTGGTCAGTTAATTTATGATAATCTTTTCAAATTTACTGGTATGTATCCGTCAATTTTAATCAATAATGTTCACAGGAAATATGTTGATTTAAATAGGATTCCATCAGAGGCATATGAGTCTTACAGATCAAAAATTATCTACGAAAAATATCATAATAAATTAATAGAAGAGATTTCTAGGAAAATGTCTATTCATGAAAATGTTTTAATAATAGATATTCATGGATTTAATAGTGATTCAATAGATTTCGTATTAAGTTCAAGAGGTTATTCAACTATTAATAAATCTGATGAAAAATTATTTGAAAAACTTATTAAAAGAATAAATATGGAAGGATATAAAGCTTTAAATGACTATCCATTTTATGGAGGCTTTGTGATAAAATCTATCAGAAAAAAGTTTGATAATAAAAATATTTCAGCCGTCCAAATAGAGTTAGGAAATAAATTAAGGTTTAATAAAAANGACAGGAAGTTAATATCTGAGATTATTTCTAAAAGTTTAATGAATTATAGGTAGATATGTATTTTGNTTTACATAATATATATTATCGGTATTTTATATAGATTACCAAACTTATAGTATTTCCTTAATACTGTAAATTCTTTAAGCGTATGAGTAGATTTTAAAAAACATTATATTTTTTATTTATCATTCTTCTCAGCTTTATCAAGCAACTCTGATTCTAATCTATCAAAATTATCTCTATTTTAGTTGTTTTTTTTTGATTAAGACTTTCACTATATCTATCATTCTGTAATATTTAATGGAGTTAAAAATATTATCTATAAAATAAAATTATAAGTAATGAACAAGTAATTAAATAAAGTAATAACACATTTAAATAAAAAACTAATCATACTTTATAATTGAATAAACTTAGTGAATTAAACTAATAACAGAATTATTGATGAAGTAAATAAATTTATTTCATTTTTTCTTTTAGATAGTTCTGTTCACCAATTCTATCCATTAATTCTAATTGAGTTTCAAGCCAGTCTATATGCTCTTCCTCATCTTCAAGAATAACTTTAAATAAATCTCTCGAGACATAATCTCCTATTTTTTCACAATATAAAATTGCTTCTTTTAACTGAATATGTGCCTCGTGTTCTAATTTTAAATCACATTCCATAATATCTCTCGGATTTTCTCCAATATATAGTTTGCCTAGCTCTTGTAGATTAGGTAGACCTTCAAGAAATAATATTCTATTAATAACATTATCTGCATGTTTCATTTCATCTATAGATTCACTATACTCTTTCTTATTCAATTCCTCAAATCCCCAATTCTGATACATACGTGCATGAAGAAAATATTGATTAATCGCTGTTAATTCATTTTTGAGAGTATTATTTAAATGCTCTATTACCTTAACATCACCTTTCATTGTCTATCCTTTAATAAAATTTATAAATAAAATTTAAAACAATAAAAAAAGTGAAAACAACATTTAATTTTGTAAGTATTATATTTTATTACAAGTTAACTGATATTGTAGATCAGTCTCAATATAATTTTAGGCTGATTTTTTATGAGGTAAACTATAGGAGTTTGTATTAATAAAATTTANTTCGTTATTTATAATGTCATTTGCATAATTAATACAAAGTCCGCAATTCTTTCCAAGCGAGGAACAATTTTGTATTTCTTTTAGNGACTTCTTGCCACATCTAACATCACTTCGTAATTTTTTTTCGTTTATATTATTACAAACACATATAATCATAATANGTAATTTAATATATAATGAGAATGATTATCAATTACAATTTTTATTTTTTAATAATTATATTTTATAAATTTGAAATTAAAATCTGAAGTAATTTAATATATATGGAAAATAAATATTATATTGGTGTTGATATTGGTGGAACTACTTTTTGTTCTGGATTATTCGACTATAAAAGAAATTTAATCATAAAATCTAATAAAGAATCTATTGTTAATTATAAAAATCAAAAATTATTGATAAAAGCAATATTAAATCAGATTAATTTTTTATTAAAAGATTATAATATTATTGGTATAGGAATTTCATGTCCAGGACCTCTAGACTCAAAAAATGGTAAAATACTAAATACTCCGAATTTGACACTATTGCAAAATTGTAATTTAATAAATATATTAGAATCTAATTTAAATGTTCCATGTAAAATTGAAAATGATGCTAATTTATTTTCTTTAGGTGAATATTACACTTTAAAATACAAAGAAGAAGTGACAGTCGGTGTAACTCTAGGTACGGGTATAGGATTTGGTATTGTTATAAATGGAAAATTATTTACAGGTGGGAATGGAATGGCTGCTGAATATGGAATTTCACCTATTAATAATACTAACTGGGAATCCTATAACTCAATTCGCTGGTTGGAGGAAGCAGCAATAGAAAAGTTTTCAATTAGACATACGCCTAAAGAAATTTTTAAATTAGCTCAAAATAATAGTAAAAAAGCTATTCATATTTGGGAGGAATTTGGTCATAATTTAGGAATTTGTTTATCTCATATCATAAATATGATTGATCCTAATAATATATCTATTGGAGGTGGTTTATCACATGCTTTTAAATTTTTCAATAATAAAATGATTGAGACAATTGAAATACACTCTCCTTCCTACAAAGAAAATAATATAAAAATTTATGAAAGTAAATTAAAAGAAGATGCAGCATTATTAGGTGCAACATTATTATTTTAGTATTAAAATTATTGTATTTTAATAATTATTAAAGATTGTAATATAAAGCCTAGTTTATCAAGGAATAATAGAAATTATATGAGTGCAAAAGGATCTGAATTAAAAAGAGTAAGGCAAGGCCTTAAAAGAAGTGCTAGAAATAAACACTATAAGTCTGTACTTAAATCTGCAATCAAGAAAGTAATGAATGCTGAAAACAAAGAAGAAGCAATGGATTTTCTAAAAAGCTCTTTATCTGTAATTGATAAAACATCACGTAAAGGTATAATCCATAAAAATAAAGCTGCAAATCAAAAATCAAGATTGATGCGGCATGTCTCTTCTATGTAATTAATTTATAAGACCAACTTTAATTTAATTTAAGTTGGTCTTCAACCGTACTAACAATAACTCCTCTTCTAACATAATTTATACTATTTTCTAAATCATTCTCCATTAGTCTATCTTCTTCCAATTTTGAAATAGATTTTCTCACTAATTTTCTCNCTTTTTCAATCGCTACACTTGATTNTAGAGGACTTCTAAAATCCATTGCTTGAAGTGCTGTAATTAATTCTATTCCGAGAATTTTTTCTACATTTTTTATGATTTTATTTAGTTTTCTACCTGCCCAAGGAGCCATACTAACAAAATCTTCCTGNCCAGCACCAGTAGGTATACTATCTACTGTTGAAGGATAAGATAATGTTTTATTCTCAGATGTTATTGCCGCAGAAGTAATTTGAGTTATCATAAATCCAGAATTTAGCCCTGGATTTTCAACTAAAAATAGAGGTAATCCAAAATCACCATTTACTAATGTGGAAATTCTTCTTTCACTGATTGCTCCAAGTGTAGTGATAGCGATAGCTGCAGAATCCATTGCTTGACCAATTGCTTGGGCGTGAAAGTGTCCTGCTGATATTATTTCACCACTATCAAGAATTAATGGATTATCACTAACACTATTTACTTCTTTTTCTAAAATATCAAAAAAATAATCTAAATTTTCTCTGCTAGCACCATGAACTTGAGGCATACAGCGAATACAATACATATCCTGAACTTTATTACAATTCTTATGTGATTCTTTAATATGACTTCCTTTGAGTAAATTAAAAATATTATTTGCTGAATTAATCTGTCCTTTATGTGGTTTTAGTCGATGAACTTCAGGCATAAAAGCTTTATCTGTACATAACAAAGCATCTGCAGACATAGCTCCGATTATATCACAATTTTTAATTATATTTTTGGATTGTATTGCAGCTAATAATCCATGAGCAACTGAAAATTGAGTTCCATTAATTAATGCAAGTCCTTCTTTGAAACTTAATTCGATGGATTGAAGATTTAGTTTTTCTAAAACTATTTTTGATTCAACATATTTGTTTTTATAATGTAATTTTGAATAACCTAATATTGGTAATGTCATATGTGCTAACGGTGCCAAATCTCCACTTGCACCTACGGATCCCTGTGATGGTATAACTGGTAAACATCTATGGTTTAGAAAATCAATTAACCTTTGAATAATTTGGACTCTAACTCCACTAGAGCCTTTTGAAAGACTTATAATTTTAGTTAAAATCATTAAAGTAACAGCTTTATTATTAATGGGCTTACCAACTCCTGTTGCATGAGACACTATTAGGTTTTCCTGTAATTTTCCTATATTTTTTTCAGGTATTTTAATCTCACTTAATTTACCAAAACCAGTATTTACACCATAAATTGTATCACCATTGTTTACTGCATCTTCTAAACTTTTTCTAGATTTATTTATTAATTTAATTGATTCAGATGATAGAACTACTTTTGGGTAATTTTTAAGATAGATTGAAAAATCATTAATGGTATAATTCTTTGGTTCAATTAAAAAATTATTCATTTCAACTTTCTATTTAAATATTTTTGTATTTCTTTTAATTTCATTTATATCTTTATATGGTATGGCTTTTAATGGTAATGCATCTAATATTAATTTACCATACTGAGCTTTTAGTAGTCGAGGATCTGTCAAAATACAAATACCATTATCATTCAGACTTCGAATTAATCTTCCAAATCCTTGTTTAAATTTAACAGTAGCAGTTGGTATTTGATATTCTATAAATGCATTCATACCCTTTTTCTTATAATTATCAATTTCATTCATTAAAATAGGATCTGTTGGATTATCAAATGGTATTTTAAAAATTATTAATATTTCAACTAAATCACCAGGAAAGTCTACTCCCTCCCAGAAGCTCATTGTTCCGATAAGTATTGACTCTGGTGTATTAGAATAACCTCTTATCATTGCCCTTCTGCTATGACCTATTGTTTGTGCAAATATCTTCTTTTCTAATTTATTGTAAGTTGGTTTAATATTATCTCTAATTTTTTTTACTTGATCATAAGATGTACAAAGTACTAAAATTCTGTTTCTATAATTTTTTGCTAATTCATTTATTTGACTTGAAATTTTTTCTACAAATGTTTCACTATTAACTAATTCTAAAGAATCATAGGCCCATAATTCTACTTGATCTTCATAATAAAATGGAGATGAATACTCTATCGTTTTTAGCTTTTCTAAGATATTAGAATTTGAAATACCTAAAGATTCTTTTATAAAGCTAAAAGAAGAATTTAATGCTAATGTCGCTGAACATATTACTCCACCGCTATCTCTATTAAACAATGATTCTCTTAAGAATATTCCTAAATCTTTAGGTGCTGTATTTAAAGTACAGTTTAATTTACCAAATTTAGATTTAAATGAAGACCAAACAATATCTTCATCTAGTAAGTGTACAATACGAGTAAAGATTAGTTTTAAATTTTCTAAAGCATTGCTCTTAGTTGAATATTCAAGTAAAACAGATTGAGGAAATTCATTATTTTTTTTTAAACTATTCTCCAGAGAGATTACTTTTTTTGAAAATGAAATTAGTTCACTTAAGATATTTTCAGGGTTATTATCTAAATTATGAAATATCTTAGAATTTTTATTTATTAGGAAGTTTTTTTCATAATGCAGATTTGATAAGGATCCATTTTTATTTGATAAATTTGAAAATTCATAAAAAAATAAATCAATTAATGTAATAATATTTACTGATTCAATTGTAATTTCATTTGCATGTTCTATATATTCTGGTGCGTGTTTATTTATTGAATTTAAAATTGAATCTTCAAATAAACTTGATTCAAACTTATAAAAATTTAATATATCTTTAATTGATTCTGGATTTATTTTATCAGTTAATTGATCTCTAATGGATTTAATAAAATTATGACCTTCATCAATTACATAGCAAAAATTTGTTGGTAATATTGAATTTTCTCTTNTTAATTCTATACTTAATAAAGCATGGTTAATTATTATCAAATTTGCTTGTGTAGTTGACTTTCGAACTTTACCATAATAGCAACCATCATTCTCCTTACATCGAGTTGTTGTACAATATCCTGGTTCACTTCGTATGTTTAGCCAAATATTATAGGATCTATTTACAGAAAATGCAGGACATTCTTCAATATCACCAGTCTTTGTCTTATCTGCCCAGGCTATTATAGGTAGAAATAATTCTTTTTCTTTGGGATTTAATTTATTCAGACGATATTTAATAAATTGATTTAAACGAGTTTTACATATATAATTTTGGCGTCCTTTTAAAATAACTGCAGAAATTGGGAATTTAGTTATATTTATGAAATTGGGTATATCTTTATTAAATAACTGATCTTGTAAGTGTTTTGTATAAGTAGATATTACAATTGGGATTTTATTCNTCAGTGAATAAATAGCGGATGCTGTTAGATATGAAAAGGATTTCCCTAGACCTGTTCCAGCTTCACCTAATAAAATCTGATTAGTTTCAAATGATGATAAAATATCATTTGAAAAGTTTATTTGATTTTGGCGAGGCTCAAAATTTTCCCATTTTTTGTCAAAAAATCCATTTTCTGATAATATATCCTCAATTTTATAATTATTAATATTAAATTCATTATTTTCATTTTTTATAATTGAATTAGTTGGTATCCAGTTACTTACTTTTTTTTCTAAATCATTATCCAAATTTGATTTAAAAGATAATTCTAATAAATTTTTAAATAAATAAAAGTTATAAATACTATCATTATTTAAAACTTTATTACATAATTCAAAAATATGTATTTCATTTTTAGCTATTTCTCTAATAAGTTCGACAAAAATTAAGCCAGTATTTAAAGTATCAGCTTCTGCTCTATGAGCATTATCTGTATTAATATTATAATATTCTGATATACCACTTAAAGAAAAATCTGAATGAAAAAATAAACAAAATCTACCCAAAGTTGAAGTATCATATACTTTAGAATTTTTATATGGTTGTAAATTCGATTGTATTAATGCATTATTCAAAAATTCTATATCGAAACCAATGTTTTGCCCTACAATAGGAGAGTTATTTAAAAAAATCAATAGGCTAGGAAGAACATCTTTTATTGTAGGTGAATTTTTAACATCTGAATTTTTAATTCCTGTTAACTCTGTAATAAATTTAGGTATTGGTCTTAATGGATTTATTAACGTGGTAAATGACTTTTTCTGTTTTCCATCTATAAAACGGAATGCTGAAAGTTCAATAATTGAATCGTCTTTTGTATTTAAACCAGTAGTCTCTACATCAAAGGCAACAAAATCTTTTAAATTTAAAGCCAATAATAAAGAGCTTAAATTCAAATTAAATTCCAGCGAAAACTTTAATTACATCCAGTAAAAGTGTAGGTTTTTTTAGTAATGCTGTAGAAAAAATCTTATTTAACGTTCTTTTTTCTTTTGGTACTTTTTTTATTATTGAGGCAATATTATCAAAATCAGTATCTTTTAACTGACTTATAGCATTTTTAATATTGTAAACACGAGAATATTTTTTCCCAAATTCCTTGTATACCCAATTAGAATAGGCCTGTAATGATTTTTCATCAAGAGTATTCTTACGAATTAAATCTGCAGCTACTTGTCCTCCTATCCAACCTGCTGTCATTCCAGATGAAATACCACCGCCTGTAACCGGATTAACATGATGTGCTGCATCTCCTACTAAAAGTAAACCAGACTTAACTGGATTTTTTAATGGCTTATCAGTTGGAATTCCACCGCAAACGGTAGTTAATTTTGCAGCATCCGGGAAATGATTATCTACAAATTCATCAAGATATTTTCGTGCAGACTTTTTTCTACTATAAATACCGCTTATACCTATACCGACATTAGCTAAACCATCTCCTTTAGGGAATATCCATAAATAACCACCAGGAGCATAATTTCTTCCAACAAAGAAGTCCATTCTATTTTGTTTCACATTTACATTACCTAAAGTATATTGTAGACCTGACTCCATATCTTTCATTTTAATTTGAGTTTTTATACCAGCCATCCTACCTACTCTTGACTCAACACCATCTGCGCCAATAACTAATTTTGATTTAATTATTTTTTGTTCTCCAAGATATTGAACACGAACACCTTTTACAAATCCATCCTCAATTATTAGACCATTTACATATGCTCTAGTATAAATTTCTACGCCTTTATCAGCTGCCATTCTGGATAAATCATAATCAAAAACTCTTCTATTTAATATATAACCCTTATCATTTGTAAAATCAGCAGAGATACTAGTTCCATTTGGTGAGGTCATTTTAAAACTTGTTAGGTATGCTGAAAACCAATTATCTCTAGGTTCTACAAATTTTCTCAAACCTGAATCACCGATTGCCTCTCCGCATCTTACGGGATATCCTATATCTCTATCTTTTTCAAGTATACATACGCTTACACCACCTTCAGCTGCTAATTTAGCGGCCATTGAACCAGATGGCCCACCACCTACTACTATTAAGTCATAATTACTTTTCATTTACAGATTCCAATACTTCAATAGGACATATAAAAGCACATAAATCACAATCAATACAGATATCGTCTCTAATAGAAATATCTGCCTCGTTTAAGTCGATACAATCAACAGGACACACAGCGACACATGCACCACAAAAGTCACATTTATTTGGTAAAATTGCGATCATTTTCAATGACTAATTTTGGATAGTGAAAATTAAAACGGTGCCAATAGTAATACTTACTAATAAAATATATAAAAACAGAATACCATATAAATTGAGGATAAGTGCTAAGTATAAATAAACACATGATTAATATTGAATACCTAACTGCTCTTAGTTGATCAATTTCATTATTTCTAATAATTAACATAAAAATAAATGGCACTATAGTAATTGACGCTGTAGCGCTAATGGGATCATTATTTAATAAGCCTAAAAATATAGTAACTATACAAAGAAATGTTAAAATAATATGTTGAAATAAATATTTTTGATATTTTTTATCCTTCGATATTTGGTGTGTAGATGATATTATGATAATTAAAAATAAAAATGGAATCATATTTTTAATCGATTGGAATTGAAATACTTCTGCTAAAATAAAGAAATTATGAACAATTCCTGATAAAAATAATAAAATAGAAAAAATCATCAATTCTTTCAACTGATTTTCTCCATCATTACTACTTAATATTGAGGTTGTAAAGAATATTAGTAAAAATAATATTGGCGTGAGTGTAAAATCAGTGATGATAACAATAGTAGTCCCTAAAGCTATACAAATAGTTTGTAATATTTTTCCCGACGCGATAGAAATTTTACTATCAAATAAAGAAATTTTATTTTGTAGTCTAAATTTTAAATTCGATTTCAGCTGCCAATTTATAAAACACCCAGACGAAAAAATTGTTAGCCCTAATATTAAAAAAAGGGAGTTTAAAGATATATCAACTCCCCATATTTCTTCTCGAGAATATGATAGTTGTACAACATACATTCCACTTAAAAAAGCTATCCAAACATTGAAAAAGTATGTAGGACGTAGTAAAAAAAAGTAGTCTAAAAATGGAACTATTTTTTTATGAACTGGATTATCTCTGAAAAATTTTTTAATCATTATAATATAATTTTTTATTTAAAATAATCTTATCTATTTTTATTTAAGTTTTTTAAATAATATTTATTTACACCCGGTGTAATATACTTACCATCAAAGCAAGATGAATCAAAATTTATTAATTTTTTATTATGTTCATTAACTGATTTAATTAAGTCTTCTAGATTTTGATATATTAATTTATCAACACCGATTAATTTTGCAATTTCATCTATACTTCTATTATGTGCAATTAGTTCCTTAACATATGGCATATCTATTCCATATACATTTTGATATCTTATTGGTGGTGCTGCACTTGCAAAAAATACTTTTTTTGCTCCTGCATTTCTAGCCATCCTAACAATACTTTTACTAGTATTACCTCTTACTATTGAGTCGTCAACTAGTAAAATATTTTTATTTTTAAATTCGATATTTATTGTATTTAACTTTTGCTTAATAGATTTCTTACGGATTTTTTGGCCAGGCATTATAAATGTTCTACCTATATATCTATTTTTAATAAATCCTTCTCTATAATCTTTATTTAATTCAATACTTATAGGCAATGCACTGGTTCTGCTAGTAGTTGGAATAGGAATAACTACATCTATTGAGTCAAGCTCATTTTTAGTAAGACTATTTTTTATTTTATTTGCAAGATACTTACCCATTGATATCCTGCTTTCATAAACATTAACACCTCCAATTGTACTATCTGGTCTAGCAAGATATACGTATTCAAAAATACATGGCGAAAATAATTTTTTTGTTTTATAAATACTACTATGAGTATCGCCATTATCTTTAATGATTAAAGTTTCTCCTGGCTTAACATCTCTTATTTTACTATAACCAAGACACTCAAGTGCTACTGACTCTGATGCAAACATTTGGCTATTACTATTTCTTTTCTTTCCATATACTAAAGGTCTTATTCCGTGAGGATCTCTAAAAGCTATTAGGCCGTAACCTAATATTATAAGTATTACAGAATAAGCACCTTCAACTCTTTTGTGAAGTTTACTTACCGCATTAAATATGTTTTCCTCTGTTAATTTTTTTGAATTATTGTTATCTAATGAATTCGCAAATATGTTAATTAATACCTCGGAATCTGATTTTGTATTGATATGTCTCTTATCTTTTTCAATCAATTCATCTTTTAATTCAATAGAATTAATTAAATTACCATTATGAACTAAGACAATACCATAAGGCGAATTAACATAAAATGGTTGTGCTTCATATTTACTTGAAGTACCTGATGTAGGATATCTTACATGACCTATACCTGTATTACCTTTTAACCTTAACATTTCTTCTTGAGTAAAGACATCTCTAACTAAACCGTTAGATTTATGAATTGATAGAAATCCTTTTTTATTGACAAGAGCCATACCTGCGGCATCTTGACCTCTGTGTTGTAAAACGGTGAGAGCATTATATAATGATAATGATGCTGTAGATGCTTTTGATGATATACCTACTATTCCACACATATTAGATTTTATTTTTCTTTCTTTATTGGAAATGATGTTAAGTGAGAATCAACATATGCATCAAGAATACTAAGTATATATATGCCAAATAACCACCAAGCCATTGTATTCCTTTTGTTAATACTATCTTTATTTTTTAATTCTAAATATGATGCAGATATTAAGCTATTTATAACAAATGTTTTATAATAATTATTATTATACAACTGACCTAAACCAGGTATCAGTGATAATTTCCAAGATATAGATGGATTTTTTATTTGAGTTGAATCGATAAATGTTTCTTGAGTTAGAATAATGTTTAAAAAAATAACTAAATAGATTTTATATATCAAATTATACCAATAGCTTCAATTTCAACTCGAACATCCATAGGTAATGCAGATACCTCAATAGTAGATCTTGCTGGTGGATTTTCTCGAAAATATTCATTAAAAACATCATTAAGTTCGGAAAATAAGGATAAATCAGTAATAAAAACTGTTAATTTTGCTATTTTTTCTAAGTTACTACCACCATGTGTAACCACACCTTTTAAGTTTTCTAAAACTTGCCTAACTTCATCTTTAAAAGAATCATTAACTAATTTTCCTGTTTTTGGGTTTATACAAATTTGACCAGAAGTAAAAACAAGTCCATTATGAATTATCCCTTGAGAATATGAGCCAATAGCTTTAGGTGATTCATTAGTTTTAATTATTTTTCTCATTCTTCAATACACCATAAAGCTAAACCAATCTTATTATTATATTTTCTAAGAAGTGAATTAAATCCAGCAGTAACAATAAACTCACCTGCAGCAGAAATTATTCCATTAAATAAGTGTCCTCCAAATACATTGAAATTTTTATCACTAAACGTAATATGTGTATGAGAATATACTTCGCCATCTTTTATTGTAATATTACCATTTAAGCTTGTGAGTTCATAGTCTTCTGTATATTTTTTACGAATATAGGATTTTGATTCAATATCATAGTACCCCATTTCCATATTAGTTAAAGCACCTATTCCATTAATCCAAGCTGACTTTATGTTTTCTATTTTTGCTAAATTTTCGAATGATTTATTTATTTCATCACCAGGATCAAGGCTAACAAAATATTGATTATTATCTAACCTATATTTCATAATTAAATCTCAAATTAAGTTCTCTATTAGCTTTAGTTTCATTTAACCTTTTAACAGGAGTTTTTATTGGTGCATTTAATAATTGCTCTGGAGATTCAGTTATCTTTTGATCTATTTCTATTAGTGCATCTGCAAATTTATCAAGAGTTTCCTTCGTTTCAGATTCTGTAGGTTCCATCATTAATGCTTCTGGAATATTTATTGGAAAATAAATTGTTGGTGCATGAAAACCGTAATCCAATAAACTTTTTGCAATATCTAGTACCTTAATACCTCTAATCTTTTGGTTTTTACATGATGCAACAAATTCATGCATAGTACCATTAGAAAAAGGTATTTCATAAACTTTTTCTATTTTTTTCTTAAGGTAATTTGCATTAATGATGGCCTGTCTTGTCATTTGTTTAACACCGTTTTCACCAAGTGTTCGAATATAACACCAAGCCCTAACTAAAATACCATAATTACCATAATATGTATGTAATTGTCCTATAGATTTAGGATAATTATAATCCCATTCAAAATAATTTTCGTTTGTCTTATTTATCATAGGAATTGGGAGATATGGTGTAAGTTTTTTGACAACGCCTATAGGACCTGCTCCAGGACCACCACCACCATGAGGTGTAGAAAATGTTTTATGAAGATTAATATGTACTATATCAAAACCCATATCTACAGGTTTTGTTATTCCTATTAAAGCATTTAAATTTGCTCCATCCATGTACATTAATCCATCCTCAGAATGAATTATTTCATTGATTTCTTCTATTTGGTCTTCAAATAATCCAAGAGTATTAGGTTGTGTTAACATCATACCCGCTATTTCATTATTCATTAATGATTTTAAATGATCTATATCAACACGACCTTTTTCATTTGATTTTACCTTGAGAGGTTTGTACCCAACCAAAATGACACTAGCAGGATTTGTTCCATGAGCTGTTTCAGGAATAATTACATATTTCTTATTATTGCCCTTGTTTTTATGGTATTTTTGCATCACCAATAAGCCAGCAAATTCACCCTGAGATCCTGCACTAGGTTGAAGCGTAAAACGATTCATACCTGTCATTAATGACAGGTATCTTTCTAATTCATATAGTATTTTTAATGCTCCTTGAATATGTTTTTCATTTTCGTCAGGATGTATACTAGTAATCTTTTCATGACTTGCAAGCTTATCATTAATTTTAGGATTATATTTCATAGTACAAGAGCCTAAAGGATATATATCTCTATCTACATGATGATTTTTAATCGATAAGTTAATAAAATGTCGAACTATTTCAGGTTCAGTTAATTCAGGCAATTTAGCATAATCTTCTCTTAATAAATTTTTGTTAATAATTTCATTTGGATTTAATTTTGGTATTTTAGTCCTAGGTATTTCAGCTCCTTGAACATTCTGTTTTGATTTAGTGAAAATTATTGGTGTATCTATTAATTTCATTTTAATAACTCCATAATTTTATTTTTTCCGAATTGAAGAGCATCATCTAATTTTGTAATATCTTTTCCCCCAGCTGTTGCGATATGAGGCTTTCCACCACCACCACCTCCTATTATTTTCCCAATCTCTCTAACTATTTTGCCTGCATGAACTTTTTTAATATTATCTGGACTTACTGCACAAAAAATCATAGGTTTATTATTTATTACTGATCCTAATAGTATTACCGTATTGTTATTATTTTTATCATAAAATTGAATTCCAAACTCCTTTAAATCATCGATTTGATCTAGTTTTGAGAAGAATAGCTTAGTTGAGTTAACACTGGTAAAATCGCTCATTAATGTATCAATTATTTCTAATTGATTTTGTTTATTACTTTTAGATATTAACTTTTCTAATTCTTTATTTTTATTTTTTAATTGTTGAATACTTTCAATTATTAAATCATTTGATATATTTAAAATTTGTGAGACTTTTAGTATTTTTCTTTCGTTTGATAATACCATTGAATATGCTTTTAGTCCTGTTAAAGCCTCTATTCTTCTTACTCCAGATGCAAGTGAAGATTCTGAAGTAATTTTAAATAAACCAATATCTCCTGTTGAATCAACATGAGTACCACCACATAATTCTTTAGAGTAACCAGGAATATCAACAACTCTTACAGTATTTCCATACTTCTCACCAAATAAAGCTTCAGCACCACTCTCTTTTGCTTTATCAAATGAAGTTTCTTTTACAATCAATTTTTTATTTTTTAATATTTGTTTATTAACATCAAGTTCAATTTTTTCAATTAAATCTTGAGAAATTTGTTCAAAATGAGTTAAATCAAATCTTAGTTTATCTGGAGAAACTAAAGAACCTGCCTGTTGAACATGTTCTCCTAAATTAGATTTTAGTGCTTTATGAAGTAGGTGTGTAGCTGTATGGTTTAATTTTGTGTTATGTCTTAAATTACTATCAATTTTAGCAGTAACATGAAAATTCCTTTTTAGTGAACCTTTTTTTAATCTCCCGAAATGTATTATATCGTCTCCTACTTTTCGCGTATCTTCTACGACAAAATTAAAATCCTTATTTGATATTTCACCTCTATCTCCTACTTGTCCACCAGATTCAGCATAGAAAGGAGTATTATCCAATACTATTTCTAGTTGATTTTTAGACTTTCTATATTTTGTAATTTGAGAATCTATGGATTCATCATTATAACCTATAAATTTACCATTATAATTATCAGAAATAGATGTCCACTCTTTTTCATTGACGTTGATATTGAATTTTGCAGCATCTCTTGCACGCTTCCTTTGTTTTTCCATATACTCATTAAATGTATCTGTATCTACAGAAATATTTCTTTCTCTGGCAAGAAGCTCTGTTAAATCTAGCGGGAAACCATAAGTATCGTATAATTTAAATGCATTATGACCATCTATAACACGGTTTCCATCTAGTGATGAGCAAATATTTTCAAAAATTTCTAAACCCTTGTCTAATGTTTTATTAAAAGATTTTTCTTCAGATAAAATTACTTTTTTTACATGTTCTAACTTCTCATTTATCTCAGGAAATGAGCTCTTCATCTGGTGATTTAAAGTGTCTACTAGCTTATGAAGAAAGGGTTCTTCTAGTCCTAGAATTCTTCCAAATCTTAATGCTCTTCTTAGTATTCTTCTGACAACATACCCTCGGCCTTCGTTGCTAGGCATTATTCCATCTGCAATTGAGAAACTAATCATTCGTAAATGATCAGATATAACTCTATGAGGAACTCCATTTTGAAAAGAATACTGCTTATTACTAAGTTCAACTACCTTTTTAATGATGGTTTGAAATAAATCTGTATCATAATTAGATTCATAACCATTTAGAATTGCAGTAATTCTTTCAAGCCCAGCACCGGTATCTACATGTTTTGAAGGTAAGTCTTGTAATGATCCGTCAAGTTTTCTATTATATTGAATGAAGACTAAATTCCATATTTCTCGATATTCCGGTAAATCATTAACTCCATCAGGATTTTGATTGTCAGAATCATTACCTGTGTAGTAGTGTATTTCGGTACAAGGTCCACATGGTCCTGTATCTCCCATTTCCCAAAAATTATCTTTTTTTCCAAATTTCAATACACGCTTTGGATTAATATCTGTCACTTCTTTCCATATATTTCCTGTTTCATGGTCTTCACTATATATTGTTACCCATAATTTTGATTTATCTAACTTCCAAATTTCTGTTAGTAATTCCCATGACCACCTAATAGCATCTTTTTTATAAAAATCTCCAAAAGACCAATTACCAAGCATTTCAAAGAATGTATGATGATAGTTGTCAACGCCCACTTCTTCTAAATCATTATGTTTACCACTAGCTCTAATACATTTTTGTGTATTGACCACTCTAGAAAATTTTGGTTTTTCTTGATTTAAAAATATTGCTTTAAATTGATTCATTCCAGCATTAGTAAAAAGTAATGTAGGATCATCAATTGGAAAAACAGGAGAGCTCTTGACAAATTGATGATTTTTAGATTCAAAAAACTCTATGAATTGTTGACGGACTTTATNAGCTTTAATCATATTTAAAATGCAAATTGTGTTTCTACTAAAATTGTATTTAATGGTTTGTATTTGCCATTAGAAGACATAACGAATGAAGTTGTTGATTTATATTGTAAAATCATATTTTCAGATAATTTAAATCCAATTATATACCCGTATATTGATGAGCTTGTAAATTCAAAATTTAAAGGATTTGGAACATTATTTTGGTGGTAATATGCTTCAGCTCTTTTTAATTTTGGTATTATATTTTTATTTAAAGATAGAACTGAGGAAAATGAATTATTTTTCTTAGTCCCAAACCCATGAAAACCTGAGAAGACTTCTCCATTCATAGCATTAAATGATGTAGTTAAATTAAATAAATTTAAAATATTTCCCGTGAGTTGTATGTAGATGCCTTTCATTTTCCCATAGTTTCTCAATGAATTTTCTTTTGTTAGAATTTCATTCTCATTTCCCTCAAGTGATGCTACAGCTCTATTTAGTTCATAAGATTTGTCCCAAAAATTAAAAAGGAAATATCGACTATTATAACGGTATTCTGCTAAAAATTTAAATGATCCAAAATCATAAGAAATACCTATTGGTACAACTCCAAAACTATTTGAAATTAATGAACTATCACTTTTAGAAATTACATCGCCTTCACCAAAAAATAACGTAGCTATTTGAGAGTAAAATATTAATTTACTGTTAACTGAATAGTTTAAATCTGTACTTAATCCTGTAATACTATTAATCTTTGAAGTTTCAGGTTTGAAGGTATTATGGTTTAAAGGTAGCTCTAAAAACCATTCATCAAAAGTAGTTATTGGATTAATATACTTTTCATAAACTTCAAACCAATCATTTCGTAACTCTTGAGCTTCATCCCATTTTTTNGGGTTATCTGGATAGTGGTCATATACATCGGGATAATCATCATTGTCCCTGTTTTCTAAACCTGAATATTGATTTATATCTGAAACTACTGTAAAGCCAAAATCTAATTTTGGAATTATTTTATAATTTAATCTACCACCAATCAATCCTGGCTCATATTTGATGTCACTGATAAAAAATTCAAAACCTAATTTACCAAAATCAGACCCAACATTGAATCCTAATTTTCTAGTCGAAGGGTATCTTAATGAATTACTATATCCATTTATAAGAATTCCATTTCCAACTACTAAATTATCTATGTTTCCAAAACTAAAATAAAATGGATCTGTTTTATTACCATATTTAATGAATCTAATTTTATCAACTATAGTTCTTGAGGTATTTTTTGTATTAGAGAAATTATAATCTATTAAATGAATTTCACCTTTAGAATTAATATTCAAATAAAAGTCTAATCCAATTGAAAGTTTTCCTATTGGAATCTCAGGCCTCATAGACACTTGATTATAAATTTCACCATCAATAGTTATAGAGCCGAGACCTCCAGACATAGATATATCTGAGTCTTGAGCTTGCGAGAATATTAATAGTAAAAATACTTGTGAAAAGATTAGGATTCTAATCATTATCGTAAAATTTATCCAGTTAAATTAAGTATAAATTTAGTTGGAATTTATAACTTTTAGCAAATCTAAATTGATTGTTTTTTTCATGAATTTAATTTTTTTTATTTTTATTTTTTATGAAAAACGGAATATATAAAATTATAAAATGAATTAGTCCTGCAAATTGTAAACCAATTATATACCAAGGCCACTCACCCATGATAAATGGGTTATTTACAATTGGTTTTTTTGATAAATACATATAATTAGCATTTAAAATCCAATTAGAAAATGCAGCTATAATAATTAAAATTTGACTATATCCTAATGTTGTAAGCCATGATAATTTTCTTGGTTTAAATCTTAATACAAAAGTTAAATATAAAGGAATTAAAGCTATAAGACTATGGTTTAAATAATAATCATAAAAAAAATATCCTTCAGTTCCTAATGTAAATTCTGGTGTGATGAATGCGTGGAATGCACTTGGTATGCCAACATAATATATAAATTCATAAAACCTTTTATTAGGATAGAACATAACAATTCCACAAATTAAAGATGAAAAAGAACACATCTGTAGTGGAAGGTTTGATTCAATGACCCATGTTCCATTATAAAGAGAATATATTTGAACAAAAAACCATCTAATCAATGATGATAAACCAAGTAGCTTACCAAATAAAATAGAGTTTTTCNAATTTAATATCTTACCTATATAAATCGAAACTATTATAAATAAAATTGAGCTTAAATTTCCTATCCACCAATATTTACCAAATATATCTAACGTTTCATGGGGTATCAAATTTTATCCTTTTTATATCATTTAAATTAAATTATTTATTAATTAGAATTAGCAATATATTTTTTGTTTGATTTTAGTAATTTTACGCTAATGGAATATGTATAAAATATGAAAAAAGAATTATTAATCGGTAATGTAAAACTTACTAATCCAATTTTTTTAGCACCAATGGCTGGTGTTACAGATCATCCATTCAGAGTTATTTGTAGAAATATGGGTGCAGGTGTTGTATATACAGAATTTGTCAGTTCGGATGGTATTATAAGAGAGTCTATTAAAACTTTAGATATGATAAAATTTAAAGAAATCGAAAGACCTATCGGTGTACAAATATTTGGCAATACTCCTGATGTTGTATCTAAAGCAGCTAAAATTGTATGTAAAAAATTTAATCCAGATATACTAGATATTAATTACGGATGTCCAGTACCAAAAGTTGTAAATAGGGGTGCTGGATCTGGTGCACTAAAAGACTTATGCTTAATGGATGATATTACTTCTGCAGTGATAGAACAGGTGCCAAGAAATATCCCTGTTACCGTAAAAATGAGAATTGGTTATGATTCTTCCAAGATTGTTTCTACTGAGGCAGCTATAAGATTAGAAAAATTAGGAGTTAGTGCAATTACATTGCATCCAAGAACAACTAAACAAGCATTTAAAGGTAAAGCTAACTGGTTATATATTAAAGAAATGAAGGAAGCTGTTTCGATTCCAATTATTGGTAATGGCGATATATCTAATGCCGATGATGCAATTCGAATGTTTGAAGAAACAGAATGTGATGCAGTTATGGTAGCTAGAGGCTGCCTTGGTAATCCATGGATTTTTAAACAGATTCAAAATAGAATTAATGGAATAAATCAAACAGATATAACAACACAGGACAGATTAAATATTTGTAAATATCATTTAGAATTATTAAGAAAAAATAAAAATCCTCAACTTGCTTTAAATTTGACAAAAAAACATTTTAGTTGGTACATAAAAGGATTTAGTAATGCAGTAAATTGGAGAACAAAGTTTCTGCGGTCTAAAAGTCATGAGGAAGTTGATTTAATAATGATGGACTTTGAGAAATTTATTAGTGAAGAAAAATAAATATTATTTAAATAGTTTAGTATAAGTTTTTAAGTATCTTATCATAATATAGATACTAATAGTTAAAATTAGAACCCATTTACTATAAGAATTTATTTGCCAATCACCCAATATTAACCCATTGTTTAATTGTTTTAATATCATAAACAATATAATCATTGCAGAAAATGAAGTATATTCTCTTCTTATTATATTTTTAATGCTATATTTTGAAGAATTTTTTTTGTAATTCTTAAACGATGGAATGAATGCTGGTACATTCTTTGACCAACTAAAATAATCTTCACCAAATTTATTTTGTAAATAATTTTCTTCTGCTATCATAATACGCTCATAATATATCCAATAAAGTAAAGTAAATATAATTTGTAACCAAATTATTGGAATAAGCATAAATATACCAAGCCACATAAAATAATTCCCTAAATAGAGTGGATGTCTGACAATACTATATATTCCTAAAACATTTATTGATGATGCTCGTTGTTTTTTTGTGTTTCTCCCTGATGTTCCTATTGGTACATTTGCAATTGTAAGTATTCGAATTATTTGTCCAAAGAAAGAAGTAGTAAAGCAGAATATTAGCCAGTATTTATCTTGAAAGAGATAAGAATCTTTTACTTGATATAAACCAATGAAATATAAGATTAAACCAAAAATAGGTAAATAGCTTCTATTCCTGAAAAGCCAATTTCCAATTTTGATATGTTCATCTATTAAAGACATTAGTTTATATCATCTAGTGAAATTTGTAAGTTTATATCCATTTTCTTTAACCATGTTAATTGTTTTTTTGCATATTGCCACGTTTTAGTGGATATTTGTTCTAATAGTTCATCAAATTTAATTTCTTTATTTAAATAGGATATAATATGCCTATAACCAAGACTTTGCATAGGGTGAGAATTTTTATTAATACCAGCAGAAATTAATGCTTTAACTTCATCAATCCATCCATTTTCAATCATTTTAACGGTTCTTTTATGTATATCTTTTCGTAGTTTTTTTCGATCAGTAATTATTTCTATAATAAAAAATTTATCTCTATTATTTTTATCTATTTTTGTCTGTTCATGGAATACCTCAGTTGGAGATTTGCCAGTCAAATCAAAAATTTCTAGAGCTCTAACTAGTTTTTTATGATCATTATAGCTTACCTTTTTTGCATATTTAGGATCTATTAATTTTAATTTATTAAATAAAAAGTCTTTGTTCCCTGATTTAATATAATCAAAATATTTTTTTCTATTTGTTGGATTACTATCTGCTTTGTTAATAATACCAAAACATAGTGAATTAACATAAAGCATAGATCCACCTACTATTATTGGAACTTTACCACTTTTTTTAATTTTTACAATTTTTTCTTTTACTAATTGTATGTAATTCCCTGCAGAGATAATTTTACTATGTTCAAGATAATTAATTAGATAATGTTTTGCCTGTGTTTGTTCATAGTTTGAAGGTTGCGCTGTTCCAATGATAAAATTTTTATAAATTTGCCTCGAATCGATAGAAATTATTTCACCTTTTATTTTCCTTGCTAATTTGATGGAGAATGATGTTTTCCCAATACCTGTTGGACCCGTAATAATTGGAATTTTATTACCAATTTTAGATATGACTTCTGAAANTTTTACCACATTCTCTCAAAACGTCTATCAAGTTCTTCTATTGCTAAATTAACTATAATAGGTCTGCCATGCGGACAATAGTATGGATGCTTTGTATGAAATAACTGATCTACTAAAACCTTCATTTCTTGGCTATTTAATGGATCGCCAGCTTTTATAGCTGCTTTGCATGAATAAGTTGCTGCTATTAGGTCCATTACTTCTGATTTTACAAACTTATGTTCACAAAAAAATTCAAGAACCTCTCTAATTACTTTTTCTTCAATACCTTGAGATATATCGGGTGGCACTCCTTCGATTATGATTGAATTTTCACCAAATTCCCTCATTTGAAATCCAATTTTTTCAAGATAAGGTACAATTTCAGGAAATTGAGCATATTCTTCTAATTGAAATTTAATTGTAACCGGAAATAAAAGTGCTTGTGAGTGAAATCCTCCACCTGACATTGCTTCTACAGCTCTTTCAAATAAGACTCTTTCATGAGCTACATGTTGATCTATAATTATTAAACCACCCTTAATTTCTGTGAGAATATATTTATTATGAATTTGCCAAAATGTCTCACCAACCATAGGGAGCTCTTTTTCTTGTTGATTTGAAAATTGATTCATTCTTTCAATAAAATTTTGCTGAGTACCAGGAGTTAAGTCATAATTATTTTCAGCTTTTTGATGAGGTGGAGTTTCTTCTGGAATAAATCCTCTATTTAGCTTTGGTAAAAAAGGTTTAGATTCTGTAAAATTTTTAGTTCTACCAGCATAATTGGTAAAATTATCTGAAAATTGTAGGTCAGGAATAACATTAAGAATGTCATTCATAGAAATATTAATTGCTGCTTTTAATACATGATATACTCTCCACTCATCTTCAAATCTAACTTCTAATTTTGCTGGATGAACATTTACATCTATTCCATCAGTAGGCATTGTAATATTAATTAAAAAGAATGGAAATTCACCCCTAGTAAGGACTGTTTTATATGAACTCATAATTGCAGAATTTAATAGTCTGTCTTGAATAGATCGACCATTAAGAAAAATAAATTGTTCCCCTCTTCTTTTTTTGATAAGATTTAAATTACCAATATATCCTGTAACCTTATATCTTCCTTTTTCATATTTAACCGGTAAAATATTATTTTTATATGATTTACCCATAACAGATATAATGCGATTTTCAAGATTAGATGACTCAGTTATGAGTTTTTCTACCCCATTTTGATAATATTTAAAATTAATATCAGGATATCCAAGCATATATTTTTTTACTATTCTATAAATATATCTTGCTTCTACATCTTTGTTTTTAAGGAATTTTTTTCTTGCAGGCACATTATAAAATATATCTCTTACTTGAAATGTAGTTCCTTTTGACCGAGCAGCAGGTCTATTATATAGAAGTTCTCCTCCTGATATTTTACTTTCATTGCCTTGGAGATCATTACTAGCAGTACGGATAAAGACTTCGCTAATTGAGGCTATGCTTGGCAATGCTTCACCTCTAAAACCCATTGAAACTACTTTTAATAAATCATCAATTGATTTTATCTTACTTGTTGCGTGACGCTTAAAAGACATTTCAAGTTCTCTGGAATTCATACCACATCCATCATCATCAATTTGGATTAATTTATGTCCACCATTTTCAATATAGATACCTATATTTTTTGCGCCAGAATCGATTGAATTTTCAATCAATTCTTTTACGACAGATGCTGGTCTCTCAACAACCTCTCCTGCTGCAATTTGATCAACTAGATTAGGAGGTAATAATTGTATTTTGGAAGATATTTTAGTCGAAGAAATAATTTTAGCCCTCAGTTAATTAAATGATTTACTGTATTTCTAATATTTAAAAGAAAATTTTCACCTTTATCAATTAAAAGATTACAACTATTTATTAAATCTTTTTTAAATGATTCATCGTCAATATCCTTCAGATTTATCTTAACATTTAAAAGTGAACCTCTTGCAGCAGCCATAAGAGACTCTCCAGCAACACCTGCATCTGAGATAGAATTGGGATTACCCTCATCTGCTGCTATCAAGGCTAATTCTAATCCTTCAATACAGTTTTTAAGTATTTCAAATGGAATCATTGTTGCATTTTTAGTAGCTTCTTGTATGGCAATATATCTATTTTTATTTTGAAGCTCTGTATTCTTAGGCAATCTAAATGCAGTCATTAGGTCATTAAATGCATTTGTATCTTTATCAATTAGTAGTAAAAGATTATTTTTCAAAAATTGAGATTCTACAGCGAGGTGATTCATAGAATCATATTTATCTTCAAATCCTTTTTTACCAATTGATAAGTTAGCCACCATTGCAGATAATGCAGCACCCATTGAACCAATAAGAGCAGAAACACTTCCACCACCAGGAGCAGGACTATCGATGGAAGTCTCATTTGCAAATTCATAAATTGTTTTAGATGAAAGTAATCCATATTCTTCTTTTATTCGATACTCAATAATTTTTTCTTTAGGGTTGAATTGAGAAATTTCATTTAGTCCCAAAGACTTGACTGCAATATTTATGATTTCATTTGTTGGAATTCCTTGTGATCTTTTTTGTTTATTGAGGTAAAAATTACCAATTTCAAGTATAGATTTAAGAGGTATTAGACCAACAATTTCACTACCTGTAACTCTTATTCCTCTATTTCTTGCTTGTTTTCTACATTCCTCAAAAGCTATATGAGGCGGTGTTATAGTATAATCAACAAGATTCATAGATATCTGGGCTTGTTTATATTCATCTATATACCAACCAACAGCCTTGCAAGATTCTAGCTTACCAGGAATTCTTATAATATTACCATCATCTCCACGAATAACCTTACCATTGATATCTCTTTTGAAACGACCTTTTTCTCTGATATCTAATGCTATATCTGTGGCTATTTTTTTATCCATAGTATTTAGATTAATATTATATGCTATTAAGAATTGTCTCGCTCCAATAGCTGTTGTACCTGCGGTTTCATGTTGTATCGATGGACCATAATCAGGTTTCCATTGGGATAGTTTAATTTTTTCTGACATTCCTTCAAATTCACCTGAACGAATATTTGCTAAATTACAGCGATTTTTAATTTTTGCAGATTTTTCATATAAAAATATTGGTATATCTAATTCATCACCTACCCTTTTAGCTAATTTTTTTGCCCAAATTATTGTCTCTTCCATTGTGACACCACTTACTGGAACGAGCGGGCATACATCCGTTGAACCCATCCGAGCATGTGCTCCAATATGTTTTCTCATATCAATTAATATCTGTGCTTTTTTTATTGCTAAATAAGCAGCGTCTATAACTCTTTGTGGTTCACCCACAAATGTAACTACAGTTCTATTTGTATCAGCACCAGGATCGACATCAAGTAAACGAACCCCATCTACAGATTTTATTTCATCTGTAATTTGATTAATTATGCTAAGGTCGCAACCTTCACTAAAATTTGGTACACATTCAATTAATTTCATATTATCCTTTAAAATTATTGTTTAAATAATAATAATATATTATCAGTAAAATTATGATTAATATATTTTTTAATAATTTAAATGAACTGCTAGATTTTCTCCATGAAGGATTAATCAATTGCTTTATTTTATTAATATCAAAATCCAGTAAAAATTGAAAGACAGAGCCTTACGAATGGGCCTATTATATACCATATAATTGATATATTTGTAAGTATGNTAAAAAGTATTAATCCAAACAATATGTTTGGCCCATATTTCTGTAAATTGTATACTAATTGGGGATTTTTTCTTATAAATAATCCTGAAAAAATTTGGGATCCATCAAGCGGGTGAACTGGAATTAAATTAAAAAAACATAAGGCTAAGTTAATGATTGTAAAATTTAAAAATACTTTAAATATTATTTCAGACATTTGAGAGCCAAAAAATCTTAATAATATACCGCCTATAGCAGCTAACAACAAATTTGAAGCTGGACCTGCAAAAGCCACCTTCATCATTCCAGTTCTAGGATTTTTAAAAAACCTTGGATCAACAGGAACAGGCTTTGCCCAGCCAAAACCTACAAAAACAATCATCAATGAACCAAAAGGATCCAAATGAGCTAATGGGTTTAAAGTTAATCTTCCCATTCTTGCCGCGGTACTATCTCCCAGCCTATATGCCATGTATGCATGGGAAAATTCATGAAAGCAAAGCGCGAATAACAAAGGTGGAATTAGCAATATTAATTGCTCTAAATTTAATCCATTAAAAATCATCCTCTTGGGTGATTAACCTTATGTTGTTCTTTAAGTGTAGTTTTATCTAAATGTGAATAAATTTGAGTAGTAATAATATCGGTATGCCCTAGCATTTCCTGTAATGCTCTTAAATCTGCTCCACCTTGCACTAAATGCGTAGCAAAACTATGACGAAATGTATGTGGGCTAATTTTCTTATTAATATTTGATTCTTTTGCTAATATCTGAACTATATTCCAAATACTCATTCTTGTTAATTTATTTCCTCGATAATTTAAAAATAGGTATCCTTTACTTGTTTTTTTAGATGCTAAAGATGGTCTTAAGTTCTTTAAGTAATTATTAATTGAAATTAATGCTGAGTTATTAATAGGTACATATCTTTCCTTCGATCCTTTGCCTGTAACGATGATAAAATTTTCTTCCCATCGAATATCTGTTAATTTCATTTCTATTAATTCTGATACTCTCAAACCTGAACTATATAGTAATTTAATTATAGCCAAATCTCTCAAAACAAATTTCTTTGAATAATCAATAGAATTAAAAATTTTTTTTATTTCATTTACAGTTAATATTTCAGGGTAAGTTTTTGATAATTTTGGAGTATTAATTTTTTCAGATGGATTTTCTTTTACTATTTCTTCATTTACTAAATATTGATGGTAGCTTTTTATTGAAGATATTAAACGAGCTAATGATTTAGTATTTAAATTATTTTTAGAATTAATAAATTTAATAAAATCTTTAATTTGAACTAATTTTATATTGCCAGATAATTTTATATCATATTTTAAGGTTAAATAATCTGAATATTTTAATAAATCATAAGAGTATCCTACTATAGTGTTTTTGGATAACCTTCTTTCAAATTGTAAATAGATTAAATAACTTTTAATAGTATTATAAAAGTTTGTGTTTGGCAAACTCTTTAATCTTTTAATATTCATGGATAGAATCACAAACTTCTTTTAAATAACTCATATCTAATGACTGCTCAAGTAAGCTACTAAGTACGATGAAATCTGCACCAGAGTTTGAAATTTCTTTAGCTGATTTGACGGTTTTAATACCACCTCCTACTATTAATGGTATAGATAATTTAGATTTTATATATTTTACTAATTCTGGATCTATAGTTTTATTAGAATTACTACCCATTTCTAAATAAATTAATTTTTGACCTAAAAACTGTCCAGCCAATGCATGTGATAAAATTATATCCATCTTATTAGGAGGTAAAGATATTGTATTGCTAATTATCTCAACCGAAGTTTTACATCCACCATCTATTAATATATAGCCTGTCGGAATAGTTTCTAAACCTATACTGTATATTTTAGGTGCAGATTTTACATGCTCTCCTATTAAATATTGTGGGTTTCTTCCACTTATTAAAGAAAGATATAATAATGCATCAGCTTCTTTTGATACTTGATTTGAAGAGCCTGGAAATAGAATAACGGGCAAATCAGTATTAGATTTAATAAATTTTAATCTTGAATCAAACAAGCTATCCATTATAATTGAACCTCCAACAAATATAGCATCAAATCCTGCATTATTAGCTATATTAACTATTTTTCCAAGCTTACTATCATTCTTTATATCTGGATCAATTAAAGCAATTGCAGATGATTTATGTTTTAGATTTAATTTAACTAATTTATTATAGACAGATTTTTTTATCATGGATTATAATAATTTAAAAAAATTAATTAAATCATTAATTTCTTTATCAGTTCTTTTTTCAGTTACTGCAATTAGAAGTTCATTTTTTGAAATTGATTTTAATGTAAATCCATTAAGATAAGCCTCTTCTACTATTTTGTCTGCACTAATAGTAGTTTTGATGATGAATTCTCTGATAAAATTATTTGATTCAAGATAAAATCCATTTATTTCTGCTATCTTTGATGCTAAATAATGTGCCTTCGAAAAACATTGTTGAATTATATTTTTAAAACCATTTTTACCGATTAAGGATAAGTAAATAGTAGCTCTCAATGCCATCAAACCTTGATTAGTACAAATATTCGAGGTTGCATTCTCTCTGCGTATATGCTGCTCTCTTGTCTGTAATGTTAATACATAACCATCTTTTCCATCTAAATCTTCCGTTTTTCCAATTATTCTTCCTGGCATTTTACGCATTAAATGATTTTTAACTGCAAATAGACCTAAATATGGGCCACCATAAGAAAGGTAATTACCAAAAACCTGACCTTCTCCAGCATAAATATCTGCTCCACATTCACCTGGAGATTTTATAATTCCATAACTAAATGGATCCCCTGTTATAATTAATTGAGATTTAGAATTTTTAAATTTAGATTTTGCTTCTTTAATATCTTCTACAATACCATAATAATTTGGAGATTGAATAACTACTCCTGCAGTATTTTCCCAATCAATATCACTTAAAAGTGTTTTTCCTTTTTCGTAATTGAGAAAAATAATTTCAGAATCTCTATAAGATAAATAGGTTTTTACTACTTCAATAAATCTAGGATTAACTGCTTTTGATATATATATTTTATTTTTTCTTGAATATGCTAGGGCCAATGAGCAGGCCTCTGCTATAGCTGAACCACCGTCATATAATGACGCATTTGCTATTTCCATGCCTGTAATTTCACAAATCATAGTTTGGAATTCATAAAGATACTGTAAGGTACCTTGACTCACTTCTGCTTGATATGGTGTATAGGATGTATAGAACTCAGACCTATTTGCTAAAAAGTCTACTGCACAAGGTATAAAATGATCATAAGCTCCAGCACCAGAAAAACATATGTTACTTTTTGATGAATTAATTAAACTTATAAATTCATTAAATTCTTGAACTAAGTCCTGTTCAGAAGCGCCTTCAGGCAGACCTAAGCTATCTTTAATACGTAGACTTTCAGGTATCATATTAAGTAATTCATTAAATGAATTGACCCCAATTTCATTTAACATAAATTGTTCTATTTCTTGTGTAAATGGTATATAGCGCATTAAGAAATAACTTCCTTATATTGCATTGAATCTAATAGTGATTCGACATCGTTAATATTATCTGCTTTTATTTTTATAATCCATCCTTCGTTATATGGTTCCGCATTAATTAATTCAGGTTTATCTTCTAATATTTTATTTACCTCTAAAATAGTTCCTGTAATTGGCATGTATAAATCTGATACTGTTTTTACTGCTTCAACTGTACCAAACGAAGCGGATTCATCAAATTTATCCTCTTGGAATGGTAATTCAACGAAAATTATATCACCTAATTCACTTTGAGCATAGTCAGTAATTCCAACTATGAGTGTATCTCCATCAATTTTAACCCATTCATGCTCTTTAGTATATTTTAAATTATTTGGTATGTTCATATTTTCCTATGGATATTGAATAGTTTCTAAAAATCCGGTATGGATATTTCCGGATACAAAATCTTCATTTTTTAATATATTTAATTGATATGGTATATTTGTTTTTATGCCTTCAAATACACACTCTTCTAATGCACAAATCATTTTATTAATAGCTTCCTTTCTGGTAGGAGCATGTACTATTAGTTTAGCAATCATTGAGTCATAATTAGGAGGTATCTTATATCCTGCATATACATGGGTATCAACCCTTATACCCATTCCTCCAGGCATATGAAAATAATTAATAACGCCTGGACTTGGTCTGAACTTTTTATCTGGATCTTCAGCGTTAATTCTACACTCAATAGAATGACCTCTTAAATTAAAATTATACATCCATGAAGGTAAAGAAATATCAGCATGACATAAAATTTGATGTTTAACTAAATCAGTGTTTAATACCATCTCTGTAACAGGATGCTCTACTTGAATTCGTGTATTCATTTCCATAAAATAAAATTCACCACTCGAATCTAATAAGAATTCAATTGTTCCAGCACCTACATAATTTACAGCTTTTGCACCAGATATTGCAGCATCACACATTTTTTTTCTGAGTTGCTCACCTATTGCTATAGAAGGAGATTCCTCTATCATTTTTTGGTGCCTTCTTTGTATTGAACATTCTCTTTCACCCAAAGCGACTGCATTACCATGATTATCTGCCAATATTTGCACTTCAATATGCCTAGGTTTTTGGAGGAATTTTTCCATATACATATCATTATTGTTGAACGATGCAAGTGCTTCATTTTGTGCTGTTTCAAATGCATATTTAAATTTATCAACAGATTCAACTACTCTCATTCCTTTACCACCGCCACCAGCTGAGGCTTTTAATATTACTGGAAAGCCCATTTCTGAAGCTAAAATTTCACCTTCTTTGACATTATTTATTATGCCATCTGATCCAGGAATAACTGGTACACCAACCTTCTTCATGGTTTCCTTTGCAGAAGCTTTATCACCCATCGAATTAATAATATCAGGCATAGGCCCTATAAAAATAATATCATGTTCTAAGCATATAGCAGAAAACTCAGCACTTTCAGATAAAAATCCGTATCCAGGATGAATAGCATCTGCATTTGTTAATTCAGCAGCAGAAATTATAGCTGGTATACTAAGATAACTAAGGTTACTAGGTCCTGGACCGATGCATATTGCTTCATCTGCAAAACGAACATGTAAAGATAATTCATCTATTTGAGAGTAGACTGCAACAGTTTTTAGATTCAACTCCTTACATGCACGTATTATACGTAACGCTATTTCACCTCTATTAGCTATTAAAACTTTTTTTATCATTAAATTTAATTCAACCTATTATCATAAGTGGTTGTCCGTATTCAACGGGTGTACCATCGTCAACTAAAATCTTTTTAATAACACCTGAATGCTCTGCTTCAATTTCATTAAATATTTTCATTGCTTCGATGATGCAAAGAATTTGTCCTTTAGTAACAGAATCTCCTTCTTTGACAAAAGGAGGAGCACCAGGCTTCGATGCAACATAATAGGTACCAACTAATGGAGCTGTAAAATTTTCACCATCTAAATCTTCAGATAATGATATATCTTCTTTAATCTCATTTTTTGGCTTCTCATTTATTTCTGTTTTTTGTACATCAACTATATTTTCAACAGCTGGTTGAGATTGCTGAACTATTGGTTGTTGCATTACAAGAGGTTGTAGACTTTGACTTATATTATTTTTAGTAACTCTTATTTTTTGTCCACCCCAAAATGTTGAGACTTCTAATTCGTTTATATTAGATTTTTCTACAAGCTTAATAAGTTGCTGTATTTTAGTTTTCATAATTAACCTTTTACACGTTCGATGTATTTTTTTTCTCTAGTGTCTACTCGAACAACTTGATCTTTTTCAATAAAAAGAGGTACCTGAATAATAACTCCTGTTTCTAAGGTTGCAGGCTTTGTTCCTCCTTGTGCAGTATCTCCTCTAAATCCCGGATCAGTTTGCACCACTTTTAAATTCATATGAGCTGGAATTCTGACTTCTATTGGTTCATTCCCATTAAATGCTATAGTTGTCTCAGTATTTTCAATTAAAAAGTCTAAAACGTCTTCAACTTGGGATTTTGTCAATTCAATTTGGTCATATGTTTCATTATCCATGAAGGTATAAAAAGATCCGTCAGAGAAAAGATAATTATAATTTCTAGCTTCTACTCTAACTATAGAAATTTTTTCTCCAGCCCTAAATGTTTCTTCTACAACCTGACCTGTCTTTATATTTTTTAATTTTGATCTTACGAACGCAGCACCTTTGCCAGGCTTAACATGTTGGAAGTCAATAATTTTCCATAAATTTAATTTATGTTCTAAGATAAGTCCGTTTTTAAAATCAGCAGTTGATGCCATATGAATCCCTTGTAGTAATGAATTATTAAAGATACAGTACTCTAATTTACGAGCGGGTTAAAAATCAAAACAATAATTGCATAATATAATTTTAAATAATTTTAAATAATTCAAGGATTCAAAGCAATTAAATGTAAAGTTCATTATCAAATCCTTTTTAATTTTAATTTATGGATTTTCCTATTTTATTAAATTATCTCATTGTTGCAGTACCTATATTTTTTTTATATACTGAATTACATTTCAGATTTCCTTTTATTTATAGTAGATATTATATTAATGAGCCTGAAATACTTGCTGACATACCATATCGAGTAAACCCTAATTGTAATGTCCCTGTAATGGTACTTATAAAAGATGCAGATAAATTTCCGATTTTTGTAAAAAATATAAACATAGATATATATCAGAATTCACAAATCATTTCTACCAATTTATATATAATCAATAAAAGAATTGATGATTATTGGTGGTATAAAACATTTCAAGTCAATCCAAAAAAAAATAAAGGTCATACAACATTTGAAGTTAGGATTACTTATGAAGTAAATAAAAAAACTAAAACTATTAAAAATCATAATATAAAAACTTTGAAACCCTCACCATTTAACGTTTTTCTTTCTAATTTTGAATTACCTGGAAGTCATTTAACACAGTATGGAGATATTCATTATCATTCTTACTTAACAGATGATATGGTTGAATTTGGTGCTCCATTAAGACCAACATTGGAGGTATGTAAAGTATTAGGTTTAGACTTTATATGTAATACTGACCATTCTTACGATTTAGATGATAAGCATGGGAGTTGGACTGAAACTGACCCCGAACTGATCAAATGGAAGACATCAAGAAAAGAAATTAATGATTTAAATAATGAATTTAAATATTCTCCATTTATGATTCCTTCAGAAGAATTATCTATGCATAATGCTTCAGGTAAAAATATACATGCTTTAATACTGAATAACTCTAAATTTCTTCCTGGTCAAGGAGATGGAGCTGAGCGTCCTTTTGATTTTAGTTGCGATTATAATTCTAATAATCTTTATAGTAATTTAGAAAAAGATGCTATATGCATAGCCTCTCACCCTTTTACACCAGTGCCATTTGTAGAGAAGTTCTTTTTTAAACGTGGTATTTGGGAAGAGTTTGATATACTTAAACAAAATATGATTGGTTTGCAAATTTTAAATGGAGACTTGGATGAGAGTTTTTATAGAGGCGTAAAAGAATGGATTAACTTCTTATTGAAAGGTAATAAAAAATTTATTTATGCAGGTAATGATGCTCACGGAAATTTTAATAAATTTAGGCAAATTAGATTTCCAATGATTTCAATAAAAGAAGCAGATAAGCAAATATTAGGCGTTTGTCGTACAGGTGTATTTCCAGAAAAATTAAATCATATTCAGTCAACAATAGACGCAATGCGATCAGGTAATTGCTTTATAACAAATGGTCCATTTTTAAAACTAAGTATTCAATCAAATAAAATTGAATTTAATATGGGTTCAGATGTTTGTGTATCAAAAGGTGTAATTAAACTTTCAGGGATTTCAAACCTTGAATTTGGTAAAATAACATCTTTTCGTTTAATAAAAGGGGTAATAGGTGAAAAAAAAGAATCTTTAATTAAGTCAAGTTCAGTTAAAGATGATAGTTTTATTATTGAATTTGATTTAGATGTTAAAGTAGAAAAAAAATCCTACTTTAGAGCAGAGATTAATTCAGAAAATTATAGAGGCCAATGTACTGCTATGTCAAATCCTATTTGGCTTAATCCCGAGCCATAATTAATCTAATGAATAAAATTATAATTAAAAAATAAAATGGATTTCTAAGTTTAGATGATATTTAAATATAAATTTTTAATAACGATTAATATTTTAAAATATTTAACTGTTTTTATATTTTTTACAAGCTTCAGTTTTACAAATATTAGATATATCGATGAAATTTTTGAAAATATTATAAAAACTGAAAATATAGTTTATGCTAATTCACCTGATTTACCATTCATTTTTTTATTAGAATCTAATACTTATGATATAAATTTAGATATGGATATATATGAACCGGATGAGTATGAGATTATTAGCAGACCTGCTATAATTTTTCTTCATTCTGGCTCATTTTTCACAGGTAATAACGAACTTGATGATATGGTCGATTTGGCTGAATCTGCAGCAAGAAGAGGCTATGTAGCAATCACACTAAACTATAGATTGGGCTTAAATATATTAAGTAGTTATAGTGGTGAAAGAGCAGTTTACAGAGGTGTACAAGACCTAAGTGCAGCAATAAGATTTCTACGACATAATCAATCAGATTTCAATATAAATCCTGAACAAGTTTTTGTTTGGGGAAGTAGTGCGGGAGCGATTATTGGTTTGCATATGGCCTTTTCAGAGGATGATGAAAGACCACAATCTACTTATGGTCAATGGGGCGACCCAGACCTTGGCTGTATAGATTGTGAAGGAAATAATTTACAATATAGCAGTAGGCCTAATGCTGTAATTAGTTGTTGGGGGGCCATAGGAGACTTAGAATGGATTGAACAAGATCATCAAGTCCCCCTTATTTTTTTTCACGGTACTTCAGATTTCATTGTACCTCATGATATAGGATTTCCATTTACAGCAAATATTACATTACCAATAATTTATGGCTCTAGTGCTATATCTGAAAGGTTGACTGAATTAAATATAATTCATCATTATTATCTTGCTGAAAATCAAGGTCATGAATATTATGGTACAGCTGGTGGTACATGGATTGATGGTCCAAATGAATATTTTTATGATATTCAAGATAATGTATATGAATTTTTATATAATTTAATAGATATTTATATCTTGGGGGATTTGAATAGTGATGAATTAGTAAATATTTCTGATGTAATTATTATTATTAATTTTATTTTAAATACAGATATGTCTACAGAGCATTTGGATTTAAATAGCGATGGTTTAATTAATATTTTAGATATAATTTATATTGTTAACATTATTTTAGTTAATAGTTAATCAATGAAAAACTTCATTGTCTTTACCATCATGCCATGCATAAAAAATAGTATCTGTTGTTTTTTCAACACAAATTTCCCCTGTATATGAAATACCGATAACTCCAAATTTATAATTTAGCTTTTTAGCTTCATTTATTGTTTTATTTACTGATCTTTTTAAACTAAGACCATCCTCAACTCTTGTTACAATTTTTGTTGCAACTCCAGAATTAATGATCTGTTCACCAACACCTGTAGCAGAAACACCAGCATATTTATTCGCATAATTGCCTGCAACAGTGGGACTATCACTTACTCTACCAGGTGTTTCACCTCCAATACCTCCTGTTGAAGTTCCTGCTGAAATATTACCTTTAGAATCAAGTGCTACTACTCCAACCGTACCATAATTACCTATTTGATTTTTGATATACTCATTCCATCTCTTCTCAACTAAAGGATTATACACAGGAAAGCCTAAGTTTCTTGCTAGCAGAGTTGCTTTATTATCAGCAATAACTGTATGCTTTTCTTTTTGTAAATGATCTGCAATTAATATTGGATTTTTTACTTTTTGAATATTTATTACACCAGAAAATTTATTTAGATTTCCATCCATAATACCAGCAGACATCCTTATTCGACCATCACTTTGTAACTTGGAGCCAGTACCAGCATTAAATAATTGATTATTTTCCAAATAACATATACCTCTTAAAACTGCCTGATAAGAATTTGTTTTTAAAAGAACTTTATAAGTATTTTTACATATTTCATTTAAGGATTTTTGTAAATCAGCTTTACCACTTAAATTACCCTCTAGACTACCAGCTCCTCCATGAATTATTAATTTTGGAATTGTCATTTTATTTTTTAATTAAAAGATTTATAAATTGTTTTATTAAAATCACTAAAAATTATTTGATTATCATTTATTTTTTAACAGAAAACATTGATATGTAATTTAAAAATGATAAGAAGTATAAAAAAAAATACTTGATTTCGTATTAAGAAAAAATTGTCTATAAAAGTATTAAGTTTTAAAATTTATATATTTAGATATACAAATATTCAACATTTTAATTTCATTTATTTTAAAGTAAAAATCTTAATATATCTTTCGATAATTCTTTTGGAATTTCAAAAGGAAAGAAATGTGTACTTCTATTAATAAATTTAGATTCTATATAATCTGATTTATTTTTTAATAATTTTACAATTTTTTTACTAGGAGCATGTGTCTTTTCCGCATGGTATATCATTGTATCAGTTTTTAAATTTTTTATATTTTTCCAAATGTATTTATCAGAAATACCTCCTGATTGGTAAATTCTTAATTCCCAATCTTTTGGATAAATTATTTCAACTTTTCTATCATCCTTATATTTAATTAAACCGTTTACTAAATACATTAGATTTTCATCATTAATGTTTTTAAATATATTTTTATTGCGATATTTATTAATTATACTCTCAATTGAATCATGCACCATCTTTTGATTCTTACTAGCCTGAATCATTGGATGTAACTTTACACCTAAATCAGTCCATTGAATAAATTTCCATAAAAACATTTGAATTTTAGGGAAAATAATTGGATCCATTAAAACTAATTTTTTAATTAAACTTGGATTTTCTAGTGAAATTCTAAATGCAATATGACCTCCTAATGAATGGCCTAAAATATTATGTTTTTCTTTATTTAAATTTATTAAAAAATTTACCATATCTTCTTTTAATAGTGACCAATCGGATAATATTTCTATTTGACCAGGGTTTAACCATAATGGACGGAAAAGTGGGCAAATGATATTATATTTAGTTCCGATTAACTTTAAAAGCGGCAAATAACAATTTGGTGGAAACGCATTTGCATGTAAAAAAACTAAATCTTCATCTTTATTGAAATTATACTTTATATATGGTATGCCGACTATTGATTTTTTGATAATATTCATAAATTATTTTTGTATTATTAACTAATTTAACCTACATAATTTAATTAAAAATTTAGAAAGAGAAATGCCAAAGGCGTAAAATTATGAAAGAATATGAATTTAATAAATTAATTAAAAATTATTTTTATAAAGGTTTTATTGTAATCGATGTTCTGTTATTATATTTAATTGTACAGTATTATTTTTTTAAAGAATCATTCATATTTACTTTAAAAGTTATAAAAGGGTTAATTTTTGGTTAAACTAATTATTAATTCGATTTTAGTAATTCTAATTTCATCTATTTTTATTGCAATTATAGTAAAAGAAAAACTTAAAATAATTGAATATTTTGAAGATGGTTCACCTAAAATCATTCAAATTTCTAAAAGGTTATTTGGGAATTATAGAAAGATAAAAATAATAGAATATTGGAAAAAAAATAAAATTCGATACGAAAAACAATATAAAAATAATAGGCCAGAAGGAAAGCAAGTATTCATCTCCAATTCAGGAGTAAAGATTGAACAATGGATAAAGAACGGTAAGAGACATGGTAAATATTACAAATGGAATGAAAGCGGTGAGTTAGTTTTAGAAGAATTATGGTATAATGGTAAAAGAGAAAAGGTTATTTATAAAAATTAAAAATAAAATTTAAATGTAGTATGAATTTTCTTGTTAATTCCCGACTAAATTAAATACTAAATTTAAACTTTATTTAAACAAAAATTATAAAGTTTATGACAGATAAAATTTCATATAATAGTTATTTAAAAGTTAATACATTATTAGACTTACAATCTCCTGAGTCACAAAAAAAAGGAAAAGAAGCTCATGATGAAATGCTTTTCATCATCATCCATCAAACATATGAGCTTTGGTTTAAACAAATTTTACATGAATTAAATTCCGTACTTTCTATGTTTAAAGGTAACTACGTTCAAGAAAAAAATTTAGGAACAGTAATTTCTCGTTTTGACCGTATTATTGAAATTCAAAAGGTATTAGTTAGTCAGATTACTATACTAGAAACTATGACACCTATGGACTTTCTAGAGTTTAGAGATTTACTTACACCTTCATCAGGATTTCAATCTGCTCAATTTCGTCTTATAGAAAATAAGCTTGGTATGACTTATAAAGATCGTATTCAGTATGGTAAAAAAAGATATAATAAATTTTTAAATACTAAAGAATCAGATTTAGTCTTAAACTCAGAAAATGAGCCATCTCTTTTTACTCTTCTAGAAATGTGGTTAGAGCGTACTCCGTTTTTACAGATGGATGATTTTGATTTTTGGACATCCTATAAAAAATCTGTAGATATAATGATTAATAATGATTTAAAACATATTAAATCGAATATAGAACTAGATGAACAAACAATGAAAAATAGTTTAAATCAGTATAAATCTATTAAACACACATATAATGCTCTATTTGATGAGCAAAAATATATTAAGTTACAAAATGATGGATATCGTAGATTATCCCAAAAAGCTACTTTAGGTGCATTATTTATACAACTTTATCGTGATGAACCAGTATTGCAACTACCTCATAAATTATTAACGCAACTCGTGAATATTGATCACTTATTTACTTCATGGCGTAACCGGCATAGATTATTAGTATATAGAATGATAGGTGTAAAAATTGGAACAGGAGGTTCCTCAGGACATTCTTATTTGAAAAAAACTTCAGATAAGCATTCTATTTTTAGTGATATTGCTAACCTATCGACCTATATAATACCACGATCGTTATTACCTGAATTACCAACAACTATTAAACAACAGTTAGGATTTTTTTTCACATATGGAAAATAATTTAACTACGTCATTGTCAGGTTTAAATGCTCTTGTTTGTGGAGCAACTTCTGGTATTGGTAAATCAACTGCAATTGAATTTGCAGAATTGGGAGCAAGTGTAACTATTTATGGTCGAAATAAATCAAAAACACTAGATACTATGAGTACATTAAATTCCTCCAAGAATCAAAATCATCAATATATACTAGGAGATTTTGATAATCCAGATGAAATCAATAATGGAATTAGAAAACATATTAAAAATGGAAACAACTATGATATTCTAATAAATAATTCTGGAGGACCGAAGGGTGGTTTAATATTAGATACAGAGGTAGAAGATTTTTATCCCGCATTTAATCGCCATCTAATATGTAATCATATTCTTTTTAAGGCACTTTATAATGGAATGAAAAATAACAAATATGGGAGAATTATTAATATAATTTCTACTTCTGTAAAGCAGCCTATTGAAGGATTGGGTGTCTCAAATACTATTAGAGGTGCTGTTGCTTCATGGGCTAAAACATTATCTTTTGAAATTGGAAAATATGGTATTACTGTTAATAATATATTACCTGGTTATACTAATACAGATCGTTTATCTGCACTTATTGAAGCAAAATCTATTAATATTGGTACCTCAAAAGAATTAGTTTCTAATAGTATGAAAAAATCTGTTCCATTAAATAGATTTGGAAGTCCAGAAGAGACAGCTAAAGCTTTAGCTTTCTTAGCATCACCGGCTTCTGGTTATATTAATGGTGTGAATCTTGCTGTAGATGGAGGAAGATTGTCTTGTTTATAAAATGTATAATTATTTTTATTTTTTCTTTATGATTAAGATTAAAAATTTTATTAATGGAAAAATTGTGTCTCCAATATCAGGAAATTACTTTGAAAATTCAAGTCCAGTGACTGGACATAATTACTCAAAAGTACCTGATAGTGATAAATCTGATGTTGAATATGCAGTATCTTCAGCAAAAAAAGCGTTTTTATTATGGAGTAAGTTATCAAAAAAGGAACGCTATAATTATATGATGCGTTTAGCAGATGAAATAGAAAATCATTCAAAAGAATTAATCGAAGCAGAATCAAAAGATAATGGTAAACCAGAATGGTTAGCAAAATCTGTTGATATACCTCGCTCTTCAGAAAATTTTAGATTTTTTGCCACAGCTTCTTTACATTTTAGTTCAGAGATACATGAAATGGATGGACAGGCTATCAACTATACACTTCGTCAGCCCATAGGAGTAGTTGGTTGTATATCTCCTTGGAACCTTCCTTTATATTTATTAACTTGGAAAATAGCGCCAGCACTTGCAGCTGGAAATACAGTCATTGCAAAACCATCTGAAATTACCCCAATGACAGCATTTTTACTATCTAAAATATGTAAAAAGGCTAGACTTCCAAAAGGTGTTCTAAATATTGTACACGGCTACGGTCATAAAGTTGGTGAAATTATTAGCTATCATCAAGATATCCCTGTCATTTCTTTTACAGGTGGTACATCAACAGGATCAAAAATAGCATCCATAGCATCACCAATGTTTAAAAAATTATCATTAGAACTTGGTGGTAAAAACCCAAACATTATATTTGAAGATGCAGACTTTAAAAGTGCCGTGAATATGTCGATTAAGGCTGCTTTCTCAAATCAAGGACAAATATGTTTATGCGGATCAAGATTGTTTGTACAGGATTCTATTTATAATAAGTTTAAAGAGTCATTTGTTAAAAAGACTAAGTTACTTAAAGTTGGTGATCCTAAAAAGAAAGTAGATCTAGGTGCAATAGTTTCAAAAGAGCATATGGAAAAAATTTTTAATTATATTCAACTTGCAAAGTCCGAGGGCGGTAAAATTATATGTGGAGGTAAGAGNATAATTTTGAATGGAAAATTAAAGAGTGGCTATTATTTAGAGCCTACAATTATTGAAGGACTCAATTATAATTGTAAAACAAATCAAGAAGAAATTTTTGGACCAGTTGTAAGTATTATGTCCTTTTCATCTGAGAGTGAAGTTATTAATATGGCAAATTCAACTGACTATGGATTATCTACTAGTATATTCACCCAAAATGTGAGTAGAGCTCATCGGGTTTCTGCAGGTATTGAATCTGGGATTGTTTGGGTTAATACATNNATGCTTCGCGATTTACGTATTCCTTTTGGAGGGATGAAAAATTCTGGTATAGGAAGAGAGGGGGGATTTAATTCTCTACAATTTTTTACTGAACCTAAAAATGTATGTATAAAAATATGAAAATTGAAAAATTTAATAGTCAAAATGCACCAGAGCCAGTAGGTCTTTACCCTCATGCTAGAAAAGTAGGTAATCTGTTATTCCTTTCTGGTGTTGGACCACGAGAACGTGGAAAGTCTAAAATTCCAGGAGTAACACTTAATAAAAACGGGATTATTACTTCCTATGATATAATAGCCCAATGTCACTCTGTATTTTCTAATGTAAGATTTATTCTTGAAGAATCTGGTTCGTCATGGAATAATTTAGTAGATGTCACCGTATTTCTTACAAATATAAATGATGATTTTATTGCTTATAATAAAATATATGCAGATTATTTTAAAAATAATCAACCATGCAGAACAACTGTAGAAGTTAATTGTTTACCTACTCCTATAGCAATTGAACTTAAATGTATAGCTACTATTTGAATAATAACTCATCAACTAAAAACTTTAACTTGATAAATAAATTAACAAAATTTTCATATTAAAAAATCATTAATGTTACTACCTATTAATTTCCAGAAATGGATAGAAGAAAACCGTCATTTACTTAAACCGCCTGTAGGAAATAAAGTTATATATGAAAATACTGACTTTATGATTATGTTAGTGGGAGGACCAAATACGAGAAAGGATTACCATGTAGATCCGATTGAAGAATTCTTCTATCAGATAGAGGGGCATATGATTTTAAAAATTATTAATGATGGTATGCCAATAGATATTAATATAAATGAGGGAGAAATTTTTCTTCTACCCAAATTAATACCTCATTCACCTCAACGGTTTGATGATACTATTGGTCTTGTGATTGAATATAAACGCGAAATAGGACAGTTGGATATTTTTCAATGGTATTGTGATTATTGTCATCATTTATTATATGAAGTTGAGGTGCAATTAGAAAATATAGTAGAACAATTACCTCCTCTTTTTAATACTTTTTGGAAGAATGATAGAGCAAGAACGTGTTCAAAATGTTCTAATTATTTGGAAATGCCTTAATGTTTAAAATCGATATTCATACACATATATTACCTGAAAACTTAAACGAAATAACAGGTAAATTTTCTGATAATCGTTTTTTATATTTTGATTCAATTAATGAAAATACTGCTATGCTTAGTAAGGAAGGAAAATCATTTCGTAAAATAGAATGTAATTGTTGGAACCATAAAATTAGAGAAAAAGATTGTATTGAAACTTCCGTAGATATGCAAGTTCTTGCAACTATTCCAGCACTATTTTCCTATTGGTCAAAAAAAGAAGAATGCTTATTACTATCAAGATTTATAAATGATCATATATTCGAAATATGTAAGGATAAACCAAGTAAATTCTTAGGTTTAGGAACAATACCTATGCAGGATACTGAAATGGCTATTTATGAAATGGATCGATGTATTAATCAATTAAATTTCCCAGGAATTGAAATAGGTTCAAATATAAATGGATTGAATTTATCTGAAGAAAGATTTAGTCCAATTTTTGAACATGCTGAAAAAATTAATTGTTCTATTTTTATTCATCCATGGGATATGATGGGTAAATCTGATATGGAAAAATATTGGCTTCCTTGGTTAGTTGGTATGCCTGCTGAAACTTCAAGAGCAATTTGTTCATTGATTTTTGGTGGTGTTTTTGAAAAATATCCAGATTTAAAGATTTGTTTCGCTCATGGAGGTGGTTCATATCCATTTACTTCTGGACGTATTGATCACGGTTTTAATTCTAGACCAGATTTATGTGCAATTGATAATAACATATTACCTTCATCATATTTAAATCATTTCTATGTCGATTCACTTGTACATGATAAAAATGCTATGAATTACTTAATAAATAGTATGGGAATAAATCAAATAGCATTAGGTTCTGATTATCCATTTCCTTTAGGGGAGCATTATCCAGGAAGTTTAATAGAATCTATGGATTTAGATTTTTCTACAAAACAAAGACTATTTGCAGGTACTGCCCTTGAGTGGCTTGGATTGAAAGAAAGTGATTATATTGGAAAATAATTTTACTACTTATAAAAGTTGTGCATTAAAATTAGACCAAAATGATAAAATATCAAAATATCGCAATATATTTTATAAACCTAATACAAATACTTTTGAACCATTCATTTATTTTTGTGGAAATTCTTTAGGTCTGCAACCAAATACTGTGTCTACTTATATTAATGATGAATTAGATGCATGGAAAGAATATGGCGTATATGGACATACTAAATCAAAACGCCCATGGATGTCTTATCATGATAATTTCATAAAATATTCAGCAGAGTTAATTGGAGCAAAAAATAAAGAAGTAGTAGTAATGAATTCACTTACAGTTAACCTTCATTTACTTATGACTTCTTTTTACAGACCAAAAAATAAGAAAATTAAAATTCTTATTGAAAATAATGCCTTCCCATCAGATAAATATGCAGTTCAATCACAATTAAAATTTCATAAAAATCATCCTTCGAATGATTTATTGATACTAAAGCCAAAAGAAGGTGATTTAATATCTACTGAATATATTAATGATTTTTTTAAGCATCATGGTGACAATTTAGCATTAGTTTTAATAGGTGGCGTAAATTATTATACAGGACAAGCCTTTGATATTCATAAAATTACAAAAATAGCTCATGAATATGGATGTATAGTTGGTTTTGATTTGGCACATGCAGCAGGGAATATAGAATTGAATCTTCATGATTGGGGTGTAGATTTCGCTGCATGGTGTGGATATAAATATTTAAATGGCGGACCAGGAGCACCTTCAGGTGTATTCATTCACGAGCGACACCTAGGAATAGTAGATATTCCAAGATTTGAAGGTTGGTGGGGACATGATAAAAATACACGCTTTAATATGCCTAATAATTTTAATCCAATTAAGACGGCAGAGGCTTGGCAACTTTCAAACCCTCCAATATTTTCTATGGCGCCACTTCTTGCCAGTTTGGAAATTTTTAATAATGTTGGTATGCCTGATTTAAGAAAAAAATCTAAATTACTTACAAATTATTTATATTTCCTCATAATAGAAAAGCTTGAATCACATATTGAAATTATTACACCGAAAACTGAATTAGATCGAGGCTGTCAACTCTCACTTAGAATGATTACTCCAATAGAAAATATCATAGATGAGTTACATAAAAATGGTATTATTGCAGATTGGAGGGAACCTGATGTAATTCGTATTGCTCCAGTCCCACTTTATAATTCATTTATGGATTGTTTTGAGTTTGTAGAAAGGTTTATTAAAATAATAAACTCTAATATTCTAAAATGATGCCAACCAAAATAACAATGTCATTAACATTTAAAATATAGTCGTTATTTAAATCACCTAATTCATTTAATTGAGGTGTTGAACTTACATAATTCATGATAATAGATATTATATAAACTACATCAGAAACATTAATAGCATTATCATTATTTAAGTCTCCAATTGTAAAATCATATGGATCATAATATTTTGTTATTAATAAAGAATATTCATTCTCGATTAATCCAGCTCCATTAGTAAAAATATTATTGTATGTATATTGTAACCCATCTGTTTGAGATTTATCTTCTATGCCAATTGTTGAAAATTGACCATGCAATGGAGTTTGAGATTCATAGTCTCCTACGCTTGTGTTATTAAATGTTTTATAATTTATTATAATTTCTCCATCATTGTTTAGCTTAGGATATAATATTATTTGGAAATCCTCCTCATCATTCGAAAAATAAGTTCTCATATCTGACCATTCAATGATAAATCTATAATTTTCATAATCATAATAGTAAAATACTGCACCACCATATTCGCTCCTAACATACGGTATGTATTCATCTAAATCTTTTCCTTGCAATTCTTGATTTACTCCGTTACAATCATTAATTTCTAATTCATAGCAACTTAAATCGCAACCATACTGTTGATCTTCACAATCTTCATATCCATCTCCAATCCAATCAATTGAACAGCAATCTAAATCGTTTGAGCAGTCTGCAATATATCCTTCATTGCATGTATTATTTTCTGCTTTCAAGTCATCCCAAAATGCTGCTACCATTGATTTAGGTCCACCTGGCCCAGGAATAGGATAATTTCTAAAACTAGTTAATTCAGTTTCTCCAAAAGATATCCAACCATTTGAACTAACCACTATCGAATTATATGTTTCACCGTAGAATTGGAAGTTGAATGGTAAATTAATATGTTTAATTGTATTTATTTGTTGTCCTACTCCATTACCATCATCATGTAAATTTAAATTTACACCATTACCACCATAGTAAGGATCTATTTCAACCCATTCGTATATAAAATTATCATTTATATCATTATCATTTATATCAAAAATAAAATAACCGTAAGAGTCAGGACCGACAGGATCATTAGACTGTACATTTCCAATTTGTATGGGAAAAAACTCTGTTTGATCATATCCTAAATTATTGTAAAGCCTGATAGGTAAATTAATTATTGTGCCATTTAAATTAAAATTTGAAGCATAAATTTTAAAATTTGGAGATAATTGTTCACCTGTTGGAAAAATATCTCCAATATCTAATATATCAGAACTTACTTCTAAATTACTACCCGTATAATTTATTTCAGCTTTTAATCCTATTATTGGAAATATACCATTATTTTTAATAATAAAATTGAAGTTCTCAATAACTTCTCCCTTCGAGATAATTCCGTTTTCAAAATTGTATAATACTTGAGGATGATAACTATTAACAGTAATATTATGAATTGAGGACCAAGAATTTTCATAATTATCATCAATAATAAATATTAGCGGGATTTCTTCACCATTAAAAAAATTAGATGATAATAGAAAGTTAAATGGTCCGACATCTTGTTGAGAAAATTGTGGAATACCATCAATAATAATAAATTCATCTGTAATATTAATTTCAGGATGTGGTGAAACTAAGTATGCATTTAACTGTCCTGTATTTTGATCACCTATATTGATACATGGAAATGAAATTGAGAATTCTTCATTTGGAGCTAATATATCTACATTCTCTTGGTTAGAATTTAAAACCTGAACGTTATCAAGGTTTACAAATAAACCATTTAATTCTTCTTCAATTAGGTATTCTTCTTCATATGGAATTATATTTGGACCTGTTACAAAAATATCAACTATACCATCTCCAATAGTTATATTTGAATATACATACCCATTTTCATCAGTAATAGTATTCAATACTTCATTTTCACCATTTATAGTAATTAATATTCTAGCATTATCAACAGGATTACCTTCTTCATCAGATACATAAATATTATAATTATTACTACCTGGACTTAGCGGATTGGAAAATTCTAATTGTATTTGTCTAGGGTTTTGAGTCCAAAGCTGTAAAGAAGGATCACCTATTAAGTTATTCCAATATGAGAAGATTGTTACAAGATTATTAGGATTATTAGGATAGGTTTTTAATAAAGCTATTTTGCCATATGCTAAAGCTTCACCTGCAGTATAACCATTTAATGCAAATATACCATGATATATACCCATGTCAATTATGTTATTATAAGCAGTATGGGTTCCAGATGTAGCAGTACCTATAGCTGCTATTGCACCAGTTGGATTATTTACAGTACCACTTCTCACTATTGATTCGGTAAGTGTACTTTCTTCTTCAGAAAACGATCCCGTACCACACGTAATTAAGGTAGCAAATGGTAATTTCAGACTATTAGTTAATGAGTTGACTTCATTTCCATCAAATCCACTAACACCCCACCAGCCACGATAATTAAGATATGATACGCCATCATTAATAGTTTCAACCATCCATGAATCAATATCTTGACCATCATATTTTGTTATAATTTCATTAAAACCAGTACTTAGTATCGTTTCTCCAATATATTGATTGGTTATGATTGTAGAATTTCCGCTTGGATATGGATCTGCAATTAGTGCTGCTTTTTCTAACCAGGAATTATCAAAGTTAGGTATATCGAAAAATGTTCCCTGTTCATAGTGCAAAATCTTTTGTATTACAGTATTAAGTTGATCAAATGTTCTTATTGAGATTCTTCCTATTAAAATATCTGGTAGGATATCATTCCCATTTAATTGCGAGTATGGATGATCTCCTTCACCATTATAGCCCGAATAAATTTCAGTGAATGAGTCAATATTAAATTCTCCTCCATCATCTCCAATTAAACATACAAATTCAGGAGTAGGATTAAATGTGTTATATGCATTCATAATATATTCTTTTATCTCAGATGAGGTACTACCGCCTATTGTACCTGTTGAGACTTGATATACTTCGAACCCTTTTTTAATACGCCAATTTACTAAATCATTAAAATATGGACTTGAATGTGATGATCCGCCAGTAATGTAAAGTATTGCTGGTTTTTGATAATTATTAGAATTATCTCTTACTTCATTTACCGATAATTGATTAGCCATTTTCTCAAAAATCCTACTATTTCCAATAAGATTAATATTTTCTTCTGATGCAATTTCGTAAATAGTAAATTCTATATTATTGAATGTTATTTTAGAAATTTCAGTTTCAATTGTTGAATGGATAGATAGCGTATGAAATGTGTAATCCCTCAGGCTTCCAGTTTTTCTTATTTCAATTTTAGGATTGGGTACTAAAGATGAATCTCCTTTAATAATATTATAATCAAATGAATTGATTTCGACATTAATATCTCCGTTATGATGATAAAAAAAGGAATGATAATTTATATTATTATCTAATTTAAAAATCTTACTATCATTTTCTTCATGTTGTAATTCATTTGATTTAGATGGTGAAATATTCTCTAAATTAAAATTAAATTTAGTAAAATAAGGGCTACTTTGGATAACCTTTAATTTATTTGTATGGCTAGCAGCAATACAAATAGAACAAAATAATAATATTTTTATCAACTTATTCATTATTGAAAAATATAATTTCATTTACTTTAAATTTATGAATGAAGACTGTTGTAATTAGAGATATTAATCACAAATATTATACATAAATTTGTTTAGATACAATATTTCTTGTATTTAAAATTGATTTAATAATTTTATCTATATTTAGAATTTTTTCAAATCTAATTTAGTAACTTTATTATTTTAAATTAATAATATATTGAGACACACTTATATTATCGGAATTTATATTCAAGATATAGATTCCTGAAGCAAGGTTTGGAGAACTATTATAATTAATATTATTTAATCCAATATTTGAGATAATCTGATCATTCCAAATTATCTTACCATTTAAATCATTAATACTAATATAAGTTTCTGATATAAAATTTGAATAATAGTCAATTTGAATATAAGAATTAAATGGATTAGGGTAAATATTGATACTAGATATTTCATTTTTATATTCATTACTAATAGATAAATCATTGCATTCACCGACACTAAATTTAATTTCATTTGACGAAGTAAGGCCTTGAAAATAATTCCAGAAAATCAATGTATCGTTTTCTGAATGATTGATAAGGTCACCATTATATTCAAATTTAAAATTACAATCTTCCCAAAACTCAGTGTTAATTAAAAATAACTTAACTTTACCTGGTGCAAGATAAGAATTAAATTCCAAATCCCAAGTGTAATAATTTGACTCTAATATACTATTATCTTTAAATCTTATATCCTGAGTAAAGTTATTTACATTAAAGTCGTTTTCCCAGCAATCGCCTAAACTTATATCGTTATGCGGAAAAGTTAATCTACTCCAATTTCCAAGCGGTAAGGGTGGCTCAATAACATCAAAACCTACATCAAAGCAGTCAGTAGCAATATCTGAAAAGCCAGCAAAATTAAATGAATCGTATGAGAAAAACATTGAATCAATAAGTGTAGGATTAATCCAAGCCATATTCATTTCATATTTTGCTACAATCTGAATTCGAGATGTATGCTGGCAAATACTTATCGTAAAAAAAATAAATATAAGAAAATTTTTAATCAATATTATTTTTTTTGCCAAAGAGGCTTTCGGTGTTCTTTAAAAGCCTTAAGTGCTTCTAATCTGTCTTTTGTTCCTAATACTTTTAAATAGGATTCTTGTTCAATATTTAAACCATATTCTCTATCTTTATTAAAATTATTATTAATTGAATGTTTTGCAGATGATATTGCGAGTGGTGAATTTTCAATAATAATATTAGCCAATTTAATGGATTTTTTAATAGGAGTATTAGAAAAATCATCAATAAGCATAATTTCTAAAGCTTTTTTAAAATTTAAACATTCCCCTGTATAAATCATTTTTTTTGCTCTTTGAAGTCCTAATAGTTTTGGTAATCTATATGTACCTCCAGCTCCAGGAATAATACCAAGTCCTGTTTCTGGGAATCCAAATTTAAGAGTTGAGTCGGCAATTCGAAAATCAGCACTCAATGATAACTCAGCTCCACCACCCAAAGTCGCACCGGTTAACATAGCAATAACAGGTATATTTAAATCTTCTATATTATTAAAAGTACTGTTTATTTGTTTTAAGAAATTTAACGTCTCTGAATTACTAAAGGTCAGTCTTTCTTTTAAGTCTGCACCAGCGCAAAAGTGTTTTATTTTTGACCCTATAAGTAAACATCGAATTTTTTTATCATCTTTTATATCATTAATACATGTATTTAACTGGTTTAAGAATTCTTTAGAAATAGAATTTACTGGAGGATTATCAAGCCATATAATACTAATATTATAATTTAATGACTCTATATATACTAATCGAGATTTCATTTATAATAAATCACTTGGGAAATCAATTTTTAATTTTAACATTGCTTGTCCATAAGTTTTTCCTTGTGCATCATTAATTAATGTTTCAGACCCACCACCGCCTAAACTATCCTCAAGAATAAAGTTTAATGAATTTATATTATCAAGCTCATATCTAAATACTTTACCTTTAACTATAGATTTAAAATGCTCTTTTACTAAATCTTCTGTTATATTATTTTTAGCCCAATAATATATTTTTTTATTTTTAAAGAGAATACCCACATTAGAGTGTCTTCCCTTGTCGCCAGATCTTGCATTAGCAATTTCACTTAATTCAATAATCATGATATTCCTATGATGTAATCAATGTTACTTTTGTTTGTATAAGTTCTTTAGGTATTAATGTTGGCCAATATGCTACAATGGGTTGAGCTTTTGGTCTTCCACCTGAAAAACCTGTTATTCCTGGAGGCCCGTTAGTAATAACAGGTGCAATTTCTTTACCAAAACGATCTACTTTCTTTTTGTTTTTATCCTTTACTCCAAGTCTTAAAACTATTTCAGATGGATTATCATTATTTACCGAGATATCTTTATGGCATGAATTAAATCCTAAAAATTCTGTTGAAGTATCTTCAAATGTACAATCTATATTTTCCAATCTTTTCCAAATAATGTTAGCAGTTAGCTTAGCTTTTTCTAATGCTTTTGGTCCAGATATTGTGAGTTGTCCAGATGCTTTATAACCAGCAAAATAACTTATTGCAACCTTGTATGTATCAGTAGCTTTAAATCCTTTTACATTATTAATATGTACTTTATCTTGTCCTAAATCTTCAAGATCAAAAGATGTGAAGTCTACACAAATATCAGGAGATATATATTTTTTTGGATTACCCATTTCATATAAAATTTGTTCACATATTGTTTCTTTATTTACTAAACCGCCACTACCCTTAGGTTTAGTGATGATAAAATCACCATAAGAATTAATTTCTGCTATTGGATAGCCAATATTAACTAAGTCTGGTACATTCCACCATTTAGAATAGTTACCTCCTGTACACTGAGCTCCACATTCAAGTATGTGTCCAGCTAGGGTACCAGAAGCAATTCTATTAATATTATCTTTAACCCAACCAAATTCATGGATTGCAGGGCCAAGTACAAGCCCTGGATCAGAAACTCTCCCGGCAAGTACAACTTCTGCTCCCATTTCTAATGCTTCTGAAATAGGAAAACTTCCAATGTATACATTTGCTGATGTAACTAAATCACGAATTCTTTCAAAGCTTTCACCTGTTTCTAAATTATTGAAGGATACACCTTTATTTTTCAATTCATCTATAGAATTAAAAATGTCATCACCTTCAATAAATCCTATTTTTAATTTATTTCCGCTATTTTTTGCTATTTGAATTAACTTGTTACTACAACTTTTAGGGTTTACGCCTCCTGCATTAGAGATTACTTTCACATTATTGCGTTTAATTAAATTTATTGAAGATTCAAACATATCAATAAAATCTTTTGCGTAGCCTAAATCTGGATTTTTCAGTTTCTGTCTCTGCATGATTGACATTGTAACTTCAGCAAGATAGTCTAGTGTAAGATAATCTAAATTTCCATATTTAAGTAAGTTGATAGGTGCTTCTATTGAATCACCCCAAAATCCTTGCCCATTTCCAATTCTTGTAATGTTTGACATTATACTTGTAGTACTCCAAATTTCGGTTCTGGTAAATTTGTTTGATGATTTACAATTTCTAATGATTTAATTAAGATATTTCTAGTATCTTGAGGCATTATAATTTCATCTACCCATAATCTTGCAGCACCATATTTAATATTCTCTTGTTTATCAAATTGTTTTTTAATTTCACTGTACAATTGATTTTTTTTTTCATCATCTACACTACCCATTTTAGATAATTTAATCTGGAGAAGAGTTTTTGCTGCTTGAGAACCTCCCATAACTGCAATTTTTGCTGAAGGCCATGCATACATAAATCTAGAATTATAAGAACGGCCTGACATAGCATAATTTCCTGCACCATAGGAGCCTCCAATTACCAAAGTAATTTTGGGAATAATTGAATTGGATACTGCATTTACTAGCTTTGCTCCATTTTTTGCAATTCCACCCCATTCTGCATCTTTTCCCACCATAAAACCATTAACATCATGAATAAAAATTATTGGAATTTTATCTTGATTACAGTTCATTACAAATCGCGCACCTTTGTTAGCTGAATCTGAATATATTACCCCCCCCATTTGCATTTCTCCAGTTTCTGTTTTTTGTATATACCTTTGATTTGCGACTATTCCGACATTAAAACCTCCTATTTTTGCTGTACCACATATTAAAGTTTTCCCATAGGATTTCTTATATTCATGAAATAAACTATCATCTACAATTCTTGCAATAATCTCCAAAACATCATATTGACCAGGATTCAAAGGATCCATGATTCCTAAAATATCGTCAATATTAAAACTTGGAGGATTAGATTTTGACCTGTAAAATGCTCTTTCTTTGGAGAAATTTATATAACTTAAAACTGTCTTTATCCTATTCAATGCACCTATATCATCTTTTTCATGATAATCAGTAGTTCCACTTATAGAGCTATGAGTTCTAGCTCCTCCTAAAGTATCTATATCTATATCCTGTCCGATTGCTGCTTTGACTAATGCGGGTCCTGCAAGAAACATACTAGAACCTTCTACGATTATATATTTATCACACATTACTGGTAAATATGCCCCACCAGCTACGCATGGACCCATTACTGCAGCGATTTGAGTTATACCTTGGGCAGACATTCTTGCATTATTATAGAATATTTTACCAAAATGATTTTCATCTGGAAAAACTTGCTCTTGAAAAGGAAGAAATACCCCTGCGCTATCAACTAAATATATTATTGGTAAATTATTTTCTAATGATATCTGTTGAGCTCGAAGTGTTTTTTTTAAACTTATTTCAAAGTATGCACCTGCCTTAACGGTAGCATCATTAGCTACAATTACAGAGCTTAATCCATCAATAACACCTATACCCGTTATAACTCCTGCTGCAGGCGGAGAACCTACATCCTTATACATATCATAAGCAGCAAAACGACCAAATTCTAAAAATTCTGTATTATCATCAATTAAGTAATCAATTCTTTCACGAGCCAACATTCTACCCTTTTGATGTTGACGGTCTATTGCTTTTAATCCACCACCTTGATTTATAAGTTTAATTTTAATATTGAAAGATTCTATTAAATTGTTAAATTTATCTTTATTAGAATTAAACTTATCTAAGTTGTTTTCTTTTATATGAGAACCTATTTTAGTCAATTTCTTCCCAAGCTCCCATGGTTTGGTATTTATTTATTCTAATATCTACTAATCTGTTAATTGGTATAGATGTCAATTCGATTACTTTTTCTATAATATATTTTTTTACATTTATTGAGATTTGTTCGAAATTATGATGAGCTCCTCCTAATGGCTCTTCAATTATATCATCACAGATACCCATCTCTTTAATATCTTTTGCAGTAACTTTCATCGCATCTGCAGCTTGTTCTGCTCTTGAAGCGTCACGAAATAAAATAGAAGCGCATCCTTCGGGTGATATAACTGAATACCATGTATTTTCTAAGCAAGCAATTTTATCTGTAACTCCGATACCTAATGCACCACCTGAAGCTCCTTCTCCTATTACAATACTAATTGTAGGTACTTTCAATAGTGCCATTTCAAATAAATTTTTAGCAATCGCCTCAGCTTGACCACGCTCTTCAGCTCCTAATCCAGGATAGGCTCCAATTGTATCAATAAGAGTTATAATAGGTATATTAAATTTTTCAGCTAACTTCATTATTCGAAGTGCTTTTCTATATCCTTCTGGACGAGGCATTCCAAAATTTCGGAATAATTTTTCTTTTGTAGTTTTTCCTTTTTCTTGACCAATAATAATAACTTTATGCCCTTCAATTTTAGCCATTCCAGCGATAATTGCTTTATCATCGGAATAAAGTCTATCTCCATGAATTTCAATCCATTCATCTGTAATTGAATTAATAAAATCAGATGTATGTGGCCTTTTGGGATGTCTAGCTAATTGTACCTTTTCCCATCTTGATAAATTTGAATAAACTGAAGATTTTAGCTTATTATGTTTTAATATCAATTGATTAATTTGTGATGATACATCCATTCCCGTTTTTAAAGCTGTACTTTTTAATGTTTCAATTTTTTCCTCTGAATCTCTCAAAGGAGCTTCGAAATCTAATATGTATTTTGACATTCTATATATTGAATAATGATTTTAAAATAATTTCTAAATCTAATAAAAAAGATTGATTCCTAACATAATAATCATCAAATAATTTCAAATCTCTTTTTGAATTTGGAGATTTGATATGCCCTAAACCAGTCAATCCTGGTTTAAATTTTAAATTAGGTCTCTTGTTATCAATATTTATTTGTTGGCAACCCACAAATGACATTTCCCCAAAAAGTATTGGATATAAAGTTAATAAGTTTTTAATAATTTTTTTATTTGATTTAAAGTAATATATTTTTAAATATGAATTTTTATTATTCCATATTAATTTACAATTTACTCTATTAATTATATATAATAAAAACTGCAAAGGTAAAGATAAAAAAATAAAAATTGATGCAAAAATAATATCAAAAATTCTTTTGGATATTAAGTTAAATTTATCGAATAAGGGTATTTCTAAGTCAATCAACTTAATTGGGCCAATATGTTCGGAAATTCCTTTACCAATTAAAAGATTATCTTCCGTAGAAATATATTTAAATATAATATTTAGGTCTTTAGTCCTTCTAAATAATTCAAATAAAAGATCACCGGAATATAAACTTTCAGGTATTACAATTTCATTTAATTTGTATTTTTTTATTATATCCTTAATTTGGTGTATTCTTCCAATTATTTCACTCCCATCAATTAATTCAACCTTATTTTTACCATATTTTATATATCCTATAAGATTGAAATTTATAGATGGACTATTTATTAAAATTTTACCTATATTTGAAGCTTCATCTGAAGTACCTATTATCGCGATATTTCTAGTAAATAATGGTGTAAATTGAGAAATTGATGAACTTTTATTTCTAAATCTAAGAATTGCAAAAATTCTCCATCCAGGAATTATTAAGCTTGATATAATAGATGCCAAGAATAACACTACTCTTGAGTATGCGATTGAAGATATATAGTAAACAAGAACAGAAGAAATAAAAAATGTTAAAATAGATGATGCAAATGCCCGACCATATGATGCTAATCTTTCTGAATACAGTTTGAAGTTAAATGCTGTAATTATCCAAATAAAAATAAAGCAAAGAATTAAAGGCCAATGTTTAATTAATAATAATTTATCAATAGATTGATTATATTGGTATGAATACCACAATGAAATTGAAATTAAAAAAGAAAATAGAATCAATAAATTATCAATTAAAAAAGTAATTATCTTAGTTTGATTTTGTCTAAAGTATGATTGAATTAAATGTCCTATTATGCCCACTTTTATTAATAACCATGTTATTGGCCAATATTTAAATTTGCTTTTATGTTTTTGAAAAAATAATGACATAGAATCATGGAATATTTTTATGGTATCAAAGGGAGCATGCTTATGGCTTTCACCTTTAAAGTGAATAACCTTTGCTCTTGGGTAATATATAATTTTCAACCCATCATCCTTAACTCTAGTACAAAAATCTGTATCCTCGAAATATAGAAAAAACGATTCATCAAAGCCATTTAGATTATTATAGATATTTTTACTGAATAACATACATGATCCGCTAACTGCATCTACGTTAGAGATTTTATTTTCATCTATAAATGTTTGATTATAAGCCCCAAAAAATTTTGATTTTGGAAACAGGTTACTTAGACCAAAGAATTTAGAAATTCCAATCCATAAAGATGGAAAAGATCTTTTTGAAGCAAGTTGAGTTGTACCATCTGGATTAATTATCTTAGCACCAACCACTCCGATATCTTCTTTATTTATATAATAATTATATAGTTCTCTAAAAGTACTATTTTCAACAACAGTATCTGGATTTAGTAAACATATATATTCACCATTACTACTTTCTACGCCAATATTAACAGCTTTAGAAAATCCTAAATTCTCACTATTTTCAATTATTCTTACATTAGAAAATTCCTTTTTCACCATGGCATGAGATTGATCAAAACTATAGTTATCTATAACAATTACTTCGATTGGAAAATCTATCTCAGAATTAAAAATAGATTTTAAGCATTGTCTAAGAAATGTTTTTACATTATAACTCACAATGATGATACTTAGCATTACTTGATCCTGAAAATATTTTCTATTCTCAATTTTAAAACAACCCAAGCAGCTTCATATATTATTTTTTTGGTCATTTTGGACTTTCCAACTGTTCTGTCTACAAATACAATTGGAATTTCTTTTAAACTAAATCCATTTCGCTTAGTTTTAGTATTCATTTCAATTTGAAACGAATATCCTTCTGACTTAATTTCCATTAAATTAATTGACTTAAGAACTTTAGAATTAAAACACTTAAAGCCTCCGGTTGCATCAATTATTGGAAGTCCAATTATGATTTTAGCATATAAATTTGCAAAATATGATAATAATAGTCTTCTCATGGGCCAATTTACCACATTAATGCCATTTACATAACGGCTGCCAATGACAACATCAGAGGTATTTGCTTCTTTTAATAATCTTGGAATATCTTCTGGATTATGTGAAAGGTCTGCGTCCATTTGAATAATCTTATCATAATTATTTTCTAGTGCCCATTTAAATCCAGTACAATATGCAGTACCAAGGCCTAATTTCTCTTTTCTCTCTATTAAATGAAGATTAGAATGTATTTTCATTTTTCTCTTAACTATTGATCCAGTACCATCTGGAGAATTGTCATCAATAATTAATACATCATAATTTGGATTTATATTCCAAATTTGACTTAATAGTTCTAAAATATTTTCTTTCTCGTTATATGTAGGGGATATAATTAATATTTTCAATTTTCGAAATTTATCCGTTTAATTTGTTTAAGACTATAATCTAATGTGTATGTTTGAACACCAATCTCACTAATAATTTTATTTGAATTTAAATCAGAATTAAAGGGTCTTATAGCTATTTGATTCAAATCTTTTGTTAAAATTGGATTAATTAAAGTTTCATCTAACTTAAATGTTTTAGCGATTAATCTAGCAAAATCTAGTCGAGATTTTTTATCATCACTTCCATAATGAAACAATCCTTTAGTTTTCATGATAATACATTGTCTTATTGCTTGTGCAAATGCTGTTGTCCAAGTTGGATTACTAATTTGATCAGTTACTACATTTATTTGTTTATTTTGTTTCAAACTATTATAAACCCATGATACAAAACTAGAATTAGATTTTAAATTATTACCAAATAATACATTCGATCTTAAAATTAACCAATTATAATCAGTTCCACGTAAATAATTTTCTGCTTCAAGTTTAGTTTTGCCATAATAAGATTTAGGATAAGTTGGATCAAATTCTGAATAATCTCCTTTCTCCCCATCAAAAACATAATCCGTAGATATTTGGATTATATGGGTTGTTTTTGAAGAAAATTTAACAAGGTTTTTTAGCCCTTTAACATTTACTTTAAAGGCAGTATCTTTATCAGTTTCACATTGATCAACATTAGTGAAGGCAGCTGAATTAATGACTACATCTGGTGAAAATTTTTGAAATGTAGACTGAACATCATTTGAGTTTGATATATCAACCGAAATTTCAGAATTTTCAAATAATTCAGCTCCTTTTTTATTAATGTTAATGCAAGGAATTACATAGAAATATGGAGATAATTCGACATAGATAGATCTACCTAATTGACCATTTGCTCCAAAAAGTAAAATCCTTTTTTTTTGCATTATCCTAGTTTACATCCATTTGCTTTGAATGCATCTAATTTTTCGGCTAAGCCGTCATTTGTTAATGAAAACATTTCAGCACATAAAATAGCGGCATTTATTGCTCCAGCTTTACCAACTGCAACAGTTGCTACTGGTACACCTTTTGGCATTTGAGCAGTAGATAGCAATGCATCCATACCGCCAGAAACACCACCGGGCATTGGAATTCCAATCACAGGTAAAGAAGAATGAGCTTTTAAAGCTCCTGCTAAATGTGCTGCCATTCCAGCACCACCTATCAAACAGCCATATCCATTTTTTCGGGCATTTTTAGCAAATTTGCCAACTTCATCAGGGTTACGATGAGCAGACAAAACATGAAGCTCCCACTCAATCCCAAAATGCTCAAAATATGGGTCAGCTGCCATAACTATATCTTTATCAGTTACACTACCGATTAGTATAGCTACTTTTTTCATTTACATTACTCCTTTTATTTTAATTTATTAATTACTGATTATTGTTTTTTATTTTTAAAATGTAATGAAATTAGAATGCTCCAAAATTAATTCTAATTCTTTTACCATTAAAATTTTAGACTTTCCAGGATTATTGACATATCCTGTCAGAAAATATACTTTCTTTTTAGATTTATTTTCAAATATATAAGAAACAAATGGCCCCCCTGTATTTGCTTCAATCTGTCCATATACACCAGTTAAAACCTTCCTATTAATTTTTTGATTAATATGATGATCTCTATAATGATTGCTAATTTCCACATTCTTCATAGTATTTACAATTAGTGAATCAAATTTATCCCAATATATTTCAGGATTTGTTTTGTTTGGTAAATCAATTTCATGGATAGTAATCCACCTGTAAGGAAAGACTCGACCAATCCAAAGAAAGTTATTCAGGCTATCTTTTTTTACTTTAATATAATCCATTGAAATAGGGATTTCTAAATCAAACCAATTTTTAGCTAAATCAATTAGTTCATAATTTTTATTTTTTTTCACCTCTTTTTTCCAAATATTATATTCTATTTGTTTTAAATACTGGTTATGGATCCAATTTAAGTTTGTATCTAAAATGGTTTCGAAATGGATTGGATCTTTAGCTTTAATCCTAGAAACAACTTGATTATAGGCGTATAAATCTCTTGAAACAAATACTGGTTTTTTAGATTCTATAACATGATTAAATTTTGTTAAAAATTTATCCAGGGTGGTATCTACGGGAGTTTCCAAGGATAGAAAAAGTAAATTCCTGTGTTTATAAAATTCTTCTAAATCATTAAATGTTTTTATTTTAACATTTAAATAAGGCTCAAACTGAGGACAATAACGACCTTTAGAATTGAAATAGTTATCGATTAATTTAGATGTAAATATTCTATCTTCTGTAGAGGTGAACACTATCAAGTCATTTGCTACGCCAACAGCTTCTTTTTTTAACTCGCAACTAAACGTTAATAATGCTAATATAATTAATATTTTTTGCATGTTACCATAATAGTTGAAGATTTTTTGGTACCAAAGAAAAAAGTATTAATAAAACAATTCAAACCAATTATTATAGATTTAATAAATTTTATAAAATCTAATGATTTATGACTTAACAATATATTATAGAAGGAATCATGGACAAGAGCATTCTTCCTAACTATTTTAAAATTATGTTTATTTAGAAGCTTAGTTAATGAATTATTGTCAAAATGATATAGATGTCTAGGTGCATCATAGGGAGCCCATTTTTCTTTAAAATATTTTCTTTCAACGGCATTATGATTTGGAACTGCTAAAACAAAAATTCCATTTTTATTAAGTTTATCGTTTAAAAATTCAAATATTTTATCAAGTTCATGAATATGCTCTAAAGCATGCCACATTGTGATAATATCAAATTTTGCTTCAATTTCATTAAGATTATTATAAAACTCAATATTTCCATTGTAATTTGAAAATTTATCCTGCAGTGTTGTATCAAATCCTTTTAGGCTCATAAATTCTGCAAATTCGCCCTTTCCACCACCAATATCTAATAAATTTCCAGATTGATGGTTTAGGATTATAACAAAATGCTTAAATCGTAATGCAACTTGCTGAACTAAAGAATAAAGAACATCTATTAAACTATTTCCTTTATTTCTATGAGGGTCATAATCAGCATTTTCATAATATTGCGATATTTCGTCCTCTGTTGGTCTTGGATTTAAAAAAATCAATCCACAATTACATTTTACAATATTAAATTGATTATCTTCATGTTCATTAAATCTGTCACCTACTGAAATGTAATCCTTGAAATCCTTAGTCTCACAAATTGGACAATTAATTGTTTCCATTAATCCACCATCTCAAAATCTGCCATTCCAAGTTGAATATTTACATTCACAACTTTAATTTCAACAGCATCTCCAATATGATACTCTTTTTTATACCTTCTCCCTCTAAAAATATATTTTGAAGGTTCATATATATAATAATCATCTAAAAGTGATTTTAAAGAAACAAACCCATCCACCAAAATTTCATCTAATTGAATAAAGAGTCCTTTGGGGGTTAATCCACTAATCACACCAAAAAAATATTCACCAATATAATTACTTAAAAATCTTAGTTGCTTTCTTTTAATATAATCACGTTCGGCATTCATAGCATTTACTTCTAGCCTCGAACACTCTCTTGAAATATTTTTAGTATCTTTAAGTTTATATTCTTTGTTGTTTATCATTTTCTTTAAAAAACGATGTACAATTAAATCCGGATATCTTCTAATTGGTGAAGTAAAATGGCAATAATGATTAAATGATAGTCCAAAATGTCCTTTATTTTTAGGATAATAGTTTGCTTTTGGCATTGCTCTCAATGCGAGCTGTGCAAAGAGTTTTTCTGTTTTTAATCCCTTAATTGCATTAAACATTTTATTTAGAGTAATATTTTTTTGAATTAATTTCTGCTTTACATCTTTAGGAGTATTGGATTGAATCAATGTCTGTCTAATTTCTTTCACATCGATTTCTTTAGGTTTCTCATGGTTTCTAAATGGAAACCCTTTAAATTTTTGACCATAATTTTTGGCTATAATTTTATTCGCCAAAAGCATTAACTCTTCAATTAAATGATGGCTATCTAATATTTCTTTTTGTAATATCTGTTCAGGAATACCGTCTTTTCCAATTTTAATTTCCGCCTCTGGAATATTGAAATCCAAACTGCCCGATTTAATTCTATTTTTCCTTAGATAGTTTGTAATCTTTTGAAGTTTTTCTATAGGTTTATAATATTGGTCATCTTCATCAATTTTCCCAATTTGCTCATAAGAATATTTTTTATCAACATTAATTATTGATTCTACCAATTTAAATTTAACAATATCATATTTAGGATTCAACTCAACTAACAATGATAATGCAAATCGGTTTTCCTTTTCCTTTAATGAACATAGGCCATTACTTAATTCTTCTGGAAGCATTGACACACAATAATCTGGAAAATATACGCTTGTCCCTCTTTTTTTAGCTTCTTTATCTATAGCTGATTTTTCAATTACATATTCAGAAACATCTGCAATATGTATTCCCACTTCTGTATTGTTTTTTAATTCTCTAATAGAAATTGCATCATCATGATCTTTAGCAGTTTCAGGATCTATTGTAATAGTTGGTAATTTAGTTAAGTCAATTCGAGATTTTGCGTTGATAACATTTTCAGAACTATATATAGCTGTTTCCGTTTTTACTTCCTCAGGAAATTTTAAATCCAATTTATATTTTGATGTTATAATCTGTAAATCCATTTTAGGATTTTGAGAGTCACCTATAATTTTAGTTATTTTAACAGGAATTTCTTTAGGAGGTTTTTCCCAATTTATAACTTCAGCTTCAACCCAAGTAAAATCCTCAGGCTCAATTCCCTTTAAATCTTGAATTACAAATCCTCGATTAGCTAATTTATGTGAAGGTTCAAGAATAAATCTGTTATATTTTTTCTGAACATAACCTTGAATAATCTTGTTCGAACGGGATAAAGTTTCAATAACTTCACCGTTAATTCTATCTTCATATTCATACTTAATTTTAACTTTTACAGTGTCACCATGTAAAGCTCCACCAAATTGGCCAGAGCCTACAAATGCTGACTTCTCTTCTCCATCAACAAAGCCCTTACCGGATTTTGAAATAGAAAGATTGCCAATTAAATATGATTCCGGAGAAGTATAAATAAACCTACCACCGTGAACTTTTGTAATTGAACCTAATTTATTTAAGGATTTTAACTCGTTTCTAAACTGAGGATAGTGTTTAGATTTTACACGAAGTATACTGGCTAACTCCTTTTTTTTAAAAGCATAATCGGAATTAGATTTCAAAAAATCTAAAATCTTATTTTCAAATTTACCTGAAATAACAGATACTATTTAGTTGAAGAATTTTTATATAAAATTGTTGAGCCTAATATTACCATAATCAATGATATAATCTGTGCACCAGATAATCCAAATATATATTTTGGATTTACACGGATAAACTCAATGAAAAATCTTGAAAGTCCTACAAGAACTAAATATTTTGATATTTGACTACCTTTAAAATTATCATTATGACGAATTTTATATAAATAAAGAAATGATATAAAATAAGCTAAAAACTCATATATTTGAGTAGGATGCACAGGAACAACCGTAGGCGGTAACCCGTTGGGAAATGCTATACCCCAAGGTAAATCAGTCTCCTTTCCATAATCATCACCTACTAATAAACAGCCAATCCTACCAATTGCATGACACAAGGCTAGATAAGGAGCGATCCAATCTGCAACTAAAGGCCAATTTAAATTATGTTTACGTATATACATAGTGACAGCAATAGTTCCTCCAATTAGGCCACCATAGAAGACCATACCTGCTCCAAAATTTTGAATTCCTGCAGCTATTAAACTTAGATTTAAAGTGAATATTCCTTTTATTATATTAATTAAACCATTCAAATTTTGCAGTCCATAACCAGAAGGTATATTTTCAATTATATAATATAATTTGCCACCAAGTATTCCGCCTATAGCTGCATTGAATGTTAAGTCCTCAGCTAACATTGGATCTCTCCCTAAATAAATCATATCTTTTTTTAATAGATAATTACCTGTTAAAAATGCAACCACCAACATAAATCCAAAGGATGAAATTACAAAATCTCCAAATCTTAATAATTCAGGATACATTTATTTTTCCTTAACTAATTTCATAAATTTGTTAATTAATCTTTACTTTCCACATTTAAAAATAAATAACAACAATATTCTATTATATAATAAGATTTTCCATTAATCCTCATTATTATTATTTTTATAAATAAGTATAATAATGAGGATTAATGGAATTCCAAAAATGAAACTGAGGTATTTGCTTTGCTGAAATTTATTGTGGAATTGCTCATTTACCGAAAGCTCATTTTCATGTTTAAAACCTGTTGAATTATTATCACCATGAGTTTTATCAGTTAATATTTGATCTAAAATTTGAATTGAAGTCAAATTACTTTCTTTTTCATATTGAAAATCAATTTGAAATATATCATTAGCATAATAACCTAAAAATTCTTTTCTATGATATTTTAAATTATATTCATCATTAAATACTTCAGCATCTTTAAGAAAACTGTTAAAAGATTTCACTCCTAGTGGTTGTTGAATCAAAATATAATATTTTTCGATATTTCTATCAGAATTCAAATTATAATGAAATTTTCTACTGCTTCCTGTTTTATTTATTTTAACATAAAATTGACAATAATATTGATTCTGTTTTATTTCTAAACTTAAAACTTCTTTAGTATTTAGTTTCTTTTCTATTAAACTACCATCATTATCTAATTCAAAAATAGATTTTGATATATTTGGTATTTTAAAATTAATGTTATAAGGTATCAGAGAATCTGGTATGTTAAACTGAAGCATTACTAAGCATTCAGGACTATCGTACTCTGGAAAAAAACCTAATACAAAGTCAAATCTTTCAAATACCGGTTTAGTAAACATAAAACTAAAAAATATACTAAATATAAAATTATAATAAACTTTGATTTTTACATTCCTTTTAATACAATAAAATCATATACTATGTGTGATATAACACTAATACCAAACCCTCTGAAAATAAATAAAACTCCTAAATAAAAACCTGCAGTAAATCTTAATAAAAAAGTTGACCAATCAAAAATATCACCAAAATTACCGATGTAATGAAATCCACTAAATAAAAATGAGGATAATAATATTAATAAAAAAGTTAGTTTAATTTTATTAATTTTTAAAACAAGTAAAATTAAATAAGATACTAAACCTATAAATAAAAATCTAAATATAAATTCCTCAAAAATACCTGCACCTATTGCAAGGTAGAGTTTCTCTAAAATACTTAAATTGCTTAAACCTAAAATTAAAAGACTTGGTTTATTTACAAAAATAATAAATAATACTGAGCCAAAAATAAGTCCTTCAAAAATCATCAAAGTTAAATAAAATATATTAAAACTATTCTTTGAGAGATTTTTTTTTGCTTTTACGAAAAATATAATAGAAATAAGAATTAAAGTCAGAACTAATAATAAATCGCCTATTTTGCCGAAAAGTAGAAAAAACTGTCTTATTAAAACATCTGCTCCATTCCTTAATTCAAATGGAAAGTTATAATTAACTGAAAATCCAAGTAATTCATATACCATTAACAATGGGAAAATAAGAATTAAATTATATATAAAATCATTTGTTGATTTAAAATAATTTTTAAAATTCAAATTAATCTTGGTCTATCTTAAGAACAGCTAAAAATGCTTCCTGAGGAATTTCAACATTCCCAACTTGCTTCATTCTCTTCTTACCTTTTTTCTGTTTTTCTAAGAGTTTTCTTTTTCTTGATATATCACCTCCATAACATTTTGCTGTAACATTTTTCCTTAATGCTTTGACTGTCTCTCTTGCAATAATCTTTGAACCAATAGATGCTTGAATTTTTATTTCAAACATTTGCCTATGAATTATTTCTTTTAATTTTTTACACAATGCAGCTCCTTGTGAATATGCATGTTGTTGGTGTACAATTAAAGATAAAGCATCAACAATCTCATCAGCAATTCTAATATCAAGTTTCTGTAAATTCCCGTATCTATATCCTATTATTTCATAATCAAATGAAGCGTATCCTCTTGAAATTGATTTTAATTTTTCAAAAAATTCAAAAATTACTTCACCCAATGGCATTTCAAAGAATAGCTGGACCTTAGAGGTCGTCAAGTAGTTTGTGGACTGATAAATACCTCTCTTATCAATACAAAGTTTCATTATACCTCCAATATATTTAGCAGGAGTTATAATCTCAGCCCTTATATATGGTTCGTTTACATTTTCAATATCACCGCTTACGGGCATATCTGCAGGATTATCTACTTTTATTAATTTTTCAGTTTTTAAATAAACATTATACCGAACATTAGGAGATGTCGTAATTAAATTCATATTAAATTCACGTTCAAGTCTTTCTTGAACTATTTCTAAATGCAGTGGACCTAAGAATCCACATCTAAACCCAAATCCTAATGCTGCCGATGTATTAGGCTCAAAAGCTAGCGCAGAGTCATTTAAAATCAGTTTTTCAAGAGAAGATCTTAAATCCTCGTAATCATTAGTATCTACGGGATATATACCCGCAAAAACCATAGGTTTTATTGGCTGGTACCCAGCAAGCGCTTTATTAGCTCTGTTATTTTTTGTCGTTAATGTATCTCCAACCTTTATTTTTCTAACATCTTTAAGATTAGTAATGATATATCCTACATCTCCTGATTCTAATCTTTTAACAGGAACTTTATTCATTTTTAAAATACCAACTTCAGCAATTTCGTGCTGGATTGTCTGATCAGCAAAATATTGGGCTATCATACCCTTTTCTAAGAAACCTTCATATACTCTAACATAAGGTATAACTCCTCTAAATTGGTCGAATGTTGAATCAAATATCAAGGCCCTAACGCCATCTTCTTCTGATTCTTTTGGTGGTGGAACTCTATCGATTATTGCATTAAACACTGATTGAATAGCGATACCAGACTTTGCACTTATCTTTAAAATATCTTCTTCATTACAACCAAGTAAGTCTATAAACTGTTCGACTGTTGAATCTAAATCTGCTGCAGGCATATCAATTTTATTTATTACTGGTATAATTTCCAAGTCTGCATCAAGCGCAAGATAAGTATTAGAAACTGTTTGTGCCTCAACCCCTTGAGCTGCATCAACTAACAATAAAGCTCCCTCGCAAGCAGCTAGACTCCTAGATACCTCGTAGGTAAAATCGACATGACCTGGTGTATCTATTAAATTAAATATAAATTCTTCTCCGTTAAAATGTTTATAATTCATCTGTATTGGATGTGATTTAATGGTTATTCCACGTTCTCGCTCCAAATCCATATCATCAAGTACCTGGCTTTGCATATCTTTTTCTGATATAGTTTGAGTAAATTCTAGCATTCTATCTGCAAGAGTAGATTTACCATGATCAATGTGTGCAATAATGCAAAAATTTCTAATATTATTATTTTTCACAGTATAAAATTTACCAAGTTTAGTGTAAATCTTCACACAATGAATTGCGAGTATTAATTTATCAATATAAAAATAATATAAATATGTCAATATTTGGATTTATTTTTAAACTTTAGTCTATTTTTTAAGTATAATAAACGACTTATGTATTTTTTTCTACTATTTTCTAAAAAGGAATAAAAATGGATTTCAAAGTAAATCTTGATGTTGCTAAAGAGCATGGCTTGACTAGCTCCGAATATGAACATATATGTGAAATTCTTGGTAGAGTTCCAACATATGTTGAAATTGGTATTTATTCTGTTATGTGGAGTGAACATTGTTCTTATAAAAGCTCTATTAAAGTACTAAAAACTTTACCTCGCGATGGTGAACGCCTTCTTGTCGCTGCTGGAGAAGAAAATGCCGGTCTTATTGATATTGGAGATAACTTAGCATTAGCATTTAAAATAGAATCTCACAACCATCCCTCTGCTGTTGAACCTTACGAAGGAGCAGCTACAGGAGTCGGAGGGATTTTAAGAGACATATTTACAATGGGTGCTAGACCATTAGCTAATATGAATTCATTACGCTTTGGTAGTTTAAATAATCCTAGAAATAGATTTTTATTAGAAAATGTTGTTGAAGGAATAGCTGACTATGGTAATTGTGTTGGAATTCCTACCGTAGGCGGTGAAGTTGTAATTGAAGATACATTCTCAAGCAATCCATTAATCAATGCATTTACCTTAGGTGTTGTAAAGCATGATGAAACAATTTCTGCAATCGCAAAAGGATCTGGAAATCCAGTATTTTTGGTTGGTGCAAAAACTGGTAGAGATGGAATTCATGGTGCAACATTTGCATCGGTTGAATTAACCGATGAATCTGAATCTAGTAGAAGTAATGTTCAAGTAGGTGATCCATTTACTGAAAAATTGCTACTAGAAGCATCTTTAGAATTACGAGGAAAAAAATGGTTAATTGGGATGCAAGATATGGGAGCAGCAGGTATAACATGCTCTTCCTCTGAAATGGCAGCTAAAGGTGAATGCGGAATTAAATTAAATCTCAATAAAGTACCATTAAGAGAAAATAATATGAACGCATATGAAATAATGCTTTCTGAGTCTCAAGAAAGAATGCTTATTGTTGTTAAAAAAGGTTTTGAAATCGAACTTGAAAAAGTATTTAAAAAATGGGATTTACATTGTACTCAAATTGGTTCAGTTACAGAAACAAAAAAATTAGAAATTGAATTTAATGATAAAATTTTAGCAGAAATTCCAGTTGACACATTAGTCCTAGGTGGCGGTGCTCCTCAATATGAATTGCCAGTGTCAGTACCTGAGTACTTTGTTTCACAAAATAACTTAGATATTGAAAAAATACCTAAACCAAAAAACTATAACAAAGTATTATTAGACTTATTATCTGCTCCTAATATATGTAGTAAAAAATACATATATGAACAATATGATTCTACAGTGAGAACAAATACAATAATTGGCCCAGGTCAAGATGCGGCAGTAATTCGAATTAAAGGAACAGATAAGTCTATTTCTATGTGTACAGACTGCAATAGTCGCTATGTATATTTAAATCCAAAAATAGGTGGACAGATAGCAGTTGCAGAGTCTGCAAGAAATGTAGTTTGCTCTGGAGCAGAACCATTAGCTATAACAAATTGTTTAAATTTTGGTAATCCAAATGACCCAGAAATATATTGGCAGTTCAAAGAAGCTGTAGCAGGAATGGGAGAAGCTTGTAGAACTTTCAACACACCTGTAACAGGAGGCAATGTAAGCTTTTACAATGAAAGTTCTCTAGGTGCAGTTTACCCTTCACCTGTTATTAGTATGGTTGGATTATTGGAAAATAAAAATCATATTACCACAATGGATTTTAAAGATGATGGAGATTTTATTTTAATAATTGGCTCTCTTAATGGTCATATCGGTGCATCTGAATATTTAAAAATCATTCATAATAAAATTGAAGGACCAATACCACCACTTGATTTAGAATTTGAAATGCGTGTTCAGGATGTGTGTTTAGAAGCAATAAAAAAGGGGGTAATAAAATCTGCTCATGATATATCAGATGGAGGTCTAGCTGTTTGTATTTCAGAGTCATTAATTTCAAATAATAATAATTTAGGCGCTAAAATAGATATAACAAGAAAATTGAGAGATGACGAGATACTTTTTGGAGAGTGCCAGAGTGCAATTGTTGTATCTGTAGAAGAAAAAGATTTAATTCATTTAGTCACTATTGCTCAAAAATACGATATTCCTACTCAAAGTATAGGTAAAGTTATTGATAAGCCTAAATTATTAATTAACGATTTAATTGATATTGATTTAAGTAAAATAAAAGATAGTTATAATAATTCTTTAAAAAATAAATTATAATAATTAGATGACTGAAAATAGAATTTTTTTTAATAGTTCTTCACTACCAACAATCGGTGTAGAATTAGAACTACAAATATTAGATAAAGATAGCTATGAATTAGTTTCAGGAGCTCCAAAAATATTAGAAGATTATAATGAGGATCCTAGGATCAAAGAAGAACTTCTCGATTCAATTATTGAAATCAATACAAATATTTGTAAAAATGTTAAAGAAGTTAATTCAGATTTAAAGGAAACCTTGAGTAAAGTCTATAAAAGTGCAGATAAATATGGTTTTGAAATATTATCTATGGGAACACATCCATTTTCTCGCTGGAATGAACAATCTATCTCAAGTAACCCAAGATATCATAACCTGATAGACCGAATGCAATGGCCACTAAGAAGACTTTTAATTACAGGAGTGCATGTTCATATAGGAGTAGATTCAGGAGAAAAAGCAATAGCAATTACAAATGGTTTAACTAGATATATACCTCATTTCATAGGTTTATCAGCTAATTCTCCAATACATGATGGTGAGATTACAGGGTTAGCTTCCACTAGAACAAAAATTTTTGAATCTATGCCAACTGCGGGACTACCTGAATCTTTAAGAAATTATAGTGAATTTCAAAAATTTATGAGAACACTACAAAAAGCAAATACTATTGAATCCATAAGAGAAGTATGGTGGGATATTAGACCTCATCCAATGTTTGGTACTGTTGAAATCAGGCTTTTTGATTCAGTCCCATCTTTAAAACAGATATCTCAATTATCTGCATTTACACAATGTTTAGTAGTCGCNATATCAAATCATTATAATATGGGTACTCAACTTCCATTATTAGATCCTTGGATAATACAAGAAAATAAATGGCGAGCTACAAGATATGGCTTAGAAGCAGATATAATAATTGATGAGAATGGTACTCAAATCTCTTTAAAATCAGAAATTATTGCAACAATAGAAAGAATTATGCCTATTGCTTCTAAATTAGAATGTAAAGAATACCTAACAAGCTTATTAAATCAGCTTAATAATGAAGTTCCTCCATATAAAAAACAATTAGATTTATATAACATAGATAATGATTACAAAAATGTTATACATTATTTTGTTAAAATGTTTAGAGAAAGTGTATTTAATTGAATAAAATAAATAAATTTTTAGATACAAATTTTGAAAAACTCGTCTCATATAGACGATATTTGCATCAAAATCCTGAAGTAGGTTATAATGAAAAAAATACTTCTTTTTATTTAAAAAATTTAATTAAAGATTTTGGTTTACCAATAATTCAAAACCATGAAATGAAATTTGGATTTTATACTGAATTAGGTCCAGATTCAAAAAAAATACTAGCAATCAGATCTGATATTGACGCTTTGCCAATACAGGATACAAAGAATTGCAATTATTCATCAAAAGTAAAAAATACTATGCATGCATGTGGTCATGATGCACATATGACTATATTGCTAGGATTAATATCATATTTAAAAGAAAATGAAAATATTTTAAATGGTAGATTGAGATTCCTATTTCAACCTGCTGAGGAATGCTCACCAGGTGGAGCTCTTTGTATGATTGAAGGTGGAGCTATTGATAATGTAACAAATATTATTGGATACCACCTTTATCCTAAGCTAAATGCAGGTAAAATAGCAATAAAAGATAATTATATATCAGCAACAGTTTCTGTGATAGACATTGAACTAACTTGTGGTGGTGGACATACATCTAGACCAGAAGAATCTGTTGATATTGTATTGACTGCATCAAAATTAATTTGTAAACTACAAGAAGATATTAAACATTTAATTAGTGATAGTTCACCAATAGTTTTAGTTTTTGGCTCTATAAATGGTGGGAATGCATTCAATGTAATTCCATCATCTATTTCTTTAAAGGGTACTTTAAGATATACTGATGCTAAGTTATCTGATAAAATCATTGATATAGTAAATAAAGCAATTAAAACTATATCTACAGAATCTGGTGCAGAAATTCATTTTAAAATCCCCTATACCTCACCAGGAATTTTTAATGATTTTAATTTAACAGAATTAATTAATTTATCTTCCAATGAAATTATTGGGAAGCAAAATGTAGTAAAGTTAGATAAAGCTAGTTTAGGAGGAGAAGATTTCGCATTTTATCTAAATCATATTCCTGGTGCATATTTCAGGATAGGTTGTTTTGATGGAATAGCTACAGACCTGCATAGTAACTTTTTTGATATAGATGAATCATGTATTAAAACATCTATTCAAGTCCTTAGCCAAACCATTAAAAATTATAATTTTTTATAACTAAGAAAAATAGTATTTCTGATTAATACTTTATTTCTGTAAATAAAAGTATAAAGTATAATATTTTATATATTAGGATATAATAATAATATAAATAATACATAAATATACCTTAAAAGCTATTTATTTCTTAAGAACTTCAACAATCAAAAAGTAAAACTATATAAATTAATATTTGAGGCTGAAAATGAAAAAGTACAAGAATCCGAATATAAGGATTAATAAAGTTTATACAAAAACTGGTGATAGAGGAATTACAAAATTAGTTGGTGGGCAGGAGCGTAGTAAATCGGATTTAAGAATAATATGTTATGGTGAAATTGACGAACTTAATTCATTTATTGGCGGTTGTATTGAGCAAATAAAGATATTAAAAAAGAAATCAGATAATAAAACTAAAATGATTAATATTTTATTTCGAATACAAAATGAACTTTTTAACTTAGGAACTTTATTTGCAACTTTAAGTGAGAATCATACTAGTAAATTACCAAAAATAGAAAAAAGTCATATTAAAAATTTAGAAGATGATATTGATAATTTCAATAGTAAATTAAAGCCATTAAAATCATTTGTATTGCCAGGTGGATCAATGTGTAATACTTGGTTTCATTTAGCAAGAACAGTGTGTAGGAGAGTTGAAAGGAATGCTGTAAGTCTTAATAAAATAGAGAAATTAGATACAGCTTCACTTGTATATTTAAATCGTTTATCTGATGCTCTATTTGTATTTGGGAGATGGATAATAAACTATCAAGAGCAAGAAGAGTCTCTCTGGAATCCTAATCATAAAACTACCTGAAGTTTCCAGACCACCCCATTTTAGTTCTTAAAGTAGAATAGTAATCATTTGTTGGTAAACGAATAAGTAATGCATCAAATTCAGATCTTTCGATGTATACTTGATCTGAATAATCAATAGGTATATGTATTTGTCCATCTAGACTTACCGCCATCCCAACATTTTCATCAGAAAATTGAACTTTTATTTTTTCTTTATCTGATAAAATTATAGGTCTTGCTGATAAACTATGTGGGCAAACTGGNGTGACACCAATAACATTCATGTTGGGTGTTATTATTGTACCACCCGCAGATAATGAGTATGCAGTTGAGCCGGTAGGTGTGCAAAATATTATTCCATCACTAATATATGAATTTAAAAAATGATCGGAGACATATACATGCAATTGAAGCGTACGAGGCGAACTACCATTATCAATAACAACATCATTAAGTGAATAATGAGATAAAGTTGGATCATTATTGATATTCAATTTTAATGACATTCTTCTTTCGGTAATATAATTCCCAGATACTATAGAATTAAGTGAATTTCTAAAATTATCTTGATTAGTTTCGCTCAAAAATCCTAATCCACCAATATGAATGCCAAAAATTGGAATTTCATATTTAACAATTTGTCTAAAAGTAGATAAAATTGTTCCATCACCCCCAATTGAAAGTATCATATTGCATTCTTTACCAATTTCATCGAGTGATTTTTGCGGGACAGTTTCAAATGAATTTTTATAGCTATCAATAAAAACAGTTTTTGACAACCATACTTCATGATTATTTTCTTTTAAAAATTGATATACTTCTTTAAAAATAGTTGTAAACTCTGGTTTAAGAGAATTTCCTGTAATCCCAAATTTCATTATTTTTTTTCCTGGTCTAAACTAACTAAGTTAATTTTACCATTTTCTTCAATTATTTTTTTGACTTTTAATTCTGCATTTTCTAATATTTCTCTACAATCTTTAGTTAATCTCATTCCTTCTTCAAATAAATCAATNGACTCATCAATATTTATCTTATCATTTTCTATTTTATCTGAGATTTCTTTCAATCTCTTCATTATAAGTTCTAAATTACTACTCTTCATTTACTCTCTGTATTTGCTTTATTTTGGCTCGAACAATCCCATCAATAAATTTTATATAGACTTCATCTTTAATTTTTAATTTTTCAGCATATGATATAGTTCTTTTATTAATATTTTTCACAACTGCATAACCTCTTTCTAAAATTTTATCAGGGTGATTTAATTTAAAATTAGAATTGTAAAAGTTTAAGGATAATTTCTTGCTATCAACAATATATGTAATCCATTGTAACATTTGGTTATAATAATATAAATTTTTATCAACTAATTGCTTAATTTCTTGATGAAATATTCTTATTGTATTTTCAATCGAAATAGAATTTAATTTTTCATAATAAAATTTTAATGTTAATTCNGTATTATATTTAATATTACCTATAAAATCATCAATTTCCATTAATGCCGTATGATAATTGCGAGCAATTAGTTCAGCTGCATAAGAAGGTGTAGGCGCTCTAAAATCAGAAACTAAATCACAAAGAGTGTAATCTGTTTCATGTCCTATAGCAGAAATTAGCGGAATTGATAAGTTTGATATTTTACGAATTAGTCTCTCATCATTAAAGCACCATAAATCTTCCATAGAACCACCTCCTCGTGCTATAATAATTATATCAACATCTAATCTTTCTAAATTTTCAATTCCAGATATAATTTCATTGCACGCACTTTCACCTTGGACAGAACAATGATTTAGAATAAAATTTAATTTAATATTTTGTTTTTTAAAAAAATTTATCATGTCCCAGACTACAGCACCTTTTTCAGAGGTTAAAATACCAATATCTTTAGGTATTTTAGGTATAAATAATTTTTTATTATTATCAAATAATCCTTCTTTATTTAATTTAGCTTTTAATTCTTTATATTTTAACCAAAGTTCACCTTCTCCTTCCGTAATATATTCCTGAGCAATAAATTGATATCGCCCTTTATTTGAATAGATACTTAATTTTCCTTTAATGATTACTTTGGAACCACAAATTATATTTTTTAAGTCAGAATTAAATAAAACTGCGGATAATTCACTACTATTATCACGAATAGAGAAATATGTATGACCAGAAGGATAGGTATTTAGAGATGTAATTTCACCACGGACCCAAATTTCTTTAAATTTAGTCTCAATGGTATNTCTTGCTTGATTATTTAGCTGAGTAACTGAATATATAATCATTAAAGGCAAAAAAATAAGCCGATAGTTTTATCTAAAGGCTAATTTTTTATAAAAAAATTTATCAGAATACTGATTTATTTATTTTTCTTTTTATGCCTATTAGCTCTTAAGCGTTTTTTACGCTTGTGTGTATTGATTTTACGCCTTTTGCGTTTTTTTCCACAGGGCATTAAGCCTCCTTAAAATCCACGTAATTGTGATTTATTAACTGAGTCAATTAATAGTTTAGATACCTTAAATTTTGGTAAATAACGTTCTTTAACCCAAACTTTTTCGTTTGTTTTTGGATTTCGAGCGTCCTTACCGGGCAAATGTTTTACAGTAAAGTTACCAAAACCCCTTATTTCTATTCTTTCACCATTTTCTAGTGAATTCTTTATTGTATCTAAAATAGTATTGAAAATATAGTCCGTTTCTACTTTTGTGAAACCAGTTTGTTCAGATACTTTTTCTACAATATCAGCTTTTGTCATATATCCTCACTATTTATACTTGTACTCGGGTAAACCGAACATATAATCAGTGCCTAAATTTACTTTAATTTCGCCTATAATTGCATCGATTAAACTTAATCTTTTTTCTGGAATTCTGACTAAACTTGGACGAGAATTAAATCCAGCCATTCTCCCTATTAGCCAAATTGCATCTTCGAAAGTGCCGAGCCTATCAACAAGACCTAATTTAAAAGCTTGTCTTCCTGAAAATATCTGCCCTTGCGCAATTTCATTAATCTCAAATTCACTTAAATTACGTTCAGAAGATACATCTTCTTTAAATTGGCTATAAAGTTCGTTTACAACATCTTTAAAATATTGATTATCTGTATTTTGACTTTCTCTAAAAGGTGAACCTGAATCCTTGTATTTACCACTTTTAATTGTAGTGTAATTAATACCTATTAAATCCATTAATTTATTAATTGTTGGATAACCCATAATTACACCAATTGATCCTGTAATTGACCCAGGATTTGCGATAATAGAATCTGCTCCAATAGATACATAATAGCCACCTGATGTTGCTATACTTGACATTGAAACTACAATAGGCTTGGATGAATTTTCTCTTATATTTTTTATTTTTTCATATATTTCTTGACTAGGAGCAACGCCACCTCCTGGTGAATTTACTCGTACAAGTATTCCTTCAATATCATCTCTTAAATAAAAATAATTCAGATTTTTTATTATTTCTTCAGACTCTATAATTGTTCCATTTATTTCTACAAGTCCAACTTTAGGGTACTGTTTTTTAGTACCACAATTTAAAAATAAAAAAAAGCAAACTATAGTGATCGATAGTCTTGTCATTTCTTAGTCCAAATAATTAATTTTTGACCCTGCCTCAGAAAATCAGATCTTAATCCATTCCACCTTTTAATTTTACGAACAGAAGTATAATATTTTTTTGCAATACCACTTAATGTATCTCCATACCTAACAGTATAGTATATTTTCTTTTTACCAGATTGATTAACTGATTTATTTCTATGCTTTTCAAAACCTGAAATCGGGATTTGTAGTCTTTGCCCAGGCCTTATATATCTAGTATTCTGGAGTTTATTAGCATCTACAATATCTTGAATACGAACATTATACTTTCTTGCAATTAACCATAAATTCTCACCGCTTCTAACTCTATGTATCTCAAAAACTACTTCGTCATTTTTTTCCTCTTGCAGGAGAGAGTATAACGAATCAAAAGATATATTGTAATTTTTTGGCAATCTTAACGAATATGTTTTGTTTTTTTCTATGGGAGGTATGATATTTCTTCTAAGCTCGGGGTTATATAAGGACAGAATATCCTCAGTTGTATTTGCACATTTTGCAAGTTCACTTAAGGAAACAGATTTATCAATCTGTTTTACATCCCATTCTAAAATAGATTCTGGTTTTACTCTAAAACCATACTTTTCTGGATCTTTTGCAACAAAAATAGCAGCCATAATATTAGGGACATAGTTTCGAGTTTCTGCAGGTAATGTTGTAAGTTTCCAATAATCTCTTGAGCCATGTCTTTTAATTACACGACGTACTCTACCTTCTCCGCAATTATATGCCGCGAAAGCTAAATACCAATCATTGAACTCAGCATATAAATCTTTTAGATAGTTAGCTGCAGCTCTCGTAGATTTTTCAAAATCACTTCTTTCATCTATATACCAATTCTTTTTTAATCCATAATTTTTTCCAGTAGAAGCAATAAACTGCCAAAATCCAGCGGCTTTAGCATAAGACATAGCTATTGGATTTAGCCCACTTTCTATCATCGCTACATAAAAAATTTCTGGAGGCAATCCCTCATCTTCTAAAATAGGAAGCATAATGGCTTTATATCTGTCACTTCGATCTAACCATTTTTGAACTGATTTTTTTCCCTGATTGGTAAAAAATTTTATAATACTTGCTACTTTTCTATTATACGTTATTGGAATATGTCCTGAGATAATTTCAACAGTTTCTTCTACATATTCTAAATCTTCTAAAGTTTGAGAGTAAACATAATCATTAAGTTTATCTCTTAATACTGCCGTTGACAAACCAGATTCCGCTTTGTTAACACTTTGTGATTTATTTTCATAATAATCTATAGCGGCAGTTAATAGTCGATTGAATTCTAGGTTTTGAAATTCATCTTCTAAACTAAGCGTCTCTAAATCTGACAATGCCTCAAATAGTAACTCAAACTGATAGCCTGCACTCATAGTATCATTTGTCATATCTGCAATAATAGCCTCAGAAAATAATTCTTTTGTATCAGAAATTCTTAAATCGAAAAGCTCATCATCAACAAATAAAGAGTCCATGCTAATTTCTAATTGTGTATCATACTCAGGTTTATCATTAGATTTAATATTATTTGAATCCAATAAATTAACTGGCACGATTTTAATAGATGTGTCTGAAATACTAAAAGATATATGTAATAGTGAAATGTATAAAATTAATAGTTTCTTCAAGATATAAAATTACATTTTCTAATTAACATAGAACAACACTATGAATATGAAAATAAGATATTTTTATTATGAATAATTTTTGTTTTAGAAAATAATGTCTAATGAATTATACATATTTTTTTAAATCATTTAAAATGATATCATGGGTTAAATTGCAAAGGTGATTTTTATCATTTTCTATGCTTAAACCTTTTGTTTCAATTGGTGGGTGTATTTTAAGCTTAATAATAATTTTATCATTTAATAATATTTGTTTTGAAGGAAGATTTTTTCCCGTGTTTAATGTAGTCAATGGTACTATGGGTAGGCCAGACTCAATAGCTAAAATAAAACTTCCTTTTTTAAATTTCAACATTTGATTAGGATTAGTCCTTGTTCCCTCAGGATATACTAATACATTTATATTTTTCTCTTTTAATGATTTCAGTGCTTCTTCTACGGAAATTTTTGCTTTTTCTCTATTCTGTCTATTAACTCGAATCATACCAGCAGAATTCATAGCCCAGCCAAAAAATGGTATTTTGAATAGTTCCTTTTTAGTTAAAAATATTATATTGTATGGAAGTAAACTAAGTGCAACAGGTATATCCAGCATGCTTTCATGATTAGATACAAAAATATATTGTTGATTTGGAGAAATATGACCAAGCCCTTCTATTTGAAGTTCAATAAAAGAGGTAAAACAAATCCATTTTCCCCAAATCCTGGTAAGTTTTCCTGTTATATATTTTTTTTTATCAAATACTCCAATAAGGATAACTAGAGTACCGATAATTATAATTGAAATTACACCATTAATATAAAGCCAAATTGTCCGTAAAAAATTAATCAAATATTTATTTTTTCTAGTTTTACATAAGGTTGTAAAATTTCTGGTATACTAATCGAACCATCTTCATTTTGATTATTTTCTATTAAAGATGCAATCAATCTAGGAGTTGCGACACCAGAACCATTTAATGTGTGAACATAATCTAATTTTCCCGTATCACTTCTTCTAAATTTTATATCACCTCTTATAGCTTGAAAAGATTCAAAATTACTACAGCTTGAAACTTCAAGCCATTGATTGGTACCAGGCGCCCATATCTCTATATCATAACATTTTGCAGCTGAGAAGCTTAGATCACCGGTACACAACATAATTACTCTATATGGTATATTAAGTAACTTGAGAACTTTTTCAGCATCACCTAATAAGGTATCTAATTCATTATATGAGGTATCTGGATGCGCAAATTTAACCATTTCAACTTTATTAAATTGATGAACTCTTAATAATCCACGCGTATCTTTCCCATAGCTTCCAGCTTCTCTTCGAAAACAAGCACTATATGCAACATATTTTATTGGGAAATCTTTCTCATCTAAAATTTCATCTTTGTGGATATTTGTTACAGGAACCTCAGCAGTAGATATACAAAATAAATCATCTGATGGGATATAATACATATCCTCTTCAAACTTAGGTAGTTGGCCTGTTGTCTGCGTAGCTGATCTAGTAGTTAAAAAAGGAGGGAAAAGCTCAGTATAACCATGTTTCTCAGTATGTAAATCTAACATAAACTGAATAATTCCTCTTTCAAGTTTTGCTCCAAATCCTGTATAAAGTGGAAATCCTGATCCAGACATTTTAGTTGCTCTCTTGAAGTCGAATAAACCTAAATTTGTACCTAATTCAATATGGTCTTTAGGCGTAAATTTAAATTCTCTAGGTTTACCATATTCTCTTATTAAAACATTATCATTTTCACTATTTCCAATTGGTACAGAATCATGAAAAACATTAGGAATATACAATAATAAATTCTCTATTTCATTGTCAATTAATCTAATAGAGTCATCTAATTCTTTGATGTTATCAGAATTATTTTTTATACTTTTAAGTACTTCAGTTATATTTTCATTATTTTTTTTCATGATTCCAATTTTTTTTGAAAAAGAATTTTTTTCAAACTTCAAATCATCTGATTTTGTAATTAATTCCCTACGACTTTTATCCAATTCAATAATTTTGTCAAAATCAATATTTATATTTCGAATATTAGTTTTTGATTTGACTAGACTTAGGTTTTCTCTGATACATTTTAAAGATAGCAATTTTTCTCCAAATTAATATGTAATATTATATTTATAACTTACCAAAAAACCAAAATAATCATCTAAATTATCTTCAAAACTTTTATTCTTAAAGTAAGATATGTTAAATTCGCATTTAGTATATCCATTAAACTGGTACTCAAATACTAAGTTAAACTTTGATCTATTAGAATTTTTATTTTTTAAAAATCTTCTACTGACTCCATATTTAGGTTCACCAAAAATAGTATAGTCAAACTCTACCCGTGGACTAAATTTATTTTTATTTAACAAAGTTAAGGTTAACCAGAAATCAACGGCATCACCTTTAGTCCAATATCCTAAAGGGTAGCCTTGATTAAATACTTGATTTATTGGAAATTTATGTTCGTATATTTGTGGTGATATTAAAGTATTTTCAAATCTAAAATATAACCTTTGATTGAATAAATTAACAATCTGAGAATGACCAAGTTGGATAGCAAACCAATTATGATGATTCATAGAGTTAAATGTTTTAAATGGTGCCCACTCATCCATTAAAAAAGCAAGATTAGATCTTCCACTATTGTGTATCCAATCAATATCGAATCCCATTTGTAAATTATCAAAGTCTCCTATTGCATGCTGTGCAGACCAATATAAATTTACAGGTATTAAATATTGCCATGGTACTTGTCGTGCTCCAAATATGATTTGTTCATAAAAACCTATTCTAAAGTTATTTGAAAAATGTAAATCTATTCTATGATGTATAATTTTTCTATTTATCCATGGTAATTTAGAAAAATTATCAAAATCTTCGTTTATATATGCATTTAAAACACTTGAATCTGCTATTTCAGAAATTAAATCACCAATAAAATAAGTGAAGTCGAAAATTGTTTTGTTATTATTTTTTTTTCTATAATTTATTTTAATCTGAGGAAAACTTGGACTTCTTAAAGAAAGTGATAAATTGCCACGATGAAAAGGGCCTAAAGAAGATTTAAATTTTCCAAAAAATATCTCTAAATTTTCACTTAATACCCCTATACCTCCTTGTGCTTCATCAAAATCAACTCCCCAGCTAGGTTCTTCAGTCTGTACATAGTATTCCATCGATAAATATGGATTGTATTCATAAGGTTTAAGGTTCTGACTTTCTAATAAACTTTTATTTAATTTTGATTCATTAAGAAAATATGCCGAATGTTTGTAAAAAGATCCCCATACTTGAAATAAATAACCTGAATATACAGATATAATTGGAGTAATATAATTAAATTGAGCACCTGGGGATATCCATATTGAACTTCCAGGCGTTCCTATGGGATTAATTGAAAAGCCTGAAGAAGAGTACCTTAAACCTAATACAGGATTGAATGTTAAATTTTTTATATTTTTTAATAAATCTATACTTACATCTCTTGATGATGATTGAATAGGAATATTTGTAAAATAATAGAGCTCAGTAGATATTCTATCATTTAAAATAGAGTCTATTTCATATTTACGGATATTTTTAATCGAATAATCTTTAAATATAAAATTTGAAAAAATTACATTATAGTTGATTATAATAATTATTATTAAATATTTTTGATAATAAGAATACATAAAGCTATATAATTAATCCAATAAATAATATTCCACTCTCTCACTATTTTATTTTGCAATAAAATTTTATACACTAAAAATAAAAATATTAAATGAAATCCTGTTCTATTAAGTTCTATTGATTGTGGATATAAAAATATTAAAGAAAGTAAAATAATTGTTAAATATTCAGTAGGACTATCAAAAATATGATGAATTTTGAATAATCCTAAAATTGACATAAGCACTCCAATTCCAAGTAATGTTAAAATTAAATCTGGATTAATTGGGAATAATTGATAAGCTTCTATTTCTGAAAAGTGAAAACTTAACCAAGTCAATAATATCATTCCTATGCTTACATTACTAGTTCTTCCAGAATTATTATCAAGTATAAACATAAAAGAACAAATCATAGATAAAATGATCATATATAAATGACCTTTATCTAATGGTATAGAAGTAATTGTAAGAATAGAATATAATATACATAAGTTAAATAAAAAGAATGGGACGTATGCATTTTTTAAGAATGGAACAGTATTAAATATCTTATTATAAATTCCGTGTGTAAAATCTCTGACAATACCAATATCATCTCTTATTACTAGATATAAATGCTGTATTGCTAAGGGTATAATGATAAAGATAGGTAAAGATTGTATTAGATTTAAATCAGAATTAATAGTTAAAAATGTAATTGCAAATAAACCCTGAACAGAATACAATAAAAATACAACATTTTTATGTTTAATTTTGAGTGATTGAAGGTGATGATGTAAATGATTTTTATCTGGAGAAAATATATTTTTTCTTTTAAATAATCTTCTGAAAAAAACCCAAGTCGTATCTAAAAAAGGTATGCCTAGGATTAACGGAATATTTAAAATATTTATCTTATCAAATTGATACATCATTAAGATAAAGATTGATATTGAATAACCAAGGAAGTAGCTACCACTATCACCCATAAAAATCATCGCTGGAAATGTATTCGCTCTTAAAAAGCCAAAAATACAACATATTAAAATAAGAATTACTAAATTATTAGGCATTCCAATTTGCAGTGAAATTACAAATAAAATCATAATTGAAATACCTGCAGCAAGTCCATCCATTCCGTCAATTAAATTAAGTGAATTTGTTACTGCAACTATAAAAAATAATGTAAATAAAAATGAAATAAAAATTGAATTTTCGAAACCTGGAAGTATAAAAGTAATTCTTGTTATCGATATAAAAATAAAACCTGCAAGAATTTGAGTCATAAATTTTACATATGGTGAAATTGGTTTTACATCGTCCATAAATCCGATAAATACTAAAAAACCAGTTCCAACTAAATATGCCGGTATTATTCCATTTATAGGTAATAAAATCATTAAAGAAATAATAAAACATGTAAAAATAAGAATTCCACCAGTACTTGGAATTGCTAATTTATGAACTTTTCTTGAATCAGGTAAGTCCATTATCTTATAATAAGTTAATACTTTGACACCTATTGGCATCACCATCATTGTTATTGTAAATGGGATTAGAAAATGAAAGAAATAAAAATTTTGAACAGAAATAGAATTTATTAAATTTATTAGATATTGCATTTTATTATAAACGGTTTTTTATACCATTAAAAAAATATTTAATTAAACAAATTGCTGAATAAAGCATATTGAAATTCATAATTTCTCTATATAATTTCCATTGATATTTTGCAGCTATAACCTTATTACTTGATACCGAATTTCTTCTAACTCTGTATTTAGCTAAAACTTTATTTATTCCATGAGGCTGTAAGCCAGCTTTAAAAAGATTAAGCCAAAGTCCATGGTCTTGTCTTTTAATAATATTTGGAAATTCAATATTATTATATATTTTTCTATCAAGCATTACAGTCAAGCATCCAATCATACAATTATAAGTAAGTTCTTTAAATGTTGGTAATTCTATAAATGATTTAGGAAATCCAATAAATTCACCATCTTCATTTATTCTATTATATCGGCAATATGTAAATCCTAGATTATTTTCTAACATGAAACTTACTTGAATTTCTAATTTATTTCTGAGCCATATATCATCACTATCTAAAAAAGACAAATATCTACCCTTTGATATTTTAATCCCATGATTTCTTGATTTTGCTGGCCCTACATTATGATTAAGATCAATTAAAACAACTCTTTTATCATACAAATAATTTAATACAATGTCTCTACCATTATCACTCGAGCAATCATTAATTATAATTAACTCCCAATTATCATATGTTTGAGATATAACAGACTCAATTGTTTCTGCAATATATTTTTCAGAATTAAACAAGGGAGTAATTATTGATACTAATGGTTTATTAATCAAATTATTCTTTTATAGAATTTAATTAACTTATCTTCTTCAATGACCCAATTATATTTATGTTGAACTAATAAATTTCCATTTGAACCGAATTCTTGAGCAATAACTGGATTTATTATAAATTTTTCTATTGCATTCGCTATTTCTAATGGATTCATTGGATCAACACAGTATCCACATTTGTTTTTTTCTACTATAGTTTTATATAAATCAAAATTAGAAGTAATAACAGGTAAAGAACATGCCATATATTCAAATATTTTGGTAGGATAAGATTCTAAATAATTTTCTATTGGATGCAATAAGCTTAGGCCTAATAATGCATTCTTTGAATAATGATATCCATCTCTTATATCCATCCTACCATAGAAAATTACATTATTTTCTAGGTGCATAAATGATTTGGGGATTTTAAGATTATACCAATTAGGTCCTACTAAATGTAGTTTTAATTCAATATTTTTTTTATATAAAATATCTAATGCTGATATCATTTCATAGAAACCACGTTCAGGTGTAATTGCTCCAATGTAAAATAAATCTTTATTATTTTTTCTATTTGATAATTTAAAGTTATTAAAAACATCAATAATTGGAAAATTTAAAATAGTTTGGAATCGTTTACTATCTAATTTTGGATACAATTTTAAATATGAATTTTCTGCAAAAATGAGATAAAATAAACTTCCTAAATATCTATTAAAAGTTTTTAAAATAAATATTATGATATACTTGAGTAACTTTGGGATTTTTAATTTATATTTTATTTAATCTAAATAGTTTTCATGAATATCAAAAATAATTGGTTTTTTTTTAAATATTCTTATAAATAATCCTAACGGTATTAACTCAAAATCATGAAAATGATATATATCTGAATTTGATTTAATTATTCTTTTAAAAATTTCAAATATAATTTTAATTCTATCTCTATAAGATTTCCAATATGGCAACCCAATAACTTTTATTTTACCTATTTCTTTATACTCAAAATCAGATGGTGCATGATATTCGACTATAAATTTTTTTGATAAAGATTTAACCTGTTTATGAAATATTCTTGTATCGTTCCATTGATGTACAGAAGTAAAAACAAATACTTTTTTCATTTAATAGTTCTATTGTATTTAATATTTAAATGATTAAATAATATAAAAATAAAATATAATAATATTAATCCACGTGTTAAAAATAGGGTTGTAAAATTTGAACTGAAAAATCCGAAGGTAAAAATTGGAATCACTACTGCAGTGGAACAAACATATAGAAAGTTTTTTTTAAATTCTGATGCTATCAAAAGCTTAAAATAAAATAAATGGGTAATAAGTCCAATAAAAAATGTTGAGATAAAAACACCTATTAATCCAAAATCTGCCCAAAAATTACCTATATAGTTAGCATTACAACTACCTGATGTAGTTGGATCGTTCCACCAAACTCTAGCTACATAATTAGATAAAGGAAAAGTACCATCATAATGAAACCATGAAAATATTTGAGACGATCTACCCAATAAGAAATCATGAATATCAGGAAATATATAAAAGTATTGATACAAGACTTCACTTGGTATTATAAAGATTCTGTACATTAAAGAGTTAATAACAATTTCTAAAGCACCGTTTTTTCCATAATGTAAAAAATAACTAATTGTAAATGGTATTGAGATTATAATTATAGAATAAATAAATATAGTTCCAATATTTAATTTGTTTTTCTTAATATAATAATAAACTGTTAATATTAAAAATATAGTTGCAATAGGTGATTTCTCTAATGTAATCGAATTAATGAATAAACCAATTATAAGAAAACTCCAAAATAGAAACCAGTATTTTCTTTTTTTAATATTATCTGCTAAAAATAAGCTTCCAACAATACCAAATGGTAAAAATAATGACCTCACCCATATAAATAAATATTTTTCAATAGTACTTAAACCTAATGTTTTTAATGCCTGTTCTCTTAACAATGCTAATCTTGCATAATCACCAGGATTTTTAATCAATTCAAATAAAGGAATTTCATTTACTTTCATTAGATAATTTGCTATAATAAAAATACAAATTGATAGAAGGATAACTAATAATTCATAATTTATTTTAAAAAGATTTGAATCATCAATCTTTTCATACTTCATATTTATTAATTTATTTAGTTCAATATTTTTAATTTTTATTCCAAATTGTAAGCCTAATGGATAAAAAATATAAAAAAATAAAATTGATATAAAATATGGAGTAGTATATTGATTAAAATTATATAAATAGCATATATATATTGAGGGTATTGAAATAAATATCGTAAACGTAACTAATATTATAGATGGAAATGACATTAAATTTATTCCAGAGAATCCAAAAACTTCTTTCTTATTATAAATAATTAATTCATAAAAAATTATAAAAATCATTAATGATGTAGTGTGTAAAAATAATTTATGATTAAATAAAAATGAATTAATAATAAAAATTATTGGGAAAAGACTGATAATAATTTTATCTATATTTAAAATATTCATTTAATTAAGAAACTATATTTTTCAGGGTTAACTCCTTGTACCATGAAATATTCAAGTATTTATAAAATAATATTGATAAGAATAAAATTGTAGACCAAATTATAAATTTCAGAATTAGAATATTGTAAATAGAAATATTAAGATTAATTTCAGATAAAATATAAAAAATTAAAAAACAAACTATGTTTAATAAAATAGAACATATAATATTTTTATTAAAAAATACAACTTTAGTATTATATATCAAAAATAAGATTGAATTTATTCCTAGTAATACTATTGAGAAACCAAAACTAATTACAATCCAATATACACTGGTTTTTGCGAAATATATTAATAAAAATAAAGTTCCTGCACTTACGGAATTTATTATATTAATATATGGCTTATTATATAGTCCATCAATTATTCCTCTCAAAATAATATATCCTAAATAAATTCCAATAAATGGTAAGATAATTTTTAATGGTGAAATGATAGATGTATAATTTTCTCCAAAAGCTATTATTATTAACTCTGGAATAAAGAAATAAAGAGAAATACCAATTAAAAATAATAATGAAAATATAATTTCAAATGAAAATTGTATGTATTTATTTATTTCTATATCATGATTATTCTTAACTAATTTTGAAATCTCTGGTACTAAAATTACATTAAATGGAAAAACTAGCATTTGAATAATTTTACATAATGAGAGAACAATTCCTATCGAAGCTGCCGATTCAAGATTTGAATTAATCAAGATTGGCATGGTAAAAATTAGTGCTATAAATAAACCAGAAGGTATTCGGCTTATACCATATTTTAAAAAAATTTTATTTATTTTAGTTTTTTTTGGTTTAGAATTATGAATAATATTGTTGAAATAAAGAGATTTTATTATAAATAAAAAATCAAAAGAAAATAAAATGAACGAATATAAGAAATAGAAGTATGAAACATAATTATTACCAATATTTATTGGTAATATTAAAAATATTAATGAAATTATACCACTTAAACCAAAAATTATATTTATAAAATTCATCAATTTATAATCTTGTTTACCTCTAAAATAATTATATACAAGATTATGGAAAATATTAACCAATAAAAATATTATTAATGCATAGAACTCAAAATTATAATTTAATGAGTTAAATATATAAATCTGAATATTGTCTGATAAGTAATATATAGGTAACAATAGTAGAAAATTAAATATTAGTATTATTTTTATAGAATCTGAAAAATTGTTTATCGAATTAAAATTTTCATTATGTGAAAATTTTGCCAAACTTAATCCAAGATTTAGAGAAAATATTGGAATACAAAATGTAGAAATTCTTCTTATCACTAAGAAAAGTCCTATTTCCTCTTTACTTAATTTATGAGATAAAAATGATAGTATAAATAACCCTATTAAAGCTACTAATAATTGAGAAAAAATTGTATGTGAAAGACTTTTTAAAAATAATTTCAAGTATCAATTTTATTTTTTAATTAAAAATCATTTTAGATCGCTCATTAAAATAGGTATAGTACAAACTAATAATAATAGATATTAAAAAAGATAATATTACAATTTTAGTTCTTTTAGGTTTGGCTTTTTGAGCTGGAGCTATCCCTTTATCTAAAATTTTAATTACAGGTGTTGATTTTAATTCTTCAATTTTTGCTAATTCATACTGTTGTCTTAAAGTAATATATACCTGTTGGTTGACTTCAACATCTCTAATTAGTCTTCCACGCTGTAATTGAATTTCAGGTGTATCCAAAACAATAGGATTATTCTTTCTAAAATAAGTCAACTTTATTTCAGAATCAGATAAATCAGTTTTTGAATTATTCATCCTATTTTCTATGAATTTCCTATGATCCAAAGATTCTAAAAATAAATCACTACTAACATGTAACTTAATTTCATTAGCAATAAAATTCACAACATCAGAAGCTAATTTAGGCTCCTCCATTAATATCTTAATTTTAATAAGACCTGTTTCATTTTCAACTACTCTCAGTCTTTTACTCAATTCTTCTAATGCAATTTCAATATATTTTTGTTCATTACTTAATTTATTATCTGTATTAATAAGAGATTTGATAAATCGAAAAATATTAAAAGATAAAGTATCATCAATTGCCCAATATTTTACAAGACTAACATCTTTATCGTATTTTATATTTGGCCATTTATTTAAAATAACTTTTTCTCTTAGAGAATTACTTTTAACTAAATCAGTTATATTGAATAATGAGTTATTGTTACCATTTAAATTTATTCCAAAGGTTGATGCTAGTCCTTGGATATTACCAAAACTTTGATTGTTAGTATTTTCTTTTACCGGGTAAATTGATGTATAGGCTTCATAATAAGGTGTAGCAACAGATACATATATTATTGAAAAAAGGGTTATAATTAGAGAAAAAATGATTATATTATATCTTTTTAACCAAAAAAGTTTTAAAATAGTTAGTAATTCCATTTCTTGCGGTATGTTTCTATTATTTTCCAATTTAATTACCCAGAATATTTTGTATGACTATAATAGTAGTTGAGATTTGACTAATAATTGCCATCCATTCTTTAAATCTATCCCACGAATTATAATCTAATTTTTCTGCTATAAAAATTATATCACCACTTTCAATTTTTAAATCATTTGAAAATGGTAACTTTTGTCCAGTACTATACTTGATTATATATTTTTTTCTTGTAGAATTTTTTGTTAATCCACCTGAAAGTTTTATATAATCTAATGGATCAAATTTTATTATATATGGGTAACGCCCAGGATGTTTAATTGCTCCAATTATTTCAACATAATCTATTTTTTTTGGAATAACAATATGATCTCCTGGCGATATTATAAAATCATAAATTGAATTTGTAAATTTTTTATTACTCGATCTAATTAATCCTTTTGTTATACCATTTCTTGCTTTAATGTATGAATTTTCAGAATTATTTCTATTTTCTACTGGTATTTGTAATATTCTTCTTAATTCAGAATCTTCTGTTTCCTCTATTAATATATTATTAATAATTATACTATTGGAATCACCAATATCAGTCACTCCACCACATCTATCTATTAAGCTTCCTATTGAATGTAATCCATCGGAAATTGAATATACACCAGGATATTTTATTTCTCCCTCAATTGTTATTAATTCTTGTTGTTTATAATTTTGAACTTTTCTTATTAAAATATGATCAAATTCATTTATAAAAAAACTTTTGTGATTATTTTCTGAATCCAGAATGATTTTAAAAGCTTCTTGATTATTTTTATATCTAGTTATCTCAATATAGCTTCCATCCGAATCACTTGAGAAACCTCCTGCAAGCTCTATAATATTATGAAGGTTATCACCTTCTATAAACTCAAAATCTCCATCATTCATAATTCCTCCATAGATACCGATAGTCTTATCTTTAAAAGAAAATTTAATAATATCATTTTGCAGCAAATATGGATTTGAGTTAATATCTCCTAAAATAAAATATTGTTCTAAATCAATATTTTCATATTTATTACCTCTAATTAATGTTATGTTTCTTGTTGATAAAGTTTTTATTTCAGTTATTTCGTCTTCTAATTTTAATTCAGATTGGTTATAATTTTTTTCATTGATTTTAGAATTAACTATTTCATAAACATCAGATAATCTTTGAGTTGAAGTTAATGTTAGTTGGCTAATTTTCAAATCAATTGCACCAATAATATTTACTTTAATTTGTCTTACTTTTTCTAAATTAATATTTATTTTTGCGTCAGGGTACTGCTGAATACAATAATCTATTATTTTTTTTATTGCTTTTTTTAGTATTAAACCATCGATATGAATACTACCTATCGCTGGTATTTGAATTTTACCTGTTGGAGATATTTGCAGAGATAATGTTACAACTTTGCTAGTTGATACCATAGTAAAATTAAATTGATCTCCAGGCCCTACAATATACTCCATTTCATCAATAGTTTTGTCTAATGCAAAGTTAGATAAATTCTTATTAAATTCAATTTTAGGTCTAAATTGCTCTTTTAAATCATGTTCTTTTAAATTTGGAAATTGGATTGCGAGCAGTGTAGAAACTAAAATTATATAAATTAAAGTTAAATAATTTTTTTTCATTTTAAATATATTTTAATTTTTCATCTTTTTCAGATAATATTGGATTTTCTATTGGCCATTTAATATTTATATTTTTATCATTCCATTTTATACCTCTTTCAAATTTAGGATTATATATATTTGTACATTTATATGATACTAATGCTGAATTTGATAATACACAATAACCATGTGCAAAACCTTCAGGTATATAAAGCTGTCGATTGTTTTTTGAATTCAACTCAAATCCTACCCACTTTAAGTAATTTACACTATTATTTCTTATATCTACAGCAACGTCAAATATCGCACCCTCATAACATTGCACTAATTTACCTTGAGGTTTATTAATTTGATAATGCAATCCTCTTAATACATTTTTTTTTGAATAAACTAAATTATCTTGAATAAATTTATTAGAGAAATTTTGGGAAAGGTATTTTTCATGATTATAAGTCTCCATAAATGAACCTCGTGAGTCTTTATAAACTTCCGTTTCTATTAATAAAACTTCTGAAATTTTGGTTTTAATTATTTTCAAGAAATTAACTTTCTCAAATATTCTGAATAATCATTTTTAGGATATGAATTAATTAATTCCTTAAATGCTGATTTTGAAATAAAATTTTTACTTAAAGCGACTTCTTCAATACAACCAATTTTCAGTCCCTGCCTTGATTCAATTGTTTCAATAAAAGCTCCAGCCTCTAGCAAGCTCTTATGGGTTCCAGTATCTAACCATGCTATTCCTCTACCAAGTAACTCAATTTTTAAAGATTTTTTATTTAAATATTCTTTATTTACATCTGTTATTTCTAACTCACCCCTGGAAGAAGGTGTTAAATTATTAGAAATATCAATAACTTGATTATCGTAAATATATAAACCTGGAATTACATAATCTGATTTTGGATGTTTAGGTTTTTCTTCAATACTGATAACATTAAAATTATTATCAAATTCAACAACACCATATCTTTCTGGATCATTAACCTTATATCCAAAAATTAATGCACCAGAAAAGTTATCCAATTGGATTTGAATATTATGTAAATATTTATGACCATAAAATATATTGTCACCTAAAATTAATGCAATAGGTTCATTTTTAATAAAATTTTTGCCAAGTATAAAAGCTTCAGCAATTCCATTTGGTTTATTTTGAACAGTATATTCTAAGGATAAACCTAACTTAGAACCATCACCTAATAATGATTCATATTTCGGTGTATCATCGGGTGTAGATATAATAAGTATCTCATTGATTCCTAATAGCATTAGTGTAGATAATGGATAATAAATCATAGGTTTATCGTATACGGGCATTAATTGCTTGCTAGCAACTTCTGTTAATGGGAATAATCTAGTTCCAGCTCCTCCTGCTAAAATAATACCTTTCAATATACTAAACCATGTCTTGTAATTTTATAAGAACCATCTTGTATAGAATTAATCCAATTTTGATTTTCTAAATACCATATAATTGTTTTTCGAATTCCTTCTTCAAATGATATGTTAGGCTTCCAATCTAAATTTTTAATAATTTTTGATATATCAACTGCGTATCTAAAATCATGTCCAGGTCGATTTTCAACATATTTAATTAATTTATTATAATTTAATTTATTTTTTCTTGGCCTTAATTGATCCATAATTTTACAAATTTCATTGACTACGTCAATATTCTTTCTTTCAGAGTTTCCTCCAATATTATATGTTTCTCCAATTTTTCCATTTATAAGTACATTATAAATTGCCTCACAATGATCTTCTACAAAAAGCCAATCTCTAACATTTTCACCCTTACCATAAACAGGAAGATCTTCCTCTAAAAGACATTTTTGAATTATCACCGGTATTAATTTTTCTGGAAATTGATAAGGACCATAATTATTAGAACAGTTAGTTATTAATGTTGGGAGACAATATGTTTTATTCCATGCTCTGACAAAATGATCTGAAGAAGCTTTTGATGCAGAGTAAGGTGAACTTGGATTGTAAGGTGTTGTTTCTAAAAATTTACCATCATAAGGTAAACTACCGTAAACTTCATCAGTAGAAATATGTAAAAATTTAAATTTAGGTTTTTTATTTCCATCTAAATTATTATAATAATTCAAACTAGACTGTAATAATTTCACTGTTCCAATAACATTAGTCTGGACAAAATCTATAGGAGTATCAATTGAACGGTCTACATGCGATTCCGCAGCTAAGTTCACAATTATATCAGGACTTTCTGAATTAAATACCTGTTTTATTTTATCAGAATCCTCTATGTCAAGATGATAAAACTTATAATTAGGATGATTTTCTATTTCTTTTAATGAGTTTATGTTACCAGCATAAGTTAACTTATCAATATTGACTATACTATTGTTATACTTTTTTATCATTAATTGAATAAAATTTGACCCGATAAATCCAGCCCCACCAGTAACTAAAATTTTCATCTATAATAATCCGTTTTTTTTACGAAGTAACCACTCGAGAATAAGTAAAAATGCAATTACTATCCAATATCTTTGATAGTTTAATGCCGATGCAGATTTCTTGATTACTCTATTTTGTTCTGTAAAGTTTAAAGTATTAATTAAGTTTAAATAATTACTATAATGTGAATACATTCCACCAGAATTCTTAGCTAGATTTCTAAGCTCTATTTCATTTAATGATTTAACCATTACCTCTGGATATAATTTAAGAACTGAAATGTTAATTGATTTACTCCATACAGTATCTAAATTATTATATACATAGAAAGATTTAATATCATAACTTCCGAAACTATCAGGATTAAACTTATACTTATTATTTTTATTTGAAAAAGTTTCAATAAATCTTTCTTTTTCTGAGATAATCTGTATACCAGATTGCTCTATACTATCAATTAATTCATTATTTATATCTATATCTAAAAAAATTTGTTCTCCAAGTATAATCTCACTCTTTTCTGATGAAATTATAATTTTCTGATTATCATTATTAATACTTTCATATAAATATTTAATAATATAATCATTTACATGATTTTCCTCATTTATGTTTGATAATTTCAGATTTAATTCACTTAAATTTGGAATAAATATAAATAAATTTTCTTGAATTTGAGAGATACATGAAGATGAGTCTTCAAATGTTAGAATAGAATTTTGACAATTTCTTGAATAGTTTAATTTTTGTTTTGGATATTTTTCAGTATTAATAAAAAAATCACCCTGCTTAATACTTAATGTAGTATTTTCTATTCTATTTGAACTTATATTGAAATAAGAATTTAAAAATTGATTAGTCAAAAAATTGTCATTAGGACTACTAAAAAACAATATTGGAATATTCTTATTTAACATACTTATTAAATCTTTATTGTCATTTTTTGTTAATGGAAATCCATCTAAAATGATTAATTTTGTTTTTGTGATACTTACATTTGACCACTTATTTTTCCATATTTTCCCTGCACGAATTGAGTGTTCTATATTAACTCTTGGAATTTTATTCAATATAGATTTTATTAAACTTGTATTAGGCGACAATGCTCCGCTTATTAAGTTAATTGACCTATTATTTTTTAATATTTCAACATTAAATTCTTTTGAATTATTATATATATTATTTTCTTCTGGTATACTTGAAATTGAAATTTTATTATTATCTTGGAGTTTATTCCCTTCAATTAATACGCTATAATCTTTATTAATTAAACCAGCTGGGAGTAAAATATTTTCTTTATATATTATACCAGTATGATTTTCTACTAGTATAGTTACTTCATTTTTATAAAATAAATTTGAATAAATAGAAAATCTTAATTGGAATTTATCTCCCTCAATATGATATTTCTGATAGTCTAAATTTTTAATCTCAATATCTTTATCGTCATATTCATATCCAATCCCAATTATATTTAAAGGAGAATTAATATTATCTGATAATGATATTAAATTAATACCTGAATTTACATTACCATCACTTATTAAAATATTATTATCTAAATTTTTATTTTTTAGAAATTTACTTAAGTTTGTAAAATCAGTTTTTTCTATATTTGGTATTTCTAAGTTAGATAACGGAATTCCTTCATGTGTAAAATATGAAACTTTAAATTCATTTAATTTACTTATTGAATCTAAAGAATTAAAGATAGTTTTCAAATCATCATAAGAATTGGCCATACTAGAGGATTGATCTAAAATTAAATTGACCTTAGGGATTATATTTTTATTTTCATTCCATTTTATGAGTGGATTAGATAATAATACAATAAGTAGAATAAAAGATATTAATCTTAAGCTAACTAATGTGAATTTCAATAAAAAACTTTCATTAATTAGCTTTCTAAAATATATTAAACATAGAAACATACATCCTATGAGTATTAATACAGATATTTCATTTATTCCTTGCCAGAAAATATTCATACTACACTAAATTTAAATTAGGTACAGGTTTTAAATCGAAATTTGATTTTTTATTTTGTAAAATAAATATTTCACCTGTCAATCCTATCATTGCAGCATTATCTGTACAATATTTCATAGGTGGAAAAAATATTTTTGAAGTATTGCCAAAGTCTGCTTGAAGTTTTTCACGAAATCGTTTATTGGCAGCAACTCCTCCTGATATTGAAATAGTTTTCACCCCTGTTTCTTCTATGGCATATTTAACTCTAATTAACAAAGAATCAACAATAGCTTCCTGATAAGATGCACAGATATGATTAAGATTTTCTGTGATTTGATTTTTAGATAATTTTTGACAGGTATATAGTAATGCGGTTTTCAAACCAGAAAAAGAAAAGTCTAATTTAGATTTTTTATTTACAGGTCTTGGGAAATTATACCTTTTAGGATCACCATTTTTTGAAGCCTTTTGAATTTCAGGACCACCAGGATAATTTAAGCTTAATAAGCGGGCGCCTTTATCGAATGCTTCTCCCGCAGCATCGTCTAATGTTGTTCCCAATAGATTATAATCTCCAAAATTATTTACCTGCCAAATTTGAGTATGTCCTCCTGAAACAAGTAAATTTATAAAAGGATACTCTATTTCTTCATTATCAATTAAACTTGCATATAAATGTCCCTCTAAATGATTTACGCCAATAAATGGAACATCTAGTGAAAAAGCTAGTCCCTTTGCAAAATTCAATCCAACCAGTAAAGCACCCATTAAACCTGGTCCATATGTAACAGCGATAGCATTTATCTGATTAATAGATAATTCTGCTTGATTTAATGCATCCTGAACGACAGAAACAATTTGGACTTCATGTTCTCTCGATGCGATTTCAGGGACTACACCGCCATATTTTACGTGTATTTCCTGCGAATAGACTGAATTACTAATTATTTTTCCATTTTTTATAATGGATGCAGCGGTTTCATCGCAGGAAGATTCTATACCAAGTACAATCATTTTAAATAAAAAAAAAGGGAGGATGAATACCTCCCTCTTTAATCCTATTTTTATTTTAGTTCAAACAGAATCTTAAGAATTCAAGCTATCAATAATGTCTTGAGGTACTTCAATTTTATCACTAGCGGAATCATTATTTAATTTCTTTAAAGTTTCTTTTTCTTCTCTTTTTGTGATTTCTTGTTCAGATTCTGGTTCATTTAACATTAAAATTACTTTTTTTGATTCTTGATCTATTTCTTGAACAATTACTTCAACTACTTCTTCAGGTTTAAATTTAGCCTTTACATCAATTCTAGCTTGTTTTGATAATCTTTTAAGTGGAACAATTCCTTCGAGTTCATGGTCCAATGTAAAAATAATCCCTTTATCAAGAACACGTAAAACTTTTCCTTCAATTAATTTACCTGATGTAAATACTACTTTTAATTCATCCCAAGGATCTTCTTCTATTTGTTTAATTCCAAGAGAGAGTCTTCTATTCTCACCCGATGCTTCAAGAACTTTAACATTAACAGAGTCTCCTTTTTTTAGAAAATCTTTAGGATGCCTGACATTTTTAGTCCACGACATATCAGATATGTGTATTAAACCATCAATACCTTCTTCAAGCTCTACAAATGCACCAAATTGCGTTAAATTCCTGACAATACCTTTACTTACTGAACCTACAGGATATTTACTTTCTATTTCATTCCAAGGATTTTCTGTTAACTGCTTAATACCTAATGAAATTTTCTTCTCATTCTTATCAATACTTAATATTTTAGCTTCGACTTCGTCTCCAAGTTTATAAAGCTCATTAGGGTTTTTAATATGGCGAGTCCATGACATCTCAGATACATGAATTAGTCCTTCCACACCTTTTTCTAGTTCAACAAAAACACCATAATTCATCATATTCACAATTTTACCTTTAACTAATGAGTCTACAGGAAACTTATCATCTGCTTCTTCCCATGGCTCAGGTTCTAATTGCTTCATTCCTAAGCTTACTCTGACTTTTTCGACATCAAAATCAATAACCTTAACAGTAATTGTTTTATCTATTTCTAAAACTTCGGATGGATGATTGATTCGTCCCCAAGTTATGTCAGTAATATGAAGTAATCCATCTATTCCCCCAAGATCGATAAATGCACCAAAATCGGTAATATTTTTAACAGTACCTTCAAGTACCATGCCAGTTTCTAACTGATTAATAATTTCTTGACGTTTTTCATGTAAATCAACTTCTAATAAGACTTTTCTAGAAATAACTATATTTTTACGAGTTTCATTTACTTTAACAATTTTAAATTCAATTTCCTTGCCAATATAATCATCAAAATTAGTGATTGGACGTACATCGATTTGCGAACCAGGTAAGAATGCAAAAACACCCTTAAGGTCAACGACCATTCCACCCTTAATTCTCTTAAGAACAACGCCTTTTATAATTTCATCTTTATCAAATGCTTCTTTAAGTTCGTTCCATCTTTCTAGAAAAACAGCTTTTTCTTTAGATAAAGCAAAATGACCTTTATGGTCTTCAAATGAATTAATAAATACTCTATGTTCTTCGCCTATGGCTGGGATTTCAGAAAATTCTGATTTAGGTACAATACCTTCTGATTTAAAACCAATATCAATAAATACTTCACGATCGGTTACGTTTACAACAGTCCCAGTAGCAACCTCACCCTCTTTAATATCAGTGAATGATTTTAAATACATTGCATCTAATTCTAAGCTTTCTTCTTCATCATACTTACCAAGCTCATCTAAACTGATTGTTTTTATATCTAAAATAGATTTATCTAAATAATTTGTAACCTTGGTATTTTTAACAGTCTTTACTTGTTTTTCTGTTACTTCATCTACTTCAGGGTTTGTTGTTAAAGCTTCTTCACTTTTTGTCTCTTCGATAAACATTCGTTTATAGTTTCTCCAAAACTATATAGAAATTAAACCTTCTATATGTTTTCTTATTTTAGTTATTTGTTGATTAAAATCCATGCCACTGGTATCGATAATAGTAGCATCTTCAGCAATTGTCAATGGTGAAATCTTTCTATTTGAATCTTTCTTATCTCTAATCTTTATATCTTCAATTAACTGTTCAAAAGTTAAGCTTTCATCATTATTTAACTCCTTAAATCTTCTTTTAGCTCTTTCTTCAACTGATGCTGTTAAGAAAATCTTAAGTTCTGCATTTGGAAAGACTTTAGTACCAATATCTCTTCCCTCGATAACAATATTAGAATTCTCTGCAATTTTTTTTTGAATAGCTACACAGTATTCTCTTATTTCAGGAATTGTACTAATAGAACTTACAAATCTAGTTACTTTTGTAGAACGAATATCTTTTGTTACATCTAAATTATTTAAAATAACTTTCTGAGTTGTATTGTTTTTAATTTCAACTCTAATATTTTCAAGTAATTCTGAATAATCCTTATTTTTTGAATAACTTATATTATTTTGAATAAAGTATAACGCTACTGCTCTGTATATTGCTCCAGTATCTAAATATAACCAGTCTAATTGCTTTGCAACTTCTTTAGCTGTCGAACTTTTCCCTGAGCCTGCAGGACCGTCTATCGCAACAATCATATTCTAATATTTCACCTTTTCAATTAGCCTAGTAATTTATTAATTTTTTTTGAATTATAAAAATAATCTGTCTATATCATTTTTGCAAAAACAATGGGTCCTTTTTAATATTCAAAAAAGGATTTTCAATATATTCCCTAGCCCACTTGTTATACACAAATAAATTATCTAATTCTATGACCTTTTCATAAAACATCTTAGCTGTTTTTCTTTGACCATGCAAATCTTTAATTTTTCCAATCAGCAAATATGTATAGCCTAATAACCAATCCATTTCAAGATCATAGTTATTTAATACCCAATCACAGTGAAATATAGACTTCTCAAACTCATTAATTTTATAATAATATAGTGCCATCAAGTAATTAAACTTAACTTCACATTCCTTTTTTAAGAAACTAGGATAATTAAGTGGCTTATCTTTTAAAATATTTATTTTATTTTCAAATAGTTCAATTTCATTCAATCTTAATAGAGCCTCTGAATAGAAGTATAGAAAATATGGATGATTAGGAAAATATTGATTTAAATTGCCCGAAATTTCTTTTGCTAATTGTAAATTATTTTCAAAATATAAATAAGCATATATTAAAATAGTCCCTGATTCAATCCAGCTAAACATTGATTTATTATACGCAATTGTCAAATTCTCTAGACCAACAGCTTTATCTGGTTTAATACCAATAAAATTTGATATCCATTTTACTGGTTTTGGTGATAGTGAAGCAAAATATTGCATTAAACCTATTGGCATGTAAACATCATATAGATTCGGATTTATTTTTTTTGCCTCCTGAATACTACTATAGCCTTTATAGCCAGACTTGAAAACATTTAACCATTTTTTTTTTTGCAAGACCTACTCTTGCCATTAATCCATATGATGATCCTAGAAATAAATAGTATTCTGCTAAATCAGGATTTGTTTTTATTAAATTATCATATATTGGTATTGTACTATACACTTCAGAATATATCATATCATAAGATGCTTCATAGCCTTTAGTTGTTTGAGTATAGAGCCAGTTATTTGCAATTTTTAAAAAATATGGTGCAGGATGTAAAGAATTGTTATTAATACAAGAATCTAAATAATTCAATGATTCTTCAAACTTATAATTATATAAGTTATTAATTGCTTTTTCAAGAAAATAATCATCTAATTTCTCTCTACTTAAACAAATAGTAAAAAATAATAAAAGAAAGGAAAATAGTATATTAAATTTCACTTTAACGATTGAGTTACTTTTTCAAATAAAGATTCAAATTTTATTTTTCTCATTTCATTTAATTTAACGAAGTTATTATTTGCATCTTTTTCAAATTCATTAAAAAATTTTTTAGTTTGAATATCCTTTAGGATTGTTTGAAGCTTATGCCTTACATCTTCATTAATTATTGAATCACCTTGTTTTAATCCTCCGTATTCAGCAGTCTCACTTATTGAATTATACATATATTTAAAACCATTTCTATGAAAAACATCGACAATTAACTTTACCTCATAAAAGCATACATACCAAGCTACTATTGGTTGAAAACCTGATTCAACCATGACATCAAAAGCCATTTTGATTAATGCTGGTATACCGCCACAAAGAACTGCTTGTTCGCCAAATAAATCTGATTCAGTTTCTTCTTTGAATGTTGATAAAAATGAACCAGCCCTCGTCCCTCCTATTGCCTTACTGTATGACAGAGCTAACTTTAAAGAATTTCTTGAATAATCCTGATGAATAGCTATCAAGTTTGGGACACCGCTATTTTTCTTAAATGCTTTCCTAACAATGAGACCTGCTCCGCTAGGTGCTACCATAATAATATTTACATTTAGTGGTGGAATTATTTTTTTATAATAAATATTATATCCATGTGAAAATAATAACGTGTGGTCAGGATTTAAAAATGGTGCGATTTTTTCACAAAATACTTTATTGATAGTTTGATCAGGTATTAGAATAGAAATTATATCAGCTTTTTTAACTCCTAAAGAGATTTCTATTGGATTTAAACCATCCTGTTTTACTTTTTTAATTGAATCACTATTCTCTCTTAAACCGACCAAAACATTTACTCCAGAATCAAATAAATTTTTTGATTGAGCTCTACCTTGATTTCCATAGCCAACAACAAGTACTGTTTTTGATTTCACTAAATTTAAATCTGCATCTTCATTGTAATATATTTTTTGATTTTTCATATCCATTTCAATTTTTGAATCGAATTTTAGGTTGAATATAATTGATCAAAACAGGAAGTAATGTCATAGATCCTGCCAATGCAACTAATAAGATAATCGTTGCTAAAATTCCAAATTCATGATTTGGAACAAACTGAGAAAATGCAAATACAATAAAGCCCAGTCCAAGAATAATCGTGGTATTAATAATTGCCTTTCCTGTTGTTAACAATGTAGCCTTAATTGCTATTCCATAAACTTTATGAATTTTATATTCTTTTCGAAATCTTGATAAAAAATGAATAGTATCATCTACAGCTATTCCAAGAGCAATTGAAAAAGTCATTGCAGTTGATGGCCTTAATTTTATCCCCAAATATCCCATTAATGCTCCCGCAACCATTAGTGGTAGAATATTAGGTAATATTGCTAATAGTGCTAATCTTTTAGACTTAAAAAGAAATATCATTGAAAAGAATATTATTGAAAATGCAATTAGGAAACTAAATGTTAAGTTTTTTACTAAATGTAAATTTGTTTTCAAAGCCAGCAATGTACTACCAGTAATTAATAAACCTACATCTTGATTAAAAATCTCTTTATGTAATAATTCAATTTCTTTTTTTAAAGATTCACCCCTACTGGTAGTTATATTTGATATTCTTGCACTTATACGTCCTTTAGAAAAATCTTTATTTAATAAATTGATGGGATTATCTAATAAATAAATCAAAGATAATCCTTCTTCTTTGTTTTTAGGAAGAGTTCTATTGCCTTCACCCATTTCTTCATTTATTACTTTTAAATAGTCAGTATAAGATATTATTGAACCAATTTCACCTATGTCTTGTAATTTTGACTTAAATCTATCAACCTTAATAAGATTTTCATAATCCAAGGAATTATTTTCGGCTTTAAAATCTAACACAATTTCTAATGGGAGAGTTCCTCCAAAATGCTTCTCAACAAACTTCATATCATCATAGAGTCTATTTCCTTCTTTTAAATCATCCATAATTGTTGAGTCATAATCCATTTTAAATAAACCAATAATTGTTAATAAAAAACATATTGCTGATATTGTTAGAATCTTCTTAGGATGATTTTCATTCCATTTATTTAATTTTTCAGCTGCTTGAAACCTCTCTCCTGCTATGAGTCTTTTTATATGTTTTTTATCTGGCGTTTCTATAAATGTTAATAATGCAGGAATTATAATTATTGTTAAAATAAATAATAATATTACTCCAATACCAAGCATGAATCCAAATTCTCTGGTTATATTAATATTAGTGAGCATAAGTGAAAAAAAGCCAATCGCTGTCGTAAAACTAGTTAAAAATAAAGCTGCGCCAATCTCTTGAATTACATTTATTAGAGAATCTTCTTTATTTAAATTATTATTTAAATTTTCATGATATTTAATTAAAATATGAATTGCATCTGAAACGCCTATTACCATTAAAAGATTAAACACTAAATAAGAGACTACATTAATACTTATTCCTAATATTGACATTATTCCAGCTACCCAAATAAGAGTAGTTCCAATAGCAATAATAGGCAATATAACTCCTTTTATTTGTCTAAATAAAAAAAATAAAACTATTGTTACTACAATGAAAGCTATTGGAAGAAAAATTATACGCTCTTTATTCACAAATTGAATATAACTAGTACGCATAACTGGAATTCCAGAACCATGCCACTCATATTTACTATATCCATCTAGCAATTTATTTATCTCTTTTATAGTAATTTCACGAGATTCATGATTATTTATATCATCAGCAAGATTTATTATCAATGAACCAAATTTTTGATTTTTAGATAAAAGACCTTGACTATAAATTGGATGACTTTTAATCCATTTTGCGATATCAATATCACCATTTAAAATTTCATCATCTATTATATTTCCTAATGATAATACCGATTCAACACCATTAATAAATTCGATTTCATGGGATATCTCCAAAATTTCTTTTAAAGAATTATTTGAAAATAAACTATCTACTTGATAGATGTAGATTGCAATATCATCTTCTCTTGAAAATTCTTTAATAAAATCATTATAGAGGTCGCGATCTATATCATTTTCTGGAAACATTTGTTCAAGCGAGAAATCTACCTTTAACTTAGTTGATGAATAAAAAGCAATATATCCAAACCAAATTGTAATAACTCCAATAGTTGCTAATAATGAAATTGGATGTTTTAGGATTGTATTGCTTATTTTATCTATGTATTTCATATAAAACTATTTCCCACCTATTAAAATTAATAGAGCACCAAATGATGCAATAATAATCGCAATACTTTTTCTTGGGGTAATAAATTCATTTAAAAATATTCTTGCCAGAATAAGTATAAAAAAAGATGCTGTTTGATTAAGGATTGCAGCTATTGATGCTTTGGTGTTAGCCATACCTATAATCCAAAAAGAAATACCTAAATAAGTGGCAAAAAATGAACTTAACAGCATTGGCTTAATATAACTACTATTAGTAATAATATTAATTATTTTATTTTTTGGTATATAAATTATACTTAAAATAATTGGAATTATAGCACCAGGAATCAATCTAAAACCAGCAACCCATAAGTGGTAAGCTAGATTCTCAGTTTTATTTAAAATTGGTTTAATCATTACTATACAAAATGCCATTAATGATAATGCAAAAATGCCAATAAATATACCTTTAATTAGTTCAGTACGGTCTATTGAAATATTTTTAAGCTTATAAGAAGCAAATATAATAGAAGATACTATTAAAATACCACCAGCAAGTTGTATTATTAAAAGTTTTTCACCTAATAAAATAAAAGCGAATAATACAACAAATGGGCTATACATAATATCAACTAGTGCAGATATTCCAGCGCCAACAATATTTAGTGATTTTAGAAAAAGAATATCAGCAATTCCAAGTCCAATAATACCACTAACTATTAATATGTTTAAATCAGCTGTATTAAATGCATGCGGTACTGAAAAGGGATTAATTCCCAGAAAAAATAAAGTTGTAATTATTAAGATAGAGCCAACTGTATTTTTAAAAGCATTCAAAAGTATAGGTGATATATTGTCACCTAATTTCTTAAAAATAATAATAGCACAAGCCCAAAAAAATGCGCTTAATAAAGAAAAAATTTCTCCCAATTTATATTAATTCATTGTTTTATTATATTTAAATAATATTCAAGTAAAAGTATTTTAATAATATTACTATTTGGAGTTTTGCATATCATATTTTTCAAAATTAATTATCTATATTTCTATTTCAAGTTTTTCAAACACTTTTTAATTCTATTAAATGTTCTTCCAATATCATTGTCTAGACCAACTGAAAAACGAATTATTCCTTTACTTAAACCCATTTTATTTTGTTCATCTTCAGGTATTTCTGATGATGTACTACTACCAGGCAAGCTAAAAAGTGTTTTATAATAACCTAAACTTACTGCTAAATATCCAATTTTTTCTTTTTGCATACTTTCTAGTATTTTTTCTCCTTGATCAAGTGTTCCAACATCTATACCAAGCATTCCACTGTATCCAAAACCATCATTCTTAAAACTAGTAATTAAATTATACTGTGGATGTTTTTTTAAACCGGGGTAAAATACATTGTATCCCATTTTATCAATTTTTTCTGCTAAATACTTTGCATTCATACTGTGTTGTTTCATTCTAATGTGTAAAGTATTTAGATTTTTTAAAATACTAGACGACCTAAAACTGTCCAAGACTGGACCAAGCAGCATTGTCATTCCATGGTTAATATCTGTTAATTCATTTATAAATTCATTTGAAGCACAAATACAGCCCGCAACACAATCACTAGCACCATTAATATATTTGGTTAGACTATGAATTACAACATCTGCACCTAATTTATAAGGCGATATAACCATTGGACTAAATGTATTATCAACAACTAATTTTAAATTATCTGACTTAGCTATCATACTTAATTTAGGCAAATCAGAGACATCTAATAATGGATTACTAATAGTTTCACAAAAAATTAGTTTAGTATTTTTATTAATTAAAGATTTAACTCTAGATAGATTATTAATGTCAACAAACTTAACATTAATGCCAAATTTAGGTAATATATTTTTAAATAATGCCCAAGTACCCCCATAAATTGTTCTACTTGATATAATTTCATCACCACTTTTACAAATTTGTAATATTGTACATGCTATTGCGCTAATACCAGAACTTGTTACTTGTGCAGACTCAGTATCTTCAAGCTTTGCTAGAGCTTCTGATAAATACTTATTTGATGGATTCCAATGACGACTATAAAGAAAACACCCCTCTATTTCATTTTCAAATAACTCTTTCATTGTATCTGGCTTCATAAAAGTAAAGGTTGAAGAATCAGTTATAGATGGATTAACTCCTCCGAATTCGCCAAATACCTGATGGTCTTGTATTTCTGATGCAGGATCGTATTTCATAATTCCCTAAATTGTAAATTAGTATAAAATAATTAGTTGAAATATTAAGATTTTATATATTCATAATATAATAGAAAAAAAATAGCCTCAAAAAAAGTGAGGCTATTAAAATCATATTTATATTAATTTTAGAGGGATTTAGTTAAAACTTCATTTAACCTTCTTACAAATTCAGCAGGATTTTCTAACTTTACTCCTTCTTGAATTAATGCTTGTTCATAAAGTAAAAAGGTTATGTCATCAAATGCTTTACTTTTCCTCATACTTAAAAGTTTTGATACAATTTTGTGATTTGGATTGATTTCTAAAATTGGTTTTACTTCTTGCATAGCACCTTGTCCCATTGCTTTCATAATTTCTTGCATCTGAGCTGTGGGATCATTCTCATCAGCAACTAAACAAGAAGGTGAATCACTCAATCGGTTAGATACTTTTACATCTTTAACCCTATCACCTAATGCTGTTTTAATTTTTTTTATTAAAGGTTTTATTTCTTTTTCACTGTTTTTATCATCATCAGATTTTAATTCATCCGCAGCACTAGATCTATTTACCGCTTTTATTTCAAAGTCTTTATACTTGGTGACAACCGGCATGATCACTTCATCAATTTCATCATCCATTAACAGAACCTCAATATCTTTTTTATTATACATCTCTAATAATGGAGATTGTCTTAATGCCGTTTCATTTTCTCCAACGAGGAAATAAATAGATTTTTGTTCTGTTTTCATTCTGTCTACATAGTCTTGAAATGAAACAGAACCTTCTTCTTTTGTGGACTTAAATCTTAATAATTCTAGTAATTCTTCTTTATTTTCATAATCCTGATAAACACCTTCTTTTATCATTCTACCATATTGCTTATAAAATTCTTCATACTTCTCATTATTTGAAGCTATCGATTTAATCTTTTCAACTATTTTTTTTACTGAATTAGATTTAATTTTTGAAAGTATCCTATTTTGCTGAAGAATTTCTCTACTTACGTTCAGCGGTAAATCAGAAGAATCAATAATTCCCCTCACAAAACGAAGCCAAGTTGGAAGTAGCTCTTTTTCATCATCTGTAATAAAAACTCGATTAACAAATAATTTTACGCCTGGCTTATAGTCAGCTCGATATAAATCAAAAGGTGCAGTTTTAGGGATGAAAAAGAGTGTTGTATACTCAAGTATTCCTTCCGCATTACTATGAATCCAGTCAAAGGGGTCGGACATATCATTAGATATTGATTTATAGAATTCATTATAATCGCTTTCCTTCAAATCAGATTTAGATCTTTTCCAAAATGCAGTTGCTTTATTAATTTGTTCTGTTTTTGGAGTTTTACTTTTCTCCTTTCCTTCATCATCATATTCAATATCATCGAAAGTTAAATTAATTGGAAATGCAATATGGTCTGAATATTTCTTAACAATTTGATCAATTTGCCATCTATTAGAATATTCTTTACCTTCCTCATTTAAATAAATGGTTATTTCTGTTCCCACCGATTTTTTATCAACTTTTTCTAATTCATATCCCGACTTACCATCACTTATCCATTTATATGCCTGCTTAGATCCTGCTTTTAAACTAATAACTTCAACTTTATCAGCAATCATAAAGCAGGAATAAAAACCAACACCAAATTGACCTATTAAATTTGAATCTTTTTTTTGATCTCCTGATAGCTGTGATAGGAAATTTTTTGTACCAGATCTTGCAATTGTACCTAAATTATCTACAAGATCATTTTTATCCATTCCTATCCCCGTATCTGAAATTGTCAGTGTTGGGTTATCGCCATCAGAAAATTCTAAGTTTATTTTTGGGTCAAAATCTAACGACTTGTACTTATCATTGGTTAAAGTTAAATGTTTTAGCTTATCAAGGGCATCAGAAGAATTTGAAATTAATTCTCTTAGAAAAATTTCTTTGTGAGAATATAAAGAATGAATTATTAAATGAAGAAGTTGACTAACCTCAGTTTGAAAAGTATGTTTTGACAAAATTGCTCCTAAAAAATTATAAGTTTATATAGACTTACAATAATCATTCCACCATCAATCAATACTGACAGAATGACATTAAATATTATTGGTTTTGAGCCCTATCTATTCCTTCATCTTCATTGACTAATCTAAGAAATAAAAAACCTACGACGAACATTACTAGTACAATAGCAACTCCCGCTCTTTGTGAATTATAGATTTCAGTTAATATACCCAATAGCATTGGACCAATAAAAGCAGTGGCTTTACCAGTAAAAGCGAAAAATCCAAAGAATTCATTTTCTCTTGATTTAGGAATAAATTTAGCCATTAACGACCTAGAAGATGCTTGGTTTGGTCCAGAAAAAATTCCGATTAGTATTCCTGAAAACCAAAATAATGTTTTACCACTGATAATAGTATCAATATTTAAAAATGGAATATTAAGTAAAAGTAAATCTTTATTTGGAATTATTACTGCTAAAGCGCAGGCAAGAATTAAACCTATATTACTAATTTGAATGGTATTTTTACTACCAATTTTATCATCAAGAAAGCCTAAAACAAAAGCACCAATCCCCGCTGTTATATTCAAAACTATCCCAAAAACCATTATTTCTTGAAATGTAAACCCGAAAGTTCCAGCAGCATAAATACCTCCAAACGCAAATATTGTCACTAATCCATCGTTATAAAAAATCCGGGCTAAAAGAAATTTAATTAACTGATTATATTTTCTAATATTTTTAAATGTAATTGATAATTGAACAAATGATTCTTTTAAGATAGGTAGTTTATGTTTTTTATTACTTTTATCTGGGTCTAGCCAGATAAAAGTTGGTATGCTGAAAATTAAAAGCCAAAGTGCAACCATTAAATTTGTTACTCTTATATGTTCACCATTATCTTTTGTAATTCCAAAAGCTGGACTTTCAGGCTGAACAAATAATATAAGAGCAAGAGCTAAAGCAATTAGACCCCCTACATAGCCAAAAGACCACCCATACCCAGAAACTCTACCTATCTTTTCCTTTGGAGCAATATCTGGTAAAAATGCATTATTAAAAACACAGCCCATCTCAAATCCTATATTTGCAATTACCACCCAAAATAAAGCCTTAGCTACTTCACCTGGTAAAGGTAAAAATAAGACTACGCTTCCAAATATACATACATATGTCCAGAAAAAGAGAAATACTTTTCTGTATCCTCCTTTATCTGCAAATGCACCCATAATCGGTGAAAGAAGAGCCACAAATATGGCGGTGACCGTCATTGCCCTAGACCAAAGCGTTGTTCCTATTATTTCATTTTCAGCAATAAATTTTGTAAAATATGTACCATAAATAAATGTAATAACTAATGTTGTAAATGGTTGATTTGCAAAATCATACATAGACCATGCAAATATTTTTTTCTTACTATATTTTGGTTTCAAAATTACTCTTTATTTGTATATTAAAAATTTTTCTCTTTGATTTTTAAATTTTTCTTCATCTAAAATCCACTGATCAAACAAAATATTTATATCGCTTTGACTCTCTATCATCTTCCTTAATTTGTCAGAACCATATAAATTATCTATAAAATTTGATTCTAAAAATTTAAAAAGATTTGGATATAATTTATTTAAGTAAAAAATTAGTTCAACGCTAAGCTTTAAAGCATCATATTCCCTATCCTCAGAAATAGATAACTTTATACCATTGCATTGATCATTTTCAAACTTTGGCTTATTAGACATACCTAAAATTGATATTGGAGTAAAACTAAAACTTTCATAACCTATACCAAAATTATTTAATTTATTTTTAAAATTATCCATTTCTTTGGGTTTTATAAAAGGTGCACCAATAAATTTAAAAGGAGAGTATGTTCCTCTCCCTTCAGAAATATTTGTTCCTTCTAAAAGGCATAAACCTGTGTATAGTTTTACAGTTTCTATATCAGGAATATTGGGTGATGGTGGAATCCATCCTGCCATTGGACCATCATAGATTTCATTTCTTTGCCAATTAATCACTGGAATTATAGTTAAATCTAATCTTTTATTAATCCATTCTAACTCATTTATCATAATAGCTAATTCCCCCGAAGTCATGCCATGAACGATAGGAATTGGATGAATCCCAACAAATGAAGAATAATTTAACTCTAAAATAGGTCCACGTACATAATCTCCCCCTAGAGGATTTGGTCTATCTAAAACAAAAAAAGGAAGATTGTTTTCAGCACAAGACTCCATCATATATGTCATTGTACTTATATAAGTATAATATCTAGATCCTATATCTTGGATGTCATAAATAACCAAATCTAAATTATGAAGGTCTACTGAATTTGGTTTCTTTTTTTTTCCATATAGACTAATTATTTCAATATTATTTTCAAAATCATAACCTGATTTTACAAATTCGCCAGCACTCAACTTTCCTTCAAGACCATGCTCAGGGGTAAAAATTTTATTAATTTTAATATCTTTTTTATTTTTAATTAAATCTAAAAAATGAGTATTATATTTATTTACAGATGTATGATTAATTACAAGACCAATATTTTTATTCTTAAGAATTTCAAAATCAGATAACTCTAAAACATCTAAACCAGAGTGAATATTAAAATTATTATTTAATTCAAATGAAGGGATGAAAATTTTTGAAGATTCCCAAGGAAAAAGTATTGTGATTCCTAACGAAATAAAAAAAAATAAACTTTTCACTTTCTAAAAAATATAATTTCTACTAATGAAGAAGCTGCAAATCCTATAGTAGTTGAAAAAAATACAAACCAGGTCCAAGCAATACCGAATTGGTCTAATAAAAAAACTGATAGAATTGATATTAAAAATCCAACTATCACTGACAAGTTATTTTTAATTAAATTAGTTTTTACCAACATAAATAATAAGAGAAGTGCGCCATAAGTATATGATGCAATTTTAAATCCAATTAACACTATAGCGCTATCACCTTCATCGAATAATAAAGCTATAAGCATTAAAACAATACCCCAAAAAACGCTAATTATACGCATCTTTACTATCTGATTTGATTTAACTTTTAGCCAGTCAATAACTGTTGAAGAAGCTAAGGAATTCATGGAAGAACTTAAAGTAGACATAGCTGCAGATAATACTCCAGATAAAATAATACCTTTTAACCCAATAGGCACTTCTTCTAAAATGAATGTTGTAAATTCTCTGTCCTTTACGATTTCTACACCATCAAAATAAATGTATATTAACGACCCAGCAAAAAGAAACATTCCTAATTGAAAAAATACAAAAATACCGCTACCAATTAAAGCTTTTTTAGCTGAATATAAATCTTTGCAAGAAAGACACCTTTGGACCATCATATAGTCAGTTCCATGAGATGCTAATGAAAATATAGCACCTCCAAAAAACGCACTAAAAAAATTCATTGAACTAAATATTGGATTACCTGAAAAATTAAAAATATTTAATTTTGATTGATACCCAAGAACATTGAATACCGATTCTATTGAAATAGTATGTAAAATTAAAAATATTACTATTAGACCTCCAGTTAAATATATTAAGAATTGGAAAGAATCGATCCAAACTATTGTTTTTAAACCTCCAGTAATTGAATATATCAAAGTACATATACCAATAATAATAACGGCAATAGTTATACTCCAACCTGTAATGACATGAATAATTATAGCTGTAGCTAAATATCGTATCCCATCTGCGAAGAGTCTAGTAATTAAAAATAAACCAGAGGCCATCTTTTGAATATTTTCACCATACTTATGTCCAATTACTTCATAAATAGATAAAATACCATTTTTATAATACATAGGTAATAAAAATTGAGCTACAATCATTCTACCAAAAATATAGCCTAATGCAAGCTGTAAAAATGTCCAATCAGATCTATATGAAATTCCAGGGACACTTATAAATGTTAGTACTGAGGTTTCAGTTGCAACAATTGAAAACATTGCCACATACCAAGGAAGATTTTGACCACCTAAGAAATAATCTTCTACTGTTTTATTTAATTTATATTGTCTTAAGCCATAAATAGTAAATACTAATAGGAAAGAAACAAGTATTGTTATATCAAATATATGGATATTAAAGCTCTATTTTAATTGAAATAAAGGATAAATTTAAATTTTATATATTTATTTAAAATCTCTGCTGTGTTCATTTTTATAAATTTTTAATTTAATGATTGGTTCAATTTACAATAAAATTTTTAGTTAAATAAAAAGAAATTTTTATCATTGAATACTTCAAATTATTAACAAATATTTAATGTTTTATTCTCCATAATTCTATTTTTATTTTATAACTTAATGAATGAATAATTTAGGATATTTAAACTAATATGGATAATTTTTTTCTTTTATTTAATTCAGTAATTGTTTTTATTTCAATGGCCATGCTTTGGAAAGGTGCTGAAGTTTTAGTTGAATCAGCATCTCAAATTGCTGCTTCATTTAAAATTTCTGACTTAGTTATAGGATTAACTGTCGTTGCGGTTGGCACTTCTGCCCCAGAATTTGCAGTAACTATTAGTGCTGCATTAATGGGTAAAGATTCAATATCAATTGGTAATGTTGTTGGTTCAAATATTTTTAATTTAGGTTTAATCCTAGGTGGTACTGCGCTTATTAGAGAGATTAAAACTTCAAAAAAACTAGTTTATAGAGATGGATTATTTTTATTTGGAGTAACAATTTTATTATACGTTATACTTTTTGGTTTCAGTTTATCCCCTAAGCCAACATCCTACTCTCTTGAATTACAAAACCCTAATTCATGGTCAATTGAATCGAAAGAAATTATCACAGAAGAATTAAAAACTGATTTTCCAAATTTACCTAATAAATTTTATAATCAAATTAATAATTCTGTTGAAAATGAAAACATAAAACTACCAAATATATATTATGATGAAAATAAAGTAGATTCAATATTAAAAAAAATAAATATCTCATCTCCAAACGATTATCATATTATTTCTAAAATTGAAAACGTTGGATTCCTTAATGGAATTGACGGAATATTAATGTTAATCATATTAATAAGTTATTTAATATATCTTTTTATTAAAAAAGAGACACTAGACGAAGAAGATATTTCTCATGACCCAATTAGCTTAAAGCATTGGATTCTACTTCTAATTGGAATATGTACAGTAGTTTTTGGAGGTCATTTACTCGTTGATGGTGCATCAAATGTTGCTAGATTTCTCGGAATTTCAGAATGGGTAATAGCCGTAACTATTGTTGCTGCAGGAACATCTGCTCCTGAATTTGCAACATCTATTATGGCTGCCTGGAAGGGTAAGCACGGAATGGCAATCGGCAATTTATTTGGTAGTGATTTATTTAATATACTTGGTGTTCTAGGAGTTGCAGGCTTGATAAATCCAACAATGGTTACTATGGAGGTTCATGGAAGTATTGCAATGCTAGTAGGTCAAGTTGCACTAGTACTCATTCTTATGAGGTCTGGATGGCGTATTACTCGCTTGGAAGGCGGTCTATTATTAGCTTTGAATATATTTAGGTGGTATTTAGATTTCAGTTGATTGATTGAAATTTAGTTAATCATTTAAAAACAGCTTATCGTTATTTTCATCCTTGTCTAATGATTTTTTTATATTCCAAACTTTAATTGCTTCATTAATAAGTAAAATTTCATTTTCATGAATATATTCATCTGCATTAGCTATCTCTATGAATGACTTAATAACTTGAATTAGCTTTACTTCATCATTATTAAATTCATTTCTCAACTCTTCTAATGACAATTTATACTGTTTCTCACGCTCTTCATCTGTTTCTAGCTCAATAAATTTATTTGTAGCTATGCTAAATCCTGTATTAAATATTTTTTCATTCGTATCTGGAGAAAATTGTCTAAAAGTACTAAAAATACCAGACTTCTCTGATTCATCTATTTCTTGATCCGCAAAAAATGAAATACAAATTAATGAGTATAATAAATCATGTATCGGCAACCAAACTCTATCGAGTTCTTCTTCTGGTAAATCTCTTGCAGAAATTTTTCTCTGTAAATCTTCTAACTTATCTTTGTCTGTATCGCTGAGATATCCTTCCTGCTTCTGCCTTTTACGAATTAACTTATCTACTTCTAAAGATAAATACTGAACATCTCTTTCAAGCTCTTCAATTCTTTCATCCATAAGTTTATATAATAAATCTTTAAATACTTGGATTTGTTCTTTTTCAGGAGCAAAATAGATATTTAAGTTACCTCTATCCGTATCCTCCCAAAATGTCGAAACAAATATTGATAATAAAAAGCATTGAGTTTCGACATTCCCTTTAAATGTTTTCTCGTCAAAATATGCTATATCATCTAGGTAATCCAGTGCAATCTTTTCGGCATATTGATTCTTATCAACAGATAGATAAAATAATGCTAATCCTATTTGTATTCTTCTTGTTCCATTATTACCGCCTAAAATTCCTTTATCAACATCCTCTTTTGAAAAACCTGGAGGATTGTCTAATTGTAAAACTAAGTTCAATAAGAACAATTGATCTTCTTCACTCCAGTCAAGTTGGTGTATTAGTACCTGACATTTTCTCAGCTCAAATGTAAGTGTATCAACAATAAAATAAAGACTTGGATTGTTAATTGCATTTTTATAAATATCATTAGCATAAAATTTGAATTTATCATAACAATATTTCGTCTTATCAACCATATTCGCCTTAGCATAGACTTGAATCATATTTGAGTAATGGAATGCCAAATTATAAAGATTTCGAGGTTCATTATTCTTATATGCATGCTTTATTGCAAATCTAAATAAAGTATTAAATCGTATATTCACATTCTCAATTATAATTTCATCTTTTACATCAATACATGTTCTTCCGATATCTACCAATTCAGCGGGAATTAAAGATGCAATATCATAGCGATCATTTTGAATCATTTTTATATATGAATTTCCTAAAAGTCTGAACACTTTAATTTCATAAAATGTAGAGGAATCAGCCATTTCCTGATATTGGGTTTCAGTATAAGTTCTAAATGTAGCATTATTTTTTATTGTTGGAGTCAAATGAAAAAAGTTTAAATGAAAATATTTTTTCTCATTTACGTATAATTGAATGATTTTTGAAATTTCAGCAACTATTTCAGTTTGAGTTTCTTTAAACTCTACAAAAGATAATAAATCATCTAGCTGATCTAATAAAGCCATTATGTTACGTTGATACTCCTCAACAACTTCTATTTTTTCCATAGCAGCTTTTATTCTTGGAGTTTTCATTTCGAGGATATAGCTTTGTATCATCCCTGAAATTGTTGTAACAACATTACTTGTTTTAGAGTATAGTAGTATGTAAAATATATATGGTACAGCTAAAATTGAAGCTATAAATAAATAGATATAAGTATTTAAAATAACACTTGAGATTCTTCCTAATGGTTCAAAGTAATACATAATTACGATTGAGTGTAAAGACGCTAATATTAAAAACCAAACATAAATCAGACTAATCCAGTCTTTAACGAATAAATCCATTAATTTGGGTGTAGATTCAGCTGCAATAGCAATTACAATTATTAAAGTACCTAGTACTAAAGCTAAAACTCCTCCCCAAATTTCAGGAGCAAATGTCAAATCAACATTCATATGATCACTAATTCCTAAACCAAAAGAATTATTGATAACCCCGATTAATTGAGGGTAGTAAGAATAGAAAATCATATCTGACAAGAATACACCAAATACAACAATAAGAAACGAAATTAAGTTTCTATATTTAAATTGAATTTGAGTAAGCTGTACTAATTTTATGTAAAAATTATTCAAGTTTTTCCGTGTAATAAAAAGAAACTCTTTATACTAGTATAAAGAGTTTCAATTAAAAACAATAATATTATTTTTAAGAATTTATCCGTTATAATCAACAAATAGTGATGAACCAGTATTCATTAAGCTAATTTTATCGTTCATTTTCCATACATTAACTGCTGTTTCGATAAGTTCAACTTCATTTTCATGGATATCATCATCAGCACGAGCAATATAAGCTAAATTTTTAACAACTTTAAACAAGCTTTCATCGTCACCATCATATTTACCATGAACAGCGCCAAGAGAATGTTTATACTGTTCTTTTCGAGCATCATCTGACCCTAGGGAGACAAACTTCTCGAGAACAGCATCTTCCATTGTTTGATAATTATCATCAGAAACATTTGGTAACATTACTTTCACATTACCTCTCATTGCTTCTTTTTCAGCATCATCTACTTCACCGTCTGCTAAAAATGAAACACACATGAAAAGATATACTAAATCGTGATCTTGTGACCAATTTGCCATTCTTCGATTCCTTTCCTATTAATAAATTAAATTTTATTTTCTTCTAATTTGAGTTCGACGCTCATTTTCCAGGCGTCTTTCCGAGTTTTGGCGTCTATCACTATTAACATTAATATCTTCAGTTCTACGATTGTTACACCGCCTAACTACTACTCTTCTGTCAGAACTTTGTCTATGTTCTTCCAATTTGAACTCCCTGATAATTAGTAATTTGTGATTTTGCTACCTGACCTAATTTAAATAAATTATTTAACAATATAAAAAAATTAATTTAAAAAATAGCTACTTTATTGAAATAAAACAAAAAGATAATTTTCTATTTTCTTCTTAAATTTATATTGAAATTAGTCTACAAGAAGTTAATTAATTTAATTATCTGAAATAAGGTGATAAAAAATGAAAAAAGAGACCTTGAGTAAAATTGGTTTTTTTATAGGTATTTACTTCCTTTTAGTTTATTTATTAGTTCTATTTGAACAAAATGTGGATAATTCTTCTATTCAAACAATTTGGGATGCCGTTTGGTATTCAATAGTTACACTTACTACTGTTGGTTATGGTGATTATTATCCTATTTCAAATTATGGTAAATTAATTGGTATTATTTTTGTCATAGCAAGCATGGGGCTTTTACTAGGACTTGTAAGTAAAGTTACAGAACATTTTAGTATGATAAATGAAAGGAAAAAAATGGGACATTATGGAACTGATTTTAGTAATCATATTATAATTTTAGGTTGGAATAACTTTGGCGCTGGCGTTGTTTTGCAATTAGTAAATGCTAGTAATAAAGTCGTGATAATAACAGATGAAAAAAAAGATATTGATAGAATTTATGAAAAATTTTCAAAAGAATTTGTTTTTGTAATTTATTCTGATCTTAAAAATATTAAATCTTTAGAAAAAGGAAATGTCACATCATGTCATATGGTGTTTATTAATTTGTTAAATGATTCAGATAAATTAATTACGACCTTAAATATAAAAAAGGAATACCCCGATGTTGAATTCCTTGTAACACTCGATCATTCTGACTTAGATAGTACATTTCATAGTGCAGGAGTTAACTATGTGTTGTCTAAAGATGAAATTGCATCTAAAATGATTGCTAGTTTTATATTTGAACCAGATGTAGCTGAAATAACTAATGAATTGATATCCTCTGCATCAAATGAAGACGAGTTTGATGTTCAACAGTATTTAGTAACAGATGAAAATCCTTTTATAAATAAAACTTACGGAGAAGCATTTGAATCATTGAAAAAATCCTATAATGTAATTCTTATTGGTTTAAGTCAATGGGAAGGTAAAAATAGAAAATTATTAAAATTTCCAAAAGACAATATTAAAATACTAAAAAATAATTACTTAATATTAATATCAGATGGAATAACTGGTAATAAGATGGAAGATTTATTTAAAGTATCAGAAGGCGTTGCAGGAAATTAATAAATATTTCAGATATTTCTTTGAGTATGTTGTATTATATCAATATCTTACGAGTGACTTTCGAGCAATATAAACACAATATAAAAAAAATATGCACATATCACCTAAAAAACAGAATTTCGTCAACTATATTCAAGGTTTTATTTCAAAAAATGGCAGACCTCCAACATTTGTAGAAATTATGAATGGATTGAAAATTAAATCTCTTGGTACCATTCATTGGTATGTTACAGAACTTGAAAAAGAAGGTATTATCAAGCGTACGCGTGGTCATCAAGGAAAACGTGCACTGTCTATTTTAGAGAAAAATTTAAAAATCACATTACCTCTTCTAGGTATTGTGCAGGCTGGTTACCCTCTAGAAGCAATTGAAAACAAAGAATTTATTGAAGTACCTGCAAAGTATTTAGGAGATAAAAATTTTGTTTTAAAAGTTAGAGGTAATTCAATGATTGATGAACAAATCCGTGAAGATGACTTTATAATTGTTAAGGAATCAAATATGGCTAATAATGGAGACTTAGTAGTTGCTTATGTCAATGAAGAAGCTACTTTAAAACGATTTTATAAAAAGAAAAACTCTATTGAGTTGCACCCTGCAAATCCTAAGTTCAATACCATAAAAGTAAAATTAGAAGATAGTTTTAGAATCGGAGGAAAAGTTTTAGGATTAATTAGAAACTATTAAAATTATAGTTTAGTTTATGTATTATTATATTTTTTTTATTATCTTAAAAATTGTTCCATTGTAATCGACTATATATATCTCTCCATTTTTATCTTCTCCAAATGAAGAAATATAAACACTTTCATTTTGTCCTAAACTTAATTCTCGCGTATGATTTTGAACATCAATAGCTATTCCATTCTCAATTTTTAAACTCCAAATATTTCCACTACAATAATCTGAAAAAAAATATTTCCCATAAATCTCAGGAATACTTTTACCTCTGTAGACATAGCCTCCTGTAATTGAACAACCGTCCAACCCTTCTTCATCCCAGCCAAATAATACTTTCATATAATTCATATCATTTGAATATTCAAAAACAGGCATAATAATATTTTCAATTATTTTATTATTTTTATATTTGTGATTCCCTTCATAATAATTCCAACCATAATTTTCACCGCCTCTACTTTTAAATGATTGAAAATTAACTTCTTCCCATTTACTTTGTCCAACATCTGCAATGTATAGATCTCCATTCAATTTATCGAAGCTAAATCTCCAAGGATTTCGTAATCCAAAAGCCCAAATTTCTTTTTTTGCTCTATCATTTCCAACAAATGGATTTGTTTTAGGAATAGAATATTTATTACCTAAAACTTCAATTCTTAATATTGTTCCGTATATAGTATTGATATTTTGTGCATGATTTAAAGGGTCTCCTGAATCACCACCATCACCTACTGAAATATAAAGATAACCATCATTAGGTCCAAAAGCCAACATACCTCCATTATGATTAGGAAATGGTTGTTGAAATTTCAAAATAATATTTTCATTTTTAAAATTATCTAACGAAAATCTAGAGATCACTGATTCATTATTTTTATTGACATAATTTACAAAAAATGATTTTGACTTTTTATAATCAAGACTAAAGGTAAATCCTAATAGACCTCTTTCATCACCAGGTATAACAGGATTGTGAACTCTATCTGTAATATCTAAAAATAATTCTTCAGATCCAGTACTTGTATTTATTTTCTTGAGTTTCCCAGCCTGTTCAATAACAATAATTTCATCAGTATTATCTGGAAAACCTTGTACAAAAACTGGTTTGTCTAAATTTTCAGCAACTGGTATTACAGTGAAATCTCCATACAGTATTTTGGATAATATTAAAATTGAGTAAAATATTTTCATTATTTTAAATTAATAAATTTTCACAAAATTTAAATAACTATTCGATTTAATGTTTAAAGAAATTTTAAATTTTATTATATTAAATTAATTTTAGAACAAATTTCAATCTTTGCTGTAAAATATAGTACTTGTTATGGCTAGGATTTCTGAACAAACAATTGAACAAATTCGAAGTATTGCCGACATCCAAGATGTTGTAGGTAGATATGTACAATTAAAAAAACGTGGGAAAAATTGGTTTGCCCCCTGTCCTTTTCACAATGAAAAAACTGGTAGCTTTTCAATAAGTCCCGAAAGACAAATGTTTAAATGTTTTGGATGTGGAGTTGGTGGTTCAGTTATAAATTTTATTCAAAAAATTGAAAACATTGAATTTGTAGATTCTTTAAAATTTCTCGCAGAAATGTACAATATTGAGATTCAATGGGATGGTATCCCTAATACTTCTAATAATTTATCTCAACAGATGTATGATATTCATGAAATTACATGGGATTATTACAGAGAATCATTGAAAAAATCTAAAGTATATCAGCATTATTTAGAAAATGAAAGAGGGTTATCAAAAGATATAATTAGAGAGTTTCAGCTCGGATTAGCACCTAATAATTGGCAAGGTTTATTAGATATTTTAAGAGAAAAAAAATTTTCTTCAGAGGCTATTAAAGAGTCAGGATTGATAATTTCAGGTGAAAAAGGTTTTTTTGATCGATTTCGAAATAGAGTTATGTTTTCATTAATAAATGAACGAAATAAAATTTGTGGGTTTGCAGGAAGATCTATTGACCCAAAAGACCATGCAAAATACATGAATTCTCCAGAGTCTCCTATTTACCACAAAAGTAATTTCCTTTATGGATTAAATAAATCAAAGAATTTTATATCGAAAACAGATAAAATTTTAGTAGTTGAGGGATACTTAGATTTTCTTCAATTATATCAAAATGATTTTAAGCATACCGTTGCTGTTTCAGGCACTGCATTTACCCAACAGCATGCTCGAAAATTAAAAAGATATTCAGAAAATATAATTTTAGTATTTGATGGAGATTCGGCTGGAATAAATGCTGCTATTCGATCAGGATTCACTTTAACATTAGAAGGAATTTTACCAAAAATAGCTGAACTCCCTATAGGTTTAGACCCTGATGATATGATGCGAGAAGGCAAAAAAAAAGAAATCAATGATTTATTTAAAGAAGCCCTTCCATTGCTTGAATTTCAATTTAAACATTTTAATGGTGGTACTGATACTCCTCAAAATTTAAATAAATTTTTAAGAAGTTCATTGTTAGATATATCAAAAATTGATGATCCAATTTTTAGAGAAATTATGTTGAAAGAATTAGCAGAAATCACAAAAATACGTGAAGAAAATTTGTATGAAAAATTATCACTTCTCTTAAAAAGAAATATTAATCGACAGCCTAAAAAAATAATAAAAAAAACAGAAACAATAATAAAAGTAGGAGAGTCGAGAAGAGATAAAATTGAAAAAGAGATTATTCAGCTGTGTTTTGCTAAAGATGAAAAAATAAGAAATCTTTTGTATAATTATGTTGAAATTGATTGGTTTAAAAATTCATATTATAAAACTATTTATAAAAATGTTTTTATTCATTTAAAGGGTGAACTCGCACCAGATGCAAATATAGTTATGGATAGATTAGAAGAAAAAGAAAGAGCAAATCTCAGTAAGTCGATTTTTGAATTAGATTTAAAGAATCCAACAATAAAATTAGCAATTGACTGTATGATTGGACTAGAGAAACATGATTTAAGATCTACTCAAAGAGCTATGCAAGAAAAACTCAAGGATAATATTAATACAAGTGATTCACTGAAAATCCTCCAAAAAATATCAGAAATTAGATTAAAAATAAATGATATTAAAGATAAGTATATCGATATTTAATTAACTAAATATCAATTAAGTGATTTTCTATTTATTTAATAACAATTCTTATATTTTTATTTAAAAAATAAAAAATTTAAAGGTAAAAATGTATATATTCTTATTACTTATTTTATTTCAAATTAGTTATAACCAAGACACATTTTCAATAGTTGCTGTAAATCCTTATACTGGTGAAATTGGTAGTGCTGGAGCATCCTGTATTTCTGGCTCTATAATTATTAGTGATATACATCCTGGTCATGGAGCAATACACACTCAATCATTTTGGTTAGCATATAATCAGAATCTTGCTTCAAATTATATGGAATTAAATTATACACCTGAACAAATCATAGACTCATTAGTTACTAATGACTCACAAAATAATCCATCAATTAGACAGTATGGCGCAGTAGATTTGATTGATGGAGGTAGAAGTGCTGCATTTACAGGTGAAAATTGTTATGACTACAAAGGACATATTACTGGACCAAATTATGCTATTCAAGGCAATATTTTATTAGGTACAGAAATTCTTATACAAATGAAAGAAAACTTTTTAAACACAGAAGGTACCTTTTCTGAAAAGATAATGGCATCACTACAAGGAGCAAATATTCCAGGTGCAGATATTAGATGCCTACAAAATGGGACTTCATCACTTTCTGCATTTATCCGAATAGCTTACCCCAATGATAGTCCAAATAATTTAATCCTTGATTTAAACATAAGTAATACAAATAATGGAATAGAACCAATTGATATACTACAAAATCAATTTCAAAATTGGAACAATCAACAACCTGAAATTTATTATGGTGATTTAAATGATGATGATTTAGTAAATATTTCAGATATTTTACTAATGATTAGTAATATTACTTCAGATAATCTACTTTCAATTCACGCTCTATATTCGGCTGATTTGAATAAAGATTCAAATCTCAATATTCAAGATATAATACTTACTCTTTATATTATTTTAGGTAATAATTAATTTATAAAATTCGATTCAAAAATATCGATAAAATCAAATTATCATCGTTGATTGTCTTTTAAAAATTAATTAATACATTCAATTTTTCTTTGATAGCCAATATATTTTTTTGAAATACACTTAGGATATGGCGGACAGAACGCATTATTTGCTAAATAATCTTTATTATTATTAAAAAAACTCAACTCTAATTCACAAATAAAGCCAGGTATAATACCACTTAACTTATTATTTCCTAAGTATAATGTATTTAATTTTGATAAATCTTTGATAGTATTAGGGATTTTTCCTGTAAAATTATTATTATTTAAATATAAACGTTTTAAATTTACTAAATCACCTAATTCTCTAGGAATAGGACCTGTCAGTCTATTATAGGATAGTGTTAAATTTTCTAATTTATTCAATTTGCCTATTTCTTTAGGAATATTTCCAATTAAGTTAGCCTTATAAAGTCGTATTTCTGTTAAATTAATTAACTCACCTATTTCTTTAGGAATATTTTTCCCTGAGAGTTCTTTTTTACCAAGATTCAGTTTAAAAGTGTTTTTTATATTGAAGCACTTACCCCATAAACTAACATTTTCATTATTACAGCTACCTCCGCAATCTATATTATGTATATCATCACCACCACAAACACCTGAGCAGTCTAATTCAGCAATACACTCGCCATTACAATTGTGATTTTGTTTCGGATAAACACAACTATCATCATTTAATTCTGCTAATAAATCATAATTACATGCACTATAGTCCATACAGCCAGTTTTCTTTTTTGTACATGATGGATGTATTACTAAAAAAAAAATTATTAATATATATTTTTTCATTATTGAATATTTATATTAATAATATTATTTAATCAGAACATCATACTCAAGTGTTAAATAATATGTTGAGCCAATTTCTTGTGCATTTACAGTAGCTTTATAAGGTCTATTCAGTAAGTTATTAATGCCTGTTTTAAATAATAAATTATATTTTGGTAATATGTATGATATTTGTGCATCAAGATTAAGAAGTTCCTTAATTTCTTCAACTCCATGATAAAGATAGCTGTCAAAATAGTATTTTTCAGCATATCTACCCGTTAATGAATAACCAATATTATTTAATAGCTTTGGATGTTTTAATGAGAATTTTAGTCTATTTTTTGGTCTTGATATACCAACATAACCATTTTGGGCACCTATATTAACAATATTCCTGACACCTATATCATCAATATAATCATAACTTCCCGATATTATCATTCCATTATCAAAATTATATGATAAGCTAAGTGATGCACCGTGAATTGTCTCTTTATTATCTTTACTATGACTAAATATATAGTAATACATACCAGGATCCCAGCCAGTATAAACTCCTGGTATATCAATATATTGAACTTCATCAGGATTAAAACCCCAGTTTCCATCATCCCTCATATTTGTTCTATGGTTATAAAAGTAATTAACATCAATGTAAATATTTTTATTTAGTAGACCTTTATATCCAAATTCATATGAAATTAATTCTTCAGCTGATGGATAGCTAACAAAATGATGTGTAGTATCTGTGAAAACATCATTCCATAATCCGTTACCATTTGTATCTATAAAGTCTTCTCCCTCATCCCAAATACCATTACCATTCTGATCAATATATTCTTCGGCAACAAGGTTAAATTTAACCAAATTAGTACGTAAATTTTCTAAACCTAGTCGTTTTAAATTGCTTTTTGAACCTCCAACAGCAGTGAAAGATGTTTGACCAACATTTAAATAACACCAATATGAGCTTGGATTTAAATATCCTTTTTGTGCTGAAAATCGAAGGAATTGGTCCTCTTTTATTTTAAATACTGAAGAAAAACTAGGCGATATATTAGTTTTAAATAAATCACTAAAATCTATTCTTAATGCACCTTGTAGTTTAACTTTTTCGTTTGATAACCATTTAGAAGATTGTGCAAATAAGGCATACTCCCATGGCTCGATTTCACCATGTTGGTTAACAATATCTTCTGTATTACTAATTAACCTATGTGCTTTTAATGAGTATTGTCTAAAATTACCACCAAATTGCAATCCAGCATATTTAAATATGTCAGTCGCATCATAAATAAATTCAAAATTAGTAAAACTATTTGAACCTTCACGCCATATATCATCTTGTTCTGAAATAATATATTGTTCAAATAATTCGTTAAATAAACTTGTATTTGGCTCAACTCTAGCATGATAATTAGACGAGTCTTGACCAACTGTAGCATCGCTATCCGCATATAATCTAGCATCATCATGGTTATTTGGTTCATATTCATGATTTAAATTCAGTGTATCTCCATTATTATCCACATACCAACCCCTATATGCTGCAAGATAATCTTGATACCAAACATCATTAGGCTTTGAATATTCTTGCAAAAATATAGCTAGTTCACGTAAGTCGTATTCTCTAATATCTTTATAATTTAAAAAAGGATTACGCTCATTATATGTGTACAATCTCGTCATCCAATTTGAACCTGTCAAGTTTATACTATGATTATATCCACCACCCCCATTGTTAAATAAATTTGTTACCTGAGTCCGCATAAAAGTACCCCATCCACCTTTGAAATCATAGGTGATTTCAGTATTATCTGTAATCTTATATCTAAAAGATGTATTAATCTTTGTATTATGAACTTTATCTGTAAATAAATTACTTGTCAAATAACCTGTTCGTGCTATTGGAATAGTTATTGTATTATCTATATATCCTCCAAATAACGCAATTGTATTTAACTCTATATCATCTCCTGTGTAATTGGTTAAGTTATATTTACTATATTCTTGATCGATACTTGGCCTAGTATAAATTTTTTCCTTTGGAGTAGTCCACTCTGTCGCTCTTTTGTCTGATATTGCAATTTTATAAGCAAATTTATCATGACTATTCCCATACCTATATGCTAAATGCTGAAAAGGTGTAGTTGGTGAACCTTCTTTAGTATTAAAACCTGTTTTAATCTGAAAACTACTCCCCTTGTAAAACCATGGAGTTTTAGATGTAATTAAAATCATTCCAGATGTAGAATAAGGCCCATATAAAACAGATGCACCACCATGTAAAAGTTCTATATTCGCAACATCAATCTCTGATAGACCTGAGATATTACCTGTTGCATCACCATTCGCAATAGAGTTTGCTTGAACACCATCTACTAATTGAGTGAATGCTCTAACGTCCACAGCACCTTTTCCTCTAACATTAAGTGTTGTAAATAATGCAGATACTTGCTTTGATTCAACTTCTTTTAAATAATCTAATCCTTCATAAAAATTTAAAGAAGCAGAAATCCGAATATCTCTAATACTAACTCTATCTACACTTGCTCCTACTGAAAGATATGATTCTCTTACTCGGGATGGACCAAAAATTGCCATCTTTGAAATGTCAGATAATTTTTGATTTAGCTGATGTCCTTTTACATCTACTTGTGAACTTGTGATTGATTTAGGCTCTAAATAAAAAGATAAATCAAGATAAAAATCACGCTCAATAGTTCTTTCATCAGATTGACCGTCATTTAAATTTAGTTTTTCTAAAAATTGATTTTTTTCACCTGAAATTACATAATCTTTTGATACTTTTTTATAGCCGATAAAATCTATTTCTAATGTGTACTTTCCTTCTTGAATATTTCCAATAAAGAATTCTCCATTTATATCAGTAGATGTTCCAATATTTGTATCCTTAAGGTATACATTTGCACCAGGAAGAGGCTCTGAGCTTTCATTATAAACT
>NZIV01000034.1 GCA_002689995.1 Fidelibacterota bacterium
TATTTTTCAACTTAATAAATATCTTTGGTCAATCATTATATCCTTTCGGCAAAAATCAAATTTTTTATTCTATTCTGATTACTAGTTTTGTTTCTATAAGTTTTTTTCACAAATGGCTTTAGTAGATCTGTTGAAAAATATATTTTATTTTGTCTGAGATATAAAATTTTTAAGCTTAATTTAAATAAAGCATTGACAACATATTTTCTTAAAAAAGAATTTAAATTGGTAATTTTATTTTTAAAGATGAAACCTGTTATTGGACCTAGATGTGTTTTGGGTGGCAAAAGAGCAAATAGTAAAAAGTTCCATAACGGCAAAAAATTTAAATAACAAACACCTCTTCCTTTAATAAAATTTTTCCATAAATAAAGTATGCCAATTAATGGACTTATATAATTTTCAAAAAATGTAAGATTAAGTTTTGTTTCTGTTACAGATAATCTTTTTATTTTTTTTATTTTATTGTTGTAAACTCTATATAAACTATCTGGTGATCTAATTAAAAATCTTTTATTTTTTAGCATTGATAAATTTAAAATATAATCTCTTGCTAAAATTCCCTCGCCTCTTTTAGAAGAAAAATCACTTGCCCAACAGTATAAATCGAATTTTAAGTTTGACTCCATATGATAACTAAAAAAAAATTATTTAATCATGTAAATTTTTTTACTTTTGAAATTTCTATTTCTGTCATTTTTTTATATTTAAAAAAATAAATAATTTTATAGAATAAGTCTCTACTAAGCGTTTTGAACAATATAAATTTTATTATTTCTTTTAAAATCGATAAAAAACCAGTATTTGATTTCATTTTCAATGAGCGTATACTTGGTAAATTTGATACCCCACCTAAGTAAAAAATAGATAGGGGAAAGTATATTTTTTTTATACCATATTTTTTAATATTACTCTTCATCCACTCTCCATCTGCAGTAATTTTATTATTTATATTAAAGCCAAAATCCTTGACATCAGGTGGGCGTATAAATGAACTATGTATTAAATAATTATTTGAGAAAAATGTTTTTTCTGTAGGTATAAAATAATCGTTTCCATTTTTGAGTACAGATACAAGCATTATGCAAGAATTAAATTTTTTTTTATTAATATATCTCGATAATTTTTTAAGAGAAAATTTTGAAAAAAACTTATCACCTGAATTTAAAAAAATTACAAATTTATTTTTACTTTTTTTTAAACCAAAATTCATGGCTTCATAAATCGAACTATTTTTTTTATAAAAAAATTTTCTCTTTGGATTATTTAAATTATTATTTAGTAATTTAATTTTATTTTTAGAAATAATTATATTTTTATATTTCTTATATTTTTGTTCGTCTATTGAATTTAAGGTCTTTTTCAATGAATTTATTTCTCCATCTGAAACTGTAATTATGTAAATAAGGCTCATATCTGCTATTAATTTATAATTTTAATATTTAAATTATCTAATTTTTTATGAATATATTTTCCTTTTATATAGCTTATAAAAGTTGAAATTAATCGACTTATTCTTCTAAATGTTTCGTATCTTAGTCTCCAGAGAAATTCAAATGAATAGAAATAAATTGGTACTTCCTTTTCAAGTCCTGAGACTATGTTAATTGATCCACCTATACAAATTATTTTGAAATCTTTGTTTTTAGAAATTAAAAATTCAGCTAGCTGTTCTTGTTTAGGTGTTGGTAATGTAATAAAAATGAGGTCTTTTTTTGTAATTTTAAGATTAAATTTATTTGTAATTTTTTTTATATCTCCATAAGGTAAGGAATAATTCACTACAATTTTTTTATATTTATTTTTAAGATACTTTTTTGATATATTAGGCAAGTTACCAAGAACTATAATTTTTCTAATATTTTCAGGAATCTTTAGTTTGTCCAAAACATCTCTTCCTGGGATTTTTTTTACAGGAATATTTATATTTTTAATGAAAACACCATCAGGCCAATGAATAAGATTTTCATATAGTTTAACTTGANTATTAACATAGCTACCAATAAAAGCTAAGTTTAAGGCNGAGAGTACAAAATTTTTTNTGAAATTTATTGAACTTACTTTTTTTAATACTTTAAAATGATAATTAATTGTNGANATATANNTTTTATTAGTANTAAATTTANTTTTATTTTTCTTTAAAAATATAAATTGTTTTAGCTTTTGGAAATATCTTAAGTTTATCAAAATATTACTTGAAAACTGTCTATTTAATTTCAAAGAGTCATATATTTCTGAGCTTGAAGTGAAGTGAGCCATTAAGTTTTTTCCTGATATGCCCCCAGTTCTCATTCTTGTAATCGTTTGATTAACTGTTTTGAAATTTTCATTTTTAATCTTTAATACTTTTAAAAAAAAATCATAATCTGCTGCAATTTTATATTTGGAATTATATAAATTTTTTTTTGCTAATTTTGACGATATAAAGGCACCAGGGTGTGGTGGCATTAATCCAAAGTAAAACATCCATTTTTTGAAGTTTTTTGCAGAATAATACCTCGTAATATTATCAAATAAATAATTATTAAAATATGAAACATTCCCCAAAAATATTTTTTCTTTATTTTTTTTAATTATTTTAACAATACTTTTAATAACATTTTTATTATCTAAAATATCATCTGAGTTTAGAATAAGTATGTAATCACCTTTTGAATTTTTGATACCGATATTTATTGCTTCGTATATTGAGGATTTTTTAGCAATTATAATTTTTTTTTTTACTTTGTGATGTTTTAAAATTTTTAAAGTTTTGTCAGTAGACCCACCATCTACTAGTATATGTTCAATATTTCGATAAGTTTGATCGTAAACAGAAGACAAAGTATGACCAATAGATTTGTCACTATTTAGACATGTCGTAACGATAGTTATCTTCATTTTGGTTCTTTTTCAATGCTTTTAGAGGAATTGAGAACATAAACAATAGATAAATAGAAAAGCAGAAAATCAACACTAAATAAAGCAAAACTGTTTTCGAATACTGATCTAATCAATAAGAAAATTAAACAAGTAAGTGAAAAATTTAAATTTACAGAATTTTTTTTTGAAAATAATTTATTTTTATTTTTTATTAATACTTTTAAAATTTCATAAAATATTAATATTATTGATCCAACCGAAAAAATCCCTCCAGATAGAAGTGCATACAAAAACATATTAGATACATTGTTGCCGAAACCATAATATTCTCTATCTTTTTTAAAACCAAAGTCGTCACTTGTTANTNTGCTGCTAAGAAAAAATCTGTCACCTTGNGGNCCATATCCAAATAATTTTTTTTTGTCATAGTTTTTTAAAGTATCTTGCCACAAAGTTAATCTTCCCCCGGTATGAGAACTAAAAACCCTCATTTCATTTAAATTTTCACTTTCATTTTTAATATTTACATTAACATTTATTAAATAACCAAAGCTAATTGGAATAATTAATAAAAGTGTAAAGTTTTTAAGTTTTGTCAAAACTTTTCTTTCACAAAAAAATAAAATAATAAATAGTATAGATACAACTAAACATAGTAATGTACCCCTAGATTGCATTAAAAAAATTAATATTGAAAGAATTGTAACTAAATAAAAAAATTTGTTTTTATAAAAAACTAAATTAGATTTAATATAGTAAAGAATTAAAAGTAGGTTAATTAATGCAAGTGTCCTTGATAATCCACTTATTCTTGATAGAGGATTATCGAGTATGTTAGTGCCTTGTGCAGAAAATAAATGATAAAATGCAATGCTATTTATATCTTTAATTTTGGAAAAAAAAATTATTAAAAGCATGATAAATAAAAAAATTATAGATATTTTAAAAAAATATTTTAAATAGTCTTCATTATAATTTTGTGAAACAGCAAACAAAGCCGCTGTCCCTAATCCAAAAATTGCAAGAAAGGAATTAAAAATATCAAAATTTTTTTCATCATTAAAATAAAGTCCAATTAATTGAGATATAAAATATATGAAAAAAAATATGTGTATTTTATCAATTTTATTTTTGGCTTTAATACATCTAATTATAAAGTAAGCAATAAAGCATGAAGTAATAATTAAAGTTACAATAAAACGTATTGAGGCAATAGATTTAAAATAATTTTTTGAAAAGTTTATTGAGTAAATTGTATCCAGCAATCCAGATCTTAACGGACCAACATTAATAGAGACCCAAAGTGATACCCAGTAAATAATTAATAAATAAAAAAAAATATTTTTTGATTTACTCATCCTGTTTATAGTTCTCTAGCTAAATAACCAACCTCTTAAGTACGATTTCAATTTTATTTATTATTTCAAAATATAGTAAACTATTTTTGTGTTATGTTTCGGTATTTTCAGTCAAATAAAGATGAATTTCTTAAAATATTATATTTTTTGTTATCTTTTTTAAGAGTTTTATAGATAAATGTTAAAATATGAAAAATTACATACCCATTAGCCGGCTAAAAAACTTATATTCTCATATAAATTCAAGAAGAAAATTGCAATTTTTTTTATTATTGCTACTAACCATTTTTACAGGTTTTACAGAAATATTGAGTATTGCCTCAATAGTGCCGTTTATAAAATTAGTTACAGAGCAAGGATTTTCTGTGCAATCAGTCTTTATATCAAAAATAATAAATCTTGAAAATAAACAAGAGGCTATAATGATCACTGGTTTATTATTTTCTTTTTTATTTTTTGTGAATTCTTTTTCAAGAATAGGATTAATATATATTACATCTAGGTTATCACAAATTATTGCCGCTGAGTTAAGTGTAAAACTTTATGAAGCTAAACTATATGATACATATTCAAATCATATTTCAAAAAATTCAAATGCATTAATCGCAGCTGTAACACAAAAAGTTTTTCAAATTGCAATAACTATTTCGGGTGTAATTACCTTCATATCAGGCACTGTAATTTGTTTTTGTATAATAGTCGTTCTAATTTGGGTAAACCCAAAAATAATGATCCTTTCTATTTCATTCTTTGGGGCTCTTTACTTCTTAATCATTAAATTAGGCAAAGAAACAATTAGGCGTAGTGGACAAATAGTAAATGATACTCAAAATATAATAGTTAAGAATTTACAAAACGGTTTAGGGGCTATAAGAGATATTATATTAGACAAAACACAAAGTTATTATCTAAACAATTTTCAAAAAGATAGTTTTCTTAAAGCTAGAAAACAAGCTCTAATAGAATTTATTCAAAATTCTCCCCGTTATATTTTTGAGAGTATGGGTATAGCTCTATTTGTGATTTTATTAATTTTTTGGAGTGAGCCATCAAACTCCTCAGAGGAAATTTCGTCTATTTTTCCAACTCTAGCTGCTTTAGCAATTGGATCACAAAGAATTTTACCTCTTTTAAATCAGCTTTATGTAAATTTCCTCAATGTAAAAAGTACAATTTATCAAATAGACGAGGTAGTAACTTCGTTAAATGAATTTTCAGATAAACAGGAAAAAAATAATAATATAAAAAATCTTGATATCAATTTTAATAAATCAATTTTGTTTCAGAATGTATCATTTTCATACGATAATAAAAAAATTATATTTGATGATATAAATTTAGAAATAAAAAAAGGATCTAAAATAGGTTTCATTGGAAAAACTGGGGAGGGAAAAAGCACTTTTTTAGATTTACTAATGGGGCTACTAGAACCAAACAAAGGATCAATCTATATAGATAACAAAAAGTTAGAAATTCAAACCTATAAGAGCTGGCAATCAAAAATATCACATGTGCCTCAAAATATTTTTTTAAGTAATTCAACTTTTTTTGAAAACATAGCATTTGGAATAGACTTTGATAAAATAGACATGCAAAAAGTAGAATTAGCATCAAAAAAATCCCAAATTCATGAATTTATTACCAAAGATGTACAGGGATACAGTCGAAATGTTGGTGAGAGAGGTATAAGATTATCAGGAGGACAAATACAAAGAATAGGATTAGCTAGAGCTTTATACAAAGATGCTAAATTAATTATATTTGATGAAGCGACTAATTCGTTAGACAGCGAAACTGAAAAACTAATTATGAATGAATTATATAGCCTAGGCGGTGATCTAACTATGATAATTGTAGCTCACAGAATAAATACTTTAGAAAAATGTGATAAAATTTATGAGATAAAAGATAATAAAATATTTGAAGTAAAAAAATAATTTCAGAATTGATTAACTTAATATTTTACTCTCTTTTATCATTAATAAACTAATCCCAAACAATAAAAAGTCGATACTTACAAATGCAAGAGTGTCTTCAAAAATTGATCTGAACAAAATATAAATTATTAGATAATGTGAGATAGAAATATATATATTTTTATGATTGATATTTTTTGTTTTAAAAAATTTAAATAGATACACAAAAATAAAAGTAATAAAAATTATTAATGAAATTATTCCACCATTAAAGAGTATGTTAATCCAGGTATTTGAAGCAGTTTTTTCAGGTATTTTTAGGTAAACTTGATCAGCAAAATATCCATTGCCAAATAATATATCTTTTGATTTAAGAGTTTTTATTAAAATTTCCCATCCGCAAACTCTGCCAGACAAAATATTATCAAATGGTCTTAATATTTGTGAGCATTCAGACATTACATTTCTAGATAGAATATTTACAAAATTTCTCATGGATACAGACAAATTTAAAAATTCATTATATTCGTGGTCATTTTCCAAATGACGATTCTGAATTTCAAAGTGTTTCAATTTTTTTTTTACAGATCTATATAAAGGAACATATTCATAATAGATTTTTAATATCAATTTCAAATCATATTTATCTATTTCCTTTAAATTATATTTACTATGGAAATTTTGAATTTGTTCTATATTCAAATTGTATTTATTAAGTTTTTTAAAGGAGTCATTAATTTTGACTGTTTCTTTGTTGATTTCACCTTTTAAGTTTGAGAAAGTTTTAATTCTCTTTTCTTTCTCAAGGAAAGGCACTTCATAATCAGTGATAAATCTTCCTTGATTATTAGTGTATATATTAAAGAATAAATAAGGGGCTAAAATAATTATCAAAATACATACAAATTTGTGTTTTATTTTTAACACATTAATATTCATTATTAAAAAAAAAGAGAAAATAAAACTGAAAATAATATTAAATCTTGACTGAACTAAATAAATTAAAATTATAGATATGACACTTAATATATAAAAAAATATTGAAGGAATTATTTTTTTATTTATCAAAAAATTTTTAAATAAAAACAAACATATTATTTGAAAAATAAGTATAAATTTTGTTTGTCCGTTTACATTTTGATAAAAAAAATAATCTTTACCTAATAAATTTATACTGGATTTAAATGATAATCTTAACTCTGNAAAAGATGTGTAGGTTAATAACTTTGAAAGATAGTTAGGAAAAACAATAAAAAATAAATATATTATTATAAAAAAAAGTAAAAATTTAAAAAGTAATTCCTTAAACTTGTAGTCAAAATACTTTGACTCAGAGTTTATAATACTAAAAAAAATTATAACTGAGCTTAGCGTTACAAAATGGTGTATAATTATACTGTCTTGATAATGATTTTTAAAATCACCCAAATAGTATCCTAGGCAGCCTAATATCGGATATATTAAAAGGAATGTATCAAAGGATATTCTCTTACTTTTTATTAATCTTGAAATCAAAAAATAAAATAAAACTACGCAAATAATTATTGAAATATTATCAGTTAAAAAATTTATCCAGTTTTCTCCAACCTCAAAAAAGTTTCTGTTATATATACCCCCAAGTTTAATCATCGAGGTTAATCTAAATATAAAAAAAACCCATATAGTGAAAAATAAAATCTTAATCAGCTTGTAATTTTTTAAAATTTCCATATTAAATTTATATACAATGTCTTTATATAAAGAGGAAGCTATGAATAAATTTCCACAAATTCATAATACACTCAGTTTTATCATTAGCTTAATACCACTTTCCCTTGTAGTAGGTATAGCTATAACCGAATTACTAATTCTTACCTCAATAGTCTTTTATTTATTTTTAAATTATCAAGGTTTAGGTGTGAAATATTATAAAGAAAAGATTTTTTTATTTTTTTTGCTATTTAATTTATATTTAATATTTAGCTCTTTATTTTCTGAAACTGTCATAAATTCAATAAGAAATTCACTATTTTATTTTAGATTTGGATTTTTAGTAATTATCATTTGGTATTTACTAGAGAACTTTAAAAAATTTAAAATTATTTTTTTTAACATTATTACAATTACGATTTTAATTGTTATATTTTTCACTTTATTTCAAATTTTTATTTTACAAAGNAATGAAAGCATGTCTAGAATAACAGGTTTATTCGGTAGTGAACAAATTCAAGGAAGTTTTATTTTNAGGACNNTACCTATTTTTGTNATTCTTTATCTTTANAATCAAAAAAATTTAAATAAAAATTTCAAATATNTATTNNTATTTATTTTATNGTTNTCATTAATATTAATTCTTTTATCTGGAGAAAGATCTTCAGTTTTTTTATCTTTTATTGGTATATTTTTAACTTTCTTTTTTTTTAAATTTAATTTTAAAAAAATATTAATATTTTTATTTTTTANTCTTNTTATTTTCGGACTAACTATAAGNTTAAACCCAGCTTCTAATGAAAGGCTANTAAATAAAACTTTTAAACAATTTTTTTTTACTTTTGACACAGCTGGAAAAACTGTAAAAAAAAAATTACATTTTTTTTCTGAAGGTCATCAAGATCATTTTCAAGCTGGTATTCTAATGTTTCAAAAGAATTTTATCAAAGGAGTGGGNGTAAGAAATTACCGCAATGAATGTAAGAAGGAAATATATAAAGAGGTTGGTAAATATTATTGTACTACCCATCCGCACAATACATATATTCAAATTTTAAGCGAAACAGGTCTTATAGGTTTTATATTTTTCACAAGTTTTTTGATTTTTATTTTTTTTAACATCAAAGATTATATTAAAATTCANNNTAATACNGGTGATAAAGTTAACAAGCCTCTNGGNATGTGTTTTGTAATTATATTAGTAAATTTTTTTCCTNTAGTTCCAACTGGTAGTTTTTTTAACAATTGGTTATCAATTATGTATTTCTTACCAATAGGTTTTTTACTTTATGAACTTGATACAAAAAAAAATTCTAAATGATTAATTTGTTAAGCACTGTAAGTATAATTTTGTTGTTTAATTTAGGTATATTTCATTTTTTTGAATTTCTTAAAAATAAAATTAATGTATTTGACTATCCAGATGATAAAAAAAAATTACATAGTCATCCAGTTCCTTTAATGGGTGGTTGGATATTTATGTTAAATTTAATTTTTTTTCTTTTTTTAATTTATATGGATATCATTTATTTATCTTATATTGAAATGAATATCATAATATGTTCATCAGTTTTTTTGCTGACAGGTATTTTAGATGATAAGTATAACCTTAGTCCCTATACAAAATTTTTAACTCTAACAATAATCTTACTAGTCTTCTTTTTCTTTACTGATAAAATTATTTTAAATTCTATTGAACTCTATAGTTTTCAAATTAACTTTGGAAATTATTTAAGTCTTCTGTTTTCAATTTTATGTGTACTGCTTTTTGTTAATGCCTTTAATTTATTTGATGGCATAAANCTNCAAAACAGTTTGTACGGATTNTATNTNTTANTTTATTTNNTANTTNTNGGTAAATTTTCTGAGATTATATTTTTTTTAATTATNCCGNTNTNNCTAATNATNTNTTTAAATTCAAGAAATAAATTATTCATGGGTGATAGTGGCACATTGTTTTTAGGATCTTTAATTTCATTGATGGTAATAAAGAATTATAATATTGAAAAATTAGTATCTGTAGATGAAATTTTTTTATTAATGATTTTACCTGGTCTTGATATGTTAAGATTATTTATTGAGAGGATAGTAAATAAAAAAAATCCTTTCATGGGAGATAGAGAACATCTTCATCACTATTTTCTTCATTTTTATAATTATAAAATTTCAATTGCNTCGATCATTTTTATTGCATTATTTCCATCAATTTTAAATTTTTTTATATCAAGTCAGTATATAATAGGTTTATTTCTTATATTTTATTTGATGTTAATTTATTTTTTTAAAAAGAAATTAAATAATAAAATTATTTAGTTTTTTTGTTTAAAAAAATCATTGAACAACTGATTGGATAAAATCTTCCACTAAATTTTCTTTTTAAAATACTGTAACCACAATTTTTAAGTAATTTACTGAGTGTTTTTATGGAAAAAAATTTAATATGACCATGTCTCCATAAAGGGTTATAATGCCAGTCGTGTTTACCAATTAAATTTATCAATAAATTTTTAATATATCCATTATATGGTGTGCTAATTAACAAGAAACCGTCATCATCAAGAACCTTATATATTTTCTCTAAAAAATCATCTGGCAGGTACTGATGTTCAATTACCTCAAGCGATACAATAAATTTAAATTTTCTCTCATTTTTTATTAGCTCATCAATACTTGAATTTTTGAAGGTTAGTTTGTCATTTTCCAATTTATGTGCCAATTCAATACCAGTTCCAGATAAATCAACTCCAGTTGTATGTTTAAAGTATTTTGAAATTTGAGAGGTTAAAACACCATTTCCACAACCAATATCTAATAATTCTAAGTCTGATGTTTCTAATTTTTTAAGTATATTTTCTATATCTTTAATTAGATAGCTGTGATGATTGGTATTATTATTTATCCAATCATAGTCAAATTTTTCTTTTTTATAATTTTTAATATTCATATTTATAAATTAGTTATCAATTATTAAATTCAATGTATATACTATGTTTTAGAGTTAATTAATTTTTAATTTGAAAGTAGAATAATTTATTTGTAATTAACTAATCTGATAACTAAATGAAAAAAAAAATTGCTCTTATATTTGGTATTACAGGACAAGATGGAGCTTACCTTGCAAAGTTATTATTAAAAAAAAAATATACTGTTCATGGTGTTAAGAGAAGATCCTCGTCATTAAATACTTCAAGAATTGATGATATTTATAAGGATCCGCATGAAAAAAGAAATTTTTTTTTACATTATGGTGACTTAACAGATTCTTTAGCTACGCTAAAAATCATAAAAAAAATCAAGCCAGATGAGATATACAATTTAGGTGCTCAATCACATGTGGGCGTCTCATTTGAAGTACCAGAGTATACTGCAAATGTTGATGCTATCGGCACTCTAAGAATTTTAGATTCAATAAGGACACTGGGTTTGGAAAAAAAAACAAGATATTACCAAGCAGGCACTTCAGAAATGTTCGGAGCCACAAAACCTCCACAAAACGAAAAATCAAACTTTTATCCCAGAAGTCCTTATGCTGTAGCTAAGTTATATTCACATTGGATAACAGTAAATTACAGGGAGGCATATAATATTTTTGCTTGCAATGGAATTTTATTTAATCATGAAAGTCCCATTAGAGGAGAAACATTTGTAACAAGAAAAATAGTAAGAGGTCTATGTAATATTAATAAATCAAAAAAAGGAAAATTATATCTAGGCAATCTTTATGCAAAAAGAGATTGGGGACATGCCAAAGATTATGTAGTTGCAATGTGGAAAATGTTAAATCAAAAAAAAGCAAAGGACTATGTAATTTCAACTGGTAAACAGTTGAGTGTAAAATCATTTGTTAACCTAGTTGCAAAAGAACTTAAAATGAAAATTTTATGGAAGGGATCTGGAGAAAATGAAAGAGCTTATTGGGATAATAAAGTCATAATAAAAGTTGATAAAAGATATTTTAGACCTACTGAAGTAAATTCTCTTAGAGGCGACTCAAGTTTAGCGAGAAAAGAGCTTAATTGGAAAGCTAAATTTAATATTTCAGCTTTGATAAAAGACATGGTCGAAGAAGATTTAAATCACTGATGATTAAATATAATTCAAAAATATTCCTAGCAGGTCACAAAGGTTTAGTAGGATCAGCAATATTGAAAAAATTCAAAGCTTCAGGCTATAAAAATATTNTTATTAAAACACATAAACAATTAGATNTAAAAAATCAGAAAAAAGTANAAAGTTTTTTTAAAAAAGAAAAGTTTAAATTTGTCATAAATGCTGCNGCCAAAGTNGGTGGTATCTATGCAAANAATAATTACAGAGCTGAATTTATTTATGATAATTTNGCNATTCAAAATAANATAATTAATTCTTCTTATGAAACTGGTGTAAAAAATTTAATNTTTTTAGGNTCTAGTTGTATTTANCCAAAAAATTCTAAACAACCNATTAAAGAAAATTATCTACTTACTGGTGAACTTGAAAANACAAACGANCCCTATGCCATAGCTAAAATTGCAGGNATTAAGCTTTGNGAGAGTTATAATTTTCAATATGGTACAAATTATAAATGCTTGATGCCATGTAATATTTATGGACCTAATGATAATTATAATCCAGAGACATCTCATTTTTTTCCAGCTCTAATTTCAAAAACTTTTAATGCTTTAAAAAAAAATAATAAAAGTATTACTATTTGGGGCTCTGGCAAACCTAAAAGAGAACTTATGCATTCAGACGATTTAGCAAATGCATGTTTATTTTTTCTCAAAAAAAAAACTAAAGAAACGTTGATAAATGTTGGTAGTTCAAAAGAGATGTCAATTAAAGATTACGCAAAATTTATCATTAAAAAATTTGGTAAAGATTTAAAAATTAAGTTTGATAAATCAAAAAAAGATGGAACTAAAAGAAAATTGCTTGATTGTTCAGTAGCTAGAAAATATGGTTGGAAACCTATAATTAGTTTAGACATTGGATTTGAAAACACTTATAAGGATTTTTTAAAAGATAAAAAATGAGCAATTATTTAGTAGCAGGAGCTGGTGGATTTATTGGAGGCCACTTAGTTAAATCATTACTTAATAATGGACATCAGGTTGTATGTGCAGATATAAAACCTTTAGAGTATTGGTTTCAATATTTTGATGAATGTAAAAATTTTTCTTTAGATTTAAAAAACTATGAAAATTGTCTTAAAGTTTCTAATGATGTAGAATATATTTACAATATGGCCTGTAATATGGGAGGTATGGGTTTTATAGAGAATAATAAAGCTGAATGTATGCTTTCAGTTTTGATAAATACCAACCTATTAAGAGCTTCATTAGAAAATAAAGTAAAAAAATATTTTTTTTCTTCAAGTGCATGTGTTTATAATGGATCAAAACAATCAAAAACGTTTATCGAAGGCTTAAAAGAAGATGATGCATATCCAGCAGAACCAGAAGACGGTTATGGATGGGAAAAACTATTCAGCGAGAGAATGTGTAGACATTTTTATGAAGATTTCAATTTAGAGACAAGAGTAGCTAGGTATCATAACGTTTACGGCCCTTTTGGAACTTTTGATGGAGGTAGAGAAAAAGCTCCAGCAGCTTTATGTAGAAAAATAATCCTAGCAAAAGAAAATAATCATAAATCAATTGATGTATGGGGCGACGGTCAACAAACAAGAAGCTTTATGTATATAGATGATTGTTTAGAGGGAACAATAAAGCTTTTCAATAGTAGTTTTACTGGAAGTCTAAACATAGGTAGCGAAGAGCAAGTATCAATTAATCAAATGATTGATATCATTTCTGAAATAGCTAATTATAAAGTTAAAAAAAATTATCTTCTAGATAAACCAAAGGGAGTGAGGGGAAGAAGTAGTAATAATTCACTAGCAAGGGATAAAATAGACTGGGACACAAGTTATTCATTAAAGAGTGGCCTAGAATTAAACTATAAGTGGATTTATGATCAAATTAAAAATAATTCCAAATCTAATATAAATAAATTTACCAAGTCTTATTAATTTTTTTATTGAAAAATTAATATTTTTATATAAATAACATCTGCCTGGTAATTATTGCGAGAGTGTAATACCCGATCCCATACCGAACTCGGAAGTCAAGACTTTCTGCGCCGATGGTACTTTGTCTTAAGACACGGAAGAGTAGGACGTTGCCAGGCTAAAACCTTCTAATGAAAAATATTATAGTTGTAACCGGTGGAGCTGGATTTGTTGGTTCGAACCTAATTGAATGTTTACTTAAAAAAACTAAAAAAAAAATAATCTGTGTTGATAATTATTCTAGCGGAAAAAAAGAAAACCATATTAATAACCCAAGAGTTAAATATATTTTAGGTAACACTTTAAACATAAGTTTTTTATTATCTAACTATAAAAAAAAAATCCATTCCCTATTTCATTTTGGTGAGTTTTCAAGAATATATAAAAGCTTTGAAAAATTTAATGACTGCTTTAATTCAAATTTAATTGGAACGAACTCAGTTTTCAAATTTTGTTTAGAAAATAAAATTAAATTAGTCTAT
>NZIV01000035.1 GCA_002689995.1 Fidelibacterota bacterium
ACCAGGTGGTGATTCATTCCTAGACGATTGTGGTACATGCGATTCTGATATTACGAATAATTGTTTTGATATTGATATATCATATAATTTTGCAGTAGACATAACAGGATTCCAATTTGATGTTTCAGGTGTAGAGATAGCCTCTGCATCAGGTGGAGCTGCAGGTGAGTACTTTGATTTAGTACAAGCGAATACAACTACTGTGGTTGGTGTATCATTTAGTAATACACCTATACCAGCAGGTTCTGGAGTATTAACAACATTAACTGGTTTTGGTGACTTATCAGATGCTTCTATTACTAATGTTACATTAACAGATGTTGATGCGCAGGAAGCAAATTCAAGTGTTAATGGATTTGAGATATTAAATTTACCACTTGATTGTGCAGGAGTACCAGGTGGTAGTTCATTCCTAGACTGTGAAGGTAATTGTTTACCTTCATTTTACTTAGGTTGGGTAGGAGATGGATATTGTGATAATGGTGCATTTGGTGCATATTTATTATGTGATGATTTTAATTTAGATGATGGTGACTGTAATGATGATTGCGGTGTACTATTAGGTGATAATAGCAGTTGTGCAGATGATTGCGGTGTTCCATATGGTGATAATTCATCATGCTCGGATTGTAATGGTNNACCATATGGTACAGCAGAGTTAGACTATTGTGGAGTATGTGNTGGANCAAATGTTGCATTAGATTGTCCTGAGCCTGTATGTGAAGGCTATACAGTAAGTATGNTNGATTCATATGGNGATGGATGGAGTGGTAATNTACTAACGATTGGTGATGCAGCATTTACGATAGAATCAGGGGCATCAGCTGAGGGCTGTTATGAAGGTCCNATGGATGTTGCTGTTGCTTGTGGTGGTGGATCATGGGNTAGTGAAGTTTCATGGACACTTACAGGTGCTGATGGTAGTGTTGTATTATCAGGTGGTGCACCATTTAATGGTTGCTTAGGTGATTGTGGTACTGTTGAAGAACCAAGTTTAGCGGATGCATGTGCAAGTGTGGGCGGATATTTTTGTGGTGATGATCAGACTAATTGGACATCCTATTCTCCAGACGGCTGTGTACCAAGTTTCTATATTTGCGATGGATATGGTGATTGTGCAGATGGTAGTGATGAAGGTGGTTGTNCAGCTAGTCGTGTAGAGATGAGTGAAGATATAGACGCAGCTAAGAAATCATTATTTATTCAACATACTTTAGAGCAAGAGCGTCGAATTAGTAATCCAATAGCACTACCAGAAGTTACACGAGATGAAGATTGTGGTGGTACAGGTCCTGATATTGGTTGTGATGGNGTATGTTTCTCTGGATTAGTTGATGANTGCTCAGGNGAATGTGGTGGTNCTNCATTAGTCGATGATTGTGGNGTTTGCGATGGNGNTAATNCATGTGTAGCAACATTATCTTTTGGTGAATATAACGATGGAGTTATTGAAGTACTATATACTACNNTAGAAGATGTTGGAGGTTTCCAATTTGATATTACCGGAGCAACNGTTACTGGAGCATCAGGTGGTGCTTCNGATGCATTTGATGCGGTATCTACTTCGTCATCAACTGTTCTTGGGTTTTCATTTACNGGNGCNACTATTGAACCATCAGAAGGTGACTTATTAGTAAATGTCAGTTTAGATGCTGAACCAGGAGATNNAGTCTGCTTTTCAGATCCAGTACTTTCNAGTGGATCTGGTAATACAATGCTTACAGTCGGGGGTGATTGTATGATTATACCTTCAGAATTAGAAGTTCTTTACGACTTTGGAGAAGATGTAACAGGATTTCAATTCAATATGGAGGGTGTTGAAATACTAAGTGCATCTGGCGGTGCTGCAGGTGAATATTTTGATCTAGTAGATGCTAATACAACTACTGTAGTTGGTATTTCATTTAGTAATACACCGATACCAGCAGGTTCAGGGGTACTAACAACATTAACCGTTGTTGGAGACTTGAATAATGCTTCTATAACCAATGTTACACTAACAGATGCTAATGCTTTAGAAATTATAGAATCTGGTTCAGATGGATTCACAATCGGGACAACAGATTGTGCAGACGTTGTTGGAGGTGATTCATATCTTGATTGTGCAGATGTCTGTGGAGGTACAGCGGTAGAAGATTGTGCTGGTGAATGTCAAGGATCATCTATAGAAGATAATTGTGGTAATTGTGATGATAATCCATTCAATGATTGTGAACAAGATTGTGCTGGTGANTGGGGTGGTTCAGCAGAAGAAGATCAGTGTGGCGTTTGTGGTGGAGATAATTCTTCATGTTTAGCAACATTATCATTTGGAGAATATAGTGATGGAGTTATAGAGGTATTATATACTTCACTAGAAGATGTAGGAGGTTTCCAATTTGGCATTACTGGAGCAACTGTTACTGGAGCGTCAGGTGGTGCTTCAGATACATTTGATGCGGTATCAACATCTGCATCAACGGTACTTGGTTTTTCTTTTACTGGTGCTACTATTAGTGCTGCAGATGGGGAGCTGTTAGTAAATGTTAGTCTAGACATTGAGCCAGGATCAGCAGTATGTCTTTCAAACCCAGTACTATCAGGTGAAGCTGGTAATACAATGGTAACATCAGCAGGATATTGTTTCTTAGATACTGTTGAAGAGTTGAGTTCATATGACAGTTCAGTTGACATCGATGTTCCAGAAATTGTTTTTGAAGATGTTGAAGTTAATATTGACATTCCTGCAGGAGCATTAGATGTACCGGAAGGAACTGAAGTTATACTAGAAGTAGCTGAAGCATCACAAGCAGAACTACAAAATATTATTGATAATTCATCATCGGCTGATGCTGAACTAGATGTTTATCAAGGTGTATCTTTTGATGCTGTCGATGAAAATGGTGAAGCAATTGAATTGGCTGAAGGTGCAACACTTGATGTCGAATTAACATTTGAAACTGGACGAAGTACATATGACTTAGGTTATATTACTTATGATGGTGAAATTGTTGCATTAGGTGCAGATTGTACTGATAATGGTAACGGTTCATGGACCTGCGCCGCTGATGGTCCAGGTTTTGGTTCGTACGTAGCTTATTCCTATGATCCAAATTTAGTTGTTGAAGGGTGTATGGATGAAAATGCATGCGGAAATTATAATCCAGATGCGACTTTAAATGATGGTTCATGTATTTATGTCGATCTATGTGGAGACTGTGGAGGTGGCAATTTATCATGTTCAGGTTGTACAGACTCAGAAGCATCAAATTATGATTCTGAAGCTACACTTGATGATAACTCTTGTGAATATGGTTATTCGTTTACACATGAATTGATAAGTGGTAATAACTTGATAAGTTTACCAGGATATTTAAATAATCCAGATGCACAAGATTTAATGAATACAATCATTAATGGTGGGACAGATGTAATATTCTTACTTGGACAAGGTCTAGGATTATTTAATACCGTAGATGGATGGTCGGGTAACCTAACAACTATAGACCCTCATTCAGGATATTGGATAAACACAGCCGATGCACATACTTGGGATATTTTATTCGAAGCGGGATCAGTTGCTGATTGCGAAGTATACGAAACGTCAAGTGGAAATAACTTATTATCATACAAATGGGGTAATGGAAGTTCACCTACATTAGAAGCGCTTGGTGGTGAGTCTTTTGCAACTGATAACTTTAACTTTATTTTAGGTCAGGGCCTTGGATTATTTAATACTGATAATGGATGGTCTGGTAACTTAACGAACCTCATAGAAGGTAAAGGCTATTGGTTAAATATTAAAGATCAAGGTGTTGATGGATTTAGATGGGGATTTGATAACTGTGCTTCGTCTAGTCTTGGAAGGTCAGATTCAGAAACAATTAATTCAAATAAATTAATGTATGATGAGTTTAAGTTCATTCAGTCTACAGANCAAGCATTCTACTTAGTAGAAGAAGTTACTGTTGATGGTATTGAACCTTCATATGATGATGTTTTACTTGCCTATAATGGAGATGTTCTTATTGGTTCAGCATATTGGTCCGGAAGAAATACAGCGGTACCAGTTATGGGTAAAGACATGTCTGATGCTACGAATGGTTTTGCTGAATATGGAGACAATATTGATTTTAGATTATATTCAGCTAATTCAGGCGAAATATATCAATTAGAAGGTAGTAAGGAAAACTGGTCATCATTACTTGTTTCAAGTATTAATAAATTGACAGGTTCAAGTATTGAAATTCCAAATGTTTTAACTTTGAATCCAGCATTCCCTAATCCATTTAATCCATCAACTAAATTATCTTTTGGATTACCAAAAGATGGCAATATTGCTATCAATGTATTTGATGTAAATGGAAGATTAGTAAGTAGCGTAGTAAATAGTTTTATGGCTGCTGGTTCATATGAAGTAGAATGGAATGGAATTAATCAACCGAGTGGTATGTATCTTGTAAAAGTTCAGTTTGAAAATGAAATTAGAACTGAAAAGATTATGTTAGTTAAATAAGATAGAAACTATACATTTAGTNAGAAAAAAAGGGAGACATATGTCTCCCTTTTTTATTTGTATAANATTGTAAAGATTGTTTACTAAATCACATTATTTCAAGTAATTTTGGATTAAATTTATATTTCAGTTTAATAACAAAGAAAAGCAAAATGAAAAAAAATATTATAATTTCATTCATAATCTTAATAGGTTGTCTTTATACTCAAGAGGTTTTAGATGAAAGACCATTATCAATAAATATTGAAGATGACTTAGTTCAAGGTCAATTTTCAAATCAAAGGGTAGATAATAATTATGAAATATTAGAAGATGAAAATCGTCCAATAAATTCTCCTTTTAGATATGGNAAAAAAAATAATGTAAATATTGATTTTTTCAGTGATGCTAAAAAAACAGAANTAAATGGTGAATNTATATGGCTATTAAAGATATCAAGCCCAAATGCTTATGCAATTTCTCTTCAATATAATCATTTTCAAATAAATGGAAGTGGAAGATTTTTCGTCTATAATAATGATAAATCTATATTATTTGGAGCATATTCAAGAATAAATAATACTACTGATAATTATTTCAGTACCCCACTTGTTGCTGGTGAAGAAATTATTTTGGAATATAATGGAGTACAAGAAGGTACCGAAATAATTATATCAGAAATAATACATGATTATAGAGATATTATGAATTTTTCTAATGATGATAGGACAAGGGATTGTGGTACTAATCCTAGTTGTACATCTGCATTGCCTTATCAAAATCAAATTAATGCAACTTCATGGCTAGATATGGGAGGTGCAATATGCTCTGGNTCAATGGTTAATAANACTGAACAAGACTTAACACCTTATTATATGACNGCATGGCATTGTATCGATGGCAGTTCTGCTAGTACGTATAGATTCTATTTTAATTATGATACTAATTCATGTACAAGTTCAAATTATAATTATGATTCATATGTTTATGGTTCAATTTTAAGGGCATCTTCAGGTAGTATGGATGGAGACTTTGCATTGTTAGAAATTACTGGTTATATATATGATTCTTGGGATGTTTATTATGCAGGTTGGAATAGATATAGCAGTAATCAATTAGTTGAGGTTGGAGTTCATCACCCTGGTGGATCTCCTAAAAAAGTAAACTTTGATAATGATTACGCAACTACTGGTAACTGGGGAGTTAATTGGTATGGTGGTGGTTATTCTCCGGGTGGGTCCTATTGGGAAATTACATGGGATGATGGAGGTACTGAAGGTGGTTCTTCTGGTTCACCAGCCTATGATAGTAATGGTAGATTAATTGGAGTATTATCAGGTGGAGGAAATGCATGTTCATCCTCTTCAAATGGTGGAGAATCATATTATGCAAAATTTTCATATGCTTGGAATTTTGGATCAAACTCATCAAATAGATTAAGTGATTGGTTGGATCCTAATAATACAGGANTTTATGTGATTGATGGAACATATGATGGTATTATATATGGGTGTACCAATCTGAATGCTTGTAATTATAATTCTAATGCAACTGAAGATGATGGTTCTTGTGAATATGCTGTAGGTACGTGTGATTGTAATAATAACCCTACAGGGGACTATTGTGATTGTAATGAAAGTATATTAGATGTTTGTGGTGTTTGTGGTGGAGATGGAACTTCTTGTTTAGAGCCAGTCTCTTTAAGTTTCGGGAATCAATCTTTGGGATCATTTGAAATAATTTTAAANTCTGAAATTGATATCAGTGGTTTTCAGTTTGAAATTACTGATTCTCCTGAAAGTATTATTATTACAGGTGCTTCAGGCGGAGCAGCAGATGCTAACGATTTTGTAGTATCAACTTCAGAAGNTGGTGTTATATTAGGATTCTCATTTTCAGGTGGTTCTATTCAAGCGGGTGATAATATGATTACAAATATCCAGTATGAAGGAGAAGGTCAACCTGAATTATGTCTAAGTAATGCAATAATTTCTAATGATATTGGCCAAGTATATCCAGTAGAATATGGACCTTGCGTGACAATTTCTGGAACAGCACACTTAAGTTTTGGAGAAATTTCTCCTGGTATTATTAATATCAGAATGCAGAATTCTCAAATAGTAGCAGGGTATCAGTTTATTTTAGCAGATTATCCAGATGATTTAAACTTGATTAATACATTTGGTGGTGTTTCTGAAGATTATGGGTTTACAATATCTTATTCAGAGAATGGACAAATATTAGGATTTGATTTTAGTGGATCTACTATTCCACAAGGAGATCATTTATTAATCCAATTAGAAGTTTCTGGTATTGGTAGCCCTGAAATATGCATAGAACAAGGAGTTATTGCAGGACAGAATAATGCTGATTTAAATGTAAGTTATGGTGAATGTCGATATGCAGTTTTAACAGTTCCTGGTGATTTAAATAATGATGGCCAATTAAATGTAGTAGATATTGTTAATCTAGTAAATTTAATATTATATCCAGAAAATCAAACTCAGATTTTAATTACTATCGGTGATTTAAATGATGATGAACAGCTGAATGTAGTTGATATTGTTAATTTAGTTGGAATTATCCTTGATAATTAAATTAATGATTATTTGATTTATTAAAATATTAAAGTCTGATTAATACGTTTAGATTTTTTTTCAAAAAACATAATCCTGAATTTAAAAATAATTCATCAATAAAAATATTATGATATCTAAAATTAAAATTTAATACTTAGTATTATATTATTAACCCTTTAAGTTTTTTTCAATTCTCTAAATCTAAGTATACCAATTTCATTGATATTTTTTATATTTTTTTAATCGTGTTTTTCTTTGATTAAAAAAGAGGAAATGTAGTATAATAAGGATATGGCGAAAAGAAAATTTTCTTTCTTGGGGTAGAGTTATTTTTAAAATCTTCGTAGGATTTATTTATGATTAAAAAAATCGTATTATTGAATTTAGTTATATTTTTTTTAATGACAGGTTGTAGTAAACCAAATAAAGTTGTAGTTACATCGCACAAAAATGAAGATATTGTATCAGAAATTACAACTATAAGTTGTGATCCATTCGAAGAATCTGAAATCAGTAAAATCAAATTATTTATCGATGGTTTAGATAAAAATGTAATTGATGATTCTGCACCATGGTCCTTAAAATGGAATACAACAGATTATGAAGATAATTCTGAACATACTTTGAATATCCTAGCATTTGATTCAGATGGTGATAGTACTTTTAGTGATACATTGACTTTAATTGTAGATAATTCTAAATCCTATCCAAAAAAAGTTGAAATATCTAGTATAGAGTTAAAAAAGAAGGGCTTCAATTTGAAATGGACAAAATCCCNGGATAATGATTTTTCAAAATATATTTTAGAAAAGAGCTCGAAGAAGTCAATGTCGGATGCTGAAGTGATATTTGAATCTAATATAATTACAGATACGCAATTTAGAGACACAAAAGTTAATCCATTAAAGTTTCAATATTATAGATTGAGTGTAGAGGATTATGTTGGATATAAAACAATTGGTGATATATTTTCGTCAGATTTAGAAAAAGTACCATCCTCCATAAATATTAAGTCTGTTGAATATGATACAAATTCAATGACAATTTCCTGGGAGAGATCTTCAGAAGTAGACTTTTCATATTATTCTCTATATAGAGCCAATTCAATAGAAGGCAAGAAAAAAAGAATATCTAAAATTTCATCCAAAAACAAAACGTCATACTCTGTCATTGAATTTAATCCATTAATTGAAAACTGGTTTTGGATTGAGGTGACTGATATACATGGATATAAAACAATCGGTCCTGGGAAGAAAAATATCATTGATTTGCCGCCTAGTCCTACAGATATTACTGAAATTAATTATAATGATGAAGTTTTGACATTAAGTTTTAATCAAAATTTAGATATCGACTTTAAATCTTATGAATTATTATTATCTAACCAAAATGTTAATAATATTTCTTTAGGAGTAATTNAAGATCAGATAATTAATAGTATACAATTAACTGACTTTGATCCAACTATAATTAATAATTATAAAATTATTACTACGGATATTTGGGGTCAAACATCAGTAGGTAAAACTGCTATNAATAAAATAGACAAAGTCCCTAATCAAGTAACAATTAAATCACTCAAATTTAATGGAACATCGTTAGAATTTGAATGGACAAAGTCCGATGAAAATAATTTTGATAAATATTATGTATGTCATACTTATGATTTAGGTGTTCAACCGGATACTGTAGCTATTTTTGATAATCAAGATATAGTTTCTTACAAGTTAAATTCAGGTTTTAATCCCAATATAGATAATTGGGTATGGATAATTGTTTCTGATTCAAGGAATCAGTCTTCAATTTCTGCTCCACAAGTATTAAAAAATAATCCACCAAAAAAATCTGAATTATATTTAGAGCTAAATCAAGATAATGATTTATTTGTGAATTGGAATAAAAATCAAGAAGATGATTTTAAAAAATATATTTTATTCCATTCGCATAATCCTGATATGAAAGATAGTAATATATTATTTGAATCAAGTAATCAGTCAGAGATTGATTATAAATTCTCTATTGTTGACCATAGTCGGATTAATTACTTTCAATTAGTTGTAGAAGATGTATTTGGAGAGAAGACAGAATCAGAATTTGTATCAGGTGTTCCAACAGATTTACAAGTATTACTTGATATTGTAATTGAAAATAATTTAAATATTATTCCATCTGAATTAGGAACTCAGATATGGGAAAATGGACGATTAACAGAATTAAGTATTGGTGATTGGAGTGATGGAGGTGGTATAAAAATATATACTTTACCTCAAAGTATTGGTGGATTATCAGAATTAAAAAGCTTATGGCTTTCTTATAATAATTTAAATGAAATTCCTGATTCTTTTTCTAATTTATCTAATTTAGAAATTCTGGAACTAAGATCTAATAACTTGGAAAAAGTAACTAAATCTCTAGTAGATTTAAAGAATTTAAAATATTTAGGTTTATCTTATAATAATATTACGAAACTTCCAGATTGGGTAAAGGATTTTTCTTCCTTAACTAAATTATTCTTGAGCCACAATAAGTTATCTGGGCTTCCAGAATCAATCTGTGAGATAAATTTAAATTACAAGGAAATGGGAGATTCATTTATAGCTCAAAATGAACTTTGTTATACATATGATGTTCCAGAGTGTGTTCAATCTTATCATAATCGCCGAGATCAAAAATGTCTAGGTAATTAGGTTAACTTTCTTCTTTTAAGATAATCTTCACTTTACTAATTCTTCGTGTAGAAGATTGTTGTATTATTATCTGACCAATTGAAAGATATAATGTTTCACCTTTATTAGGGATTCTTCCAATCTCGGAAATTATATAGCCTCCTATAGTTTCAAATTTCCCTTCTGGAATAATATTACCTATTTTTTCATTAAATATTTCACAGTTGACTTTTGCGCTTACAAGAATTGAGCCATCAGTTAATTGTGTTATATCAGATTCTTCCACATCAAACTCATCTTCAAAATCTCCAAATAATTCTTCAAATAAATCCTCAGCAGTTACCAGTCCTGCAGTACCTCCATGCTCATCAATCACAACTGCAATTGTATGTCTTGTAGTTTGGAATTCAGACATTAATTCCATAACTGATTTTGTATAAGGGATGAACTCTACATTTTTAATAATCTCTTGTATATTTTTTGGGCTTTTAAAAAGGTCATAAAGGTGAATGACACCNTTAATACTATCTATTGAATTTTGGTAAACTAAGATTTTAGAATGACCTGAATCGATAAAAACATGCAGAACTTCTTCAAGAGTACTTTCAATTGGAACTGAAGAAATTTCAGTTCGTGGAGTCATTGCCTCTTCAACAGTTTTTTCACTGTAATCAAAAACCTGTGATATCATGTCTTGCTGGTCTTTTTCGAAAATTTCAGGTTCATCAACTTGTTCATACATTTGTTGTAGGTCTGTTCTCTCTTCATGATTTTCTTTTTCATCTGCAATTGTTGACTCTATTGCAACATCCAGCCATTTTGTTTTATTTAATAAAAATATAACTGGATAAAATAAATAATAACTTACTATTAATAATGGAGAAAGAATCAAAATGCTCGTATTTGAAAATTCTCTAGATATTGTTTTTGGGATGACTTCACCAAATAGTAGAATTATACCTGCAATAATAGAAATTACTAAAATAGTACTTGATAATATATTTGCAAGATAAATAGTGAAAAAAGAAGTTGCCAATACATTGGCTAAATTAGTTCCAATTAGGATTACTGTAATATATGCTGGCTTTTTCTCTATAATTTTTGTGGCTATTGAAGAGAATGGTATTTTTTGTTTTTGCCATACTTTTAACTGCATTGGATTTGCAGAGATAAGCGCTATTTCAGAACCTGAATATAATATTGAAAAAAATAATCCAATTATTGAAAAATAAATTTCCATTGTTGTTGTTTTCTTTTGAAATTAAAGTAATTTATATATCAAATTTACAGAGAAGACTAGATGTATTCGAACAAAATAACTGAAAAACAAAATCCTAATTCAATGGATTTAGATCAGAAATCTATTTACGAAATTTTAGAGGTAATTAATAATGAAGATGCAAAAGTTCATTCAGCCGTAAATAAAGTAATTCCCGAGATTTCCGAATTAATTAAAGATGTTATAAATTGTTTTAAAAAAGGCGGAAGACTCTTTTATATAGGTGCTGGAACGAGTGGAAGAATTGGTGTTCTCGATGCATCTGAATGTCCACCGACTTATCGTACAAATTCAGAAATGATACAAGGAATAATTGCTGGTGGTCTTGATGCTCTTATTTATTCAATAGAGGGAGCGGAAGATAATCAAATCGATGGAGAGTATGTAGTAAAAGAAAAAAAAGTAGGTCAAAATGATATTATTCTTGGTATTTCAGCATCTGGTACTACTCCATATGTCCTGGCTGCTTTAAAAGCTGCAAAGACTAGTAAAGCAAAGGTGGGATTATTAATTTTTAATAATTTAGAATCACCTGAGTTTATTGATCATTTCATTCCAATTATGGTCGGCCCCGAAGTTGTTACAGGATCTACAAGGATGAAAGCAGGTACTGCTACAAAACTTGTATTGAATATGATTTCAACTACATCAATGATAAAACTTAATAAAACATATGGCAATATAATGGTTGATCTTAAAGCATGTAATAAGAAATTATGGGATAGAGGTGCTCGAATAATTATGCATTTTACAGATTTAAAATATAGCGATGCGATGGATTTATTAAAGTTAGCAAAAGGGAAAGTGAAAGTTGCTTTAGTCATACAAAAATTAAATTTATCTTTTGATAACGCTGAGCATATTTTAAATAAAAATAAAGGATCATTAAGAAGATCGTTACAAGGCTTTAATTTAGACCATGAATAAGATAGATTTAAATCCTAAAAATTATCCTAAATTTATTTTAATAATAAAAGTATGAAATTCTATTATTTCATCCAATATAGTTTTATGTATGAATTAACTCCCTAGTGTAAATTTAGAACTTATGAAAACCGTATCAAAATTCAAAAAAATAAGCTCTAAAGTCAATTTTGTTGAGCTTGAGCATAAAATATTAAATTTTTGGGAGAAGAAGAGAACCTTTCAAAAATGTAAAGAAAAAAACAATGGCGGACCAAAGTGGTCATTCATAGATGGGCCAATTACAGCTAATAATCCAATGGGTGTTCACCATGCATGGGGTAGAAGCTTAAAAGATTTATTTCAAAGATACCATGCCATGAAAGGACATGAACTACGTTATCAAAATGGGTTTGACTGTCAAGGACTATGGGTTGAAGTTGAAGTTGAAAAAGAACTTGGTTTCAAAACTAAACGCCAAGTTGAAGAATTTGGTATAGAAAAATTTGTTCAATTATGTAAAGATCGTGTTATAAAATATTCAGGTATACAGACTGAGCAATCCAAGCGTCTTGGATATTGGATGGATTGGGAAAATTCTTATTTTACAATGTCTGAAGATAATAATTATACAATATGGTCATTTCTAAAAAAGCTTTTTAATGAGGGGAAAATATATAAAGGTGCTGATGTTGTACCATGGTCTGGAAGGTCTGGTACTTCCTATTCTCAAATGGAAATCATTGAAGGGCGTAAACTTGTCTCTCATAGGGCAATATTTGTTAAGTTTCCATTGAAAAATAAGAAAAATGAAAACCTATTAGTTTGGACAACAACTCCTTGGACTTTAACAGCAAATACTATGGCTGCAGTAAATGTAGATTTAAATTATATTAAATTAAAAGTAAGTGATGGCTCTATCTATTATTTTGCTGAAGATAATTTAAAATTTCAAAGATTAGAAAAGCAATTTAAGGAAAAAAAGAATTGGATTAAAGGTGTACCAAAATTAAAAACCTTAGAACAAATCTTTAAAGAACGTGGTGGATATGAAATCATTGATACTATAAAAGGTAGTGAAATGGTTGGTTGGGAATATTCTGGACCATTTGATCATTTCGAAGTACAAAATATTAAAGGTGGTTATCCATTTTCTAATTCAAAAATCAATAAAACTTCTTTAGATTGTCACCAAGTAATTGACCCCGGAAAGGATAATATTGGTAATGATATTGTAGTTTCAGGCGAAGGTACTGGAATCGTTCACATGGCTCCGGGATGTGGTGATATTGATCATCGTGTAGGAAAAAAACTTAATATGGTTAATATTGCGCCTTTAAATGATGAGTCTTGTTTTACAGATAAATTTGACTGGTTGAATGGTAAATCTGCTACAAATGAAGAAACAATTGATGAAATTATTACAGATTTAAAAAAGCGAAATCTATTAGTATATGTTGAAGAATACCCTCATGTTTATCCACATTGCTGGCGTTCTGGTGATGAACTTGTCTTTCGTATGGTTGATGAGTGGTATATTAATATGGATTGGCGTCAAAAAATCATAGATACTGTAGACCAAATTAAATGGATACCAGAATGGGGTAGAGAAAGAGAGCACGAATGGCTCAATAATATGGGCGATTGGATGATATCAAAAAAGAGATTTTGGGGTTTAGCACTACCAATTTGGGAATTTGAGGATGGTTCTTTCTTTGTTGTTGGCTCTCGTGAAGAATTAGAGGAATTAGCTGTAGAAGGCTGGGATGAATTTAAAGATAAATCTCCTCATAGACCATATATTGATAAAATAAAAATTAAACATCCTGATACAGGATTAATTGGCACTCGTGTCCTTGATGTTGGTAATCCATGGCTTGATGCTGGGATTGTCCCTTTTTCTACACTTCAATATAATAAAAATAAAAATTATTGGAATGATTGGTTCCCAGCGGACTTTGTTGTAGAATGTTTCCCGGGTCAATTTAGAAACTGGTTTTATTCCTTACTGGCAATGTCAGCTATGATGGAAGGAAAAGCACCATTTAAAACTCTTTTAGGGCATGCCTTAGTTCGAGATGAAACAGGACGAGAAATGCATAAATCATGGGGAAATGCAATTTGGTTTGAGGATGCAGCTGAAAAAATGGGTGCAGATGTAATGCGTTGGATTTATGCTTCACAAAAAACCGAACATAATCTGAATTTTGGATATACAGTTGCGGATGAAGAACGTAAGCATTTAATTACACTATGGAATACCTATTCGTTTTTTATCACTTACGCTCGACTAGATGGATTTAATCCTGGTAAAGTAAAGGTGAAGAATAGTGAACGTTCAAAATTAGATCGATGGATTTTAGCAAAAGTAAACTTATTAGCAAAATCATCCCAAGTTTATATTGAGTCTTATGAAGTTTTTAAATTAATGAAAGATATTCGAATTTTTATTGATGAGTTATCAAATTGGTATGTAAGAAGAAATCGTCGTCGTTTTTGGAAAAGTGAAAATGATAATGATAAAATTGCAGCTTATGATACACTTTATTTAGTCTTAGAGAAAACAATTAGGATTTTAGCTCCAATAATTCCATTTACTACTGATGCAATATATCAAAATTTAGTTTCTGAAGCTGTTGAAGATGCTCCTGAAAGTGTTCATTTGACAGACTACCCATTGTTTGATGATAATATTCATGATCAAGATTTACTTAACGAGATGGATATATTACTTCAAGTTGTAAGTCTTGGTCGATCTGCAAGGAATCGTGCAAATATTAAAAACAGACAGCCAATTGCAGAGTTTAGATTATTTTGTGATGATGAAACTAAAGACTTGTTAATAAGGAATGAGAACCAGATTTTAGAAGAGTTGAATGTAAAAAAGGTATCTTTTATTAAAAATCGAAATGATTTGATTAAATATCAATTAAAGCCTAATTTTAAAAATTTAGGACATAAGTTCGGTAGTAATATGCGTCAAATAGTAGAAATTATAAATCAAAATCAGGATGCTTTTCTAAAAGATGCTATTAATCGAAAAGCAATAAATTTAACTAAATATGGATTTGAAAATTCTATTCTAGAGGTAAATGATTTTATTTTGGATGAAAAAGGTGTCGGTGATTTTGAAGTAGCCTCCGGTAATAATTTTATCGTTGGAGTTAATACTATAATCTCGGATGATTTAAAAAATGAAGGATTAGTTAGAGACTTGGTTCGGCATGTACAAAGCTTAAGAAAAGATTCAGATTTTAATGTTGAAGATAGAATAGAATTTTATATTGATGCAGAAAAAGAAATAATTAGTGCTTTATTAGCAAATGAAGATTATTTTTTAAATGAAGTATTAGGAATTAAGGTGAATATTTGCTCTATTAAAAATTTAGAATATAATTCAAAAATAAGTTTAGATGGGAAAAATGTTCAAATTGCAATTTCCCAATATGGGGGAGTTTGAAGAATGGAAGAAACATGGACAAAAAAAGAGTTGAATAGCTTTCGTACAATGATAAAAGATAAAAGAGAAAGTGTGATAATTGAATTAGATGAAGCTAGAGAACGGGCGGAGAGTTTTACTACAGGAGATTCAGTAAATGCAATTTATTCTTCTCATATGGCAGATGCAGGTTCAGACCAACAAGAAAGAGAAAAATTATTTTACTTTCTTAAAAGAGAAACTGAGTTTTTAAAATATTTGGATAGAGCACTTGAAATGATGGATGAAGGTACTTTTGGAATATGTAAAACTTGTAAAAAAAAGATTGCGGAAGAAAGATTAATAGAAGTTCCTCATACTACACAATGCTTTAGTTGCAAATCAAAGGTGAAGTTTTAAGTATTTATCATGTTTTATTTTATTATAGCTCTTGTAGTTTTTAGTCTCGATCAAGTGTCGAAATATTTAATCAAAACGAATCTTGAATTATATCAACCATTAAATATTATTAGCCATTATTTAAGATTTACCTATTGCGAAAATTCAGGAATGGCCTTCGGTATTCAATTAGGTCCATATGTTCATATATTAACATTTATCTCAATTATTTTTACTTTTTATATAATATATTTTTTATATCAAAATCTGAATAATGGCTTATTAATAAAACTTTCAATTGCATTTATCCTAGGAGGTGCTTTAGGAAATATTTATGATCGTGTATTTATGTTTTTAGATCCCGAAAATGTTGGGGGTGTAGTTGATTTTATAGATGTTGGTATCAGTATGTCTATTAGATGGTATATCTTTAATATTGCTGATTCTGCAATAACTATAGGAATAGTATTGTATTTAATACATACCATATTTTTTGAAGAAGATGAGCCAAAATTAACTTAAAATGTCAGAATTACAATTTGATTTTCATGTTGATTCTAGTGGTGAAAGAATTGATTTATTTTTAACTAAACAGCTGTCAGAATTATCACGTTCTAAAATTCAAAAGTACATTAAAAATGGAAGTATAAGAGTTAGTGGAAATAAAGTTAAGCCAAGCTGGATACTATCAGAAGGCGAAGATATTATCGGGAACATTCAAACTCAAGTTACAACCGAAATTGAACCTGAATCAATTCCATTAAATATTTTATATGAAGATGATCATTTAATTATTATAAATAAGACATCAGGTCTAGTTGTACATCCTGGTAACGGAGTTAAGAATGGAACGTTAGTAAATGCGTTAATATTTCATTTTAATAATTTATCGAAATTAAACCCAGTTCGTCCAGGAATTGTACATCGACTAGACAAACAAACATCGGGTGTAATTCTTGTAGCAAAATCAGAAGATATTCATCATAAATTAGCTAGATTATTTGAAAGACGTGAAATAAGAAAAAAATACAAGGCTATTATTTGGGGTAAAACAAAAAATTACGATTCAATTACAACAAATATATGTAGAAATCCTGCAAATAGAACTCTTTTTGCTACTAGTAAAACTAAAGGTAAAGAAGCTCATACAAATTATAGTTTAGATTCTTTTCATGCACCTTTAAGTGTTTTGAGTATTGGATTGAAAACGGGTAGAACTCATCAAATTCGTGTACATATGAAATCAATTGGACATCCAATCCTTTGTGATGAAGATTACTCTGGTGGTAAAAAAATGATTAAATCATTTCATCAAAAATATAATCAAAAGTTAAAGCGAGTTTTTAAATTAATTAATCGTGTTGCTTTACATGCTGAACTGTTAGAATTTATACATCCTGTAAGTGGTGAGAATTTAAAAGTAATTGCCCCACTTCCAGAAGATATGAAAAATGTAATATCTCTACTAAATGAATATGCATAAACTAAAAAATTATATTTTTGATTTTTTAAATTCTTTGTATTTTGAAAAAAAATATTCTCAAAATACCATTAAAGCATACAAGTTTGATTTGAAAGAGATGTATACATTTTTAAATAAATATAATAATCAAACCGATTTACATCAAATAGATAGGTCTTCCATTCAGCTTTTTTTAAGTTACATATCTGAAAAGAAAATTTCAGCGAGAACATTATCGAGAAAAATTGCAACTATTAAGTCTTTTTTTAAGTATTTAGTTGATCAGGAAGTATTAGAGAAAAATATTACAAAAGGAATTAGTTTCCCAAAGCTATCAAAAAAACTTCCTTTATTTCTAACTGAGCAAGAAATTAATAAATTAATGGAATTACCAAAAATACACAGTAAACATCCAGTAAGAGATAAATTGATATTGGAGCTATTATATTCAAGTGGTATCAGAATTAGTGAACTAATAACAATTAAAATAAAAAACATTAGATTAGAAGAGGGGTTAATTAAAGTTGTTGGTAAGGGCAATGTAGAAAGAAATATATTCGTTGGAGCTTTTGCAAAAAAGTCATTAAAAAAGTACTTAAAAAATAGAAAATCAGTTAAATCAAGTTTTTTATTTCCTGCTGAAAATAAAACTTCAAAAACGGGACATATAAGTGTTCGTAAGGTTTATACTGACGTTAAAAAGTTTTTAATCTTAGCCACAGGTAATGATTCATTAAGTCCACATTCTATTAGGCATACAACGGCGACTCATTTATTAGAAAATGGTGCAGATTTAATGTCAGTAAAAGAAATATTAGGCCATTCAAGCCTGAAGTCTACACAAGTGTATACTCATGTTCAAAAAGAGTATATGCGTAAAATTTATAAACAGGCACATCCAGAAGGGAATTAATTTTAATGAGTAATCCAATGGTTAAAAATCAATTATCTAAGTTAGGGATTAAAATTTCAGGTAATTTATATAGAAATCTTTCAGTTCAGAAATTAATGGAAGAATCTATAAAAAAAGGTGAAGGTAAAATAGGCCATAATGGAGCATTAATGGTGGATACAGGGTTATATACTGGTCGTTCGCCTAAAGATAAGTATTTCGTTGTAGAGGAAACTTCTAAAGAAAATATATGGTGGGGTGAAGTCAACCAAAAAATCTCAGAAGATATATTTAATGAATTATATGAAAAAGTTATAAACTATTTCAATACAAAAAGTAGTTCTGAAAATTCATTTATTTTTGATGGGTACGGTGGTGATCATCCTGATTATACCTTGCCAATTAGAGTGATTTCATCCTGTCCTTGGCAGGCTTTTTTTTGTAATAATATGTTTATTCGTCCAAAAAAAAGTCAATTGAAAGAATTTTTACCTGAATTTACAATAATAAATGCTTCAGCAATAAAAAATTTAAATTTTGAAAAACATGGAATGAACTCTGAAACATTTATTATTTTTCATCTAGGAAAGAAAATTGCAATTATCGGGGGAACTGAATATAGTGGTGAAATGAAAAAAGGAATTTTTTCTGTTTTACATTATTATTTACCTTTAAAAGGAATTCTATCAATGCATTGTTCAGCAAATGTAGATAAAAGTGGTCAAAATTCAGCATTATTTTTCGGATTAAGTGGTACTGGAAAAACAACTTTATCCACAGATCCAAATCGTCCATTAATTGGTGATGATGAACATGGTTGGGCAGATGATGGTATCTTTAATTTTGAAGGAGGTTGTTATGCAAAAACAATTAAATTAAATCCTGAATATGAACCAGATATTTATAATGCAATTCGATATGGTGCTCTATTAGAGAATGTAGTATATGATGAAGAGTCTAGATTAGTTGATTTTGATGATGGGTCAAAAACAGAAAATACTAGAGTATCATACCCTTTAAATCATATTGAAAATTCAATCTTTTCTATGGGGAAGCCAAGTAGAGCAGTTCATCCTGGGAAAGTGATATTTTTAACGTGTGATGCATATGGAGTTCTTCCTCCTGTCTCTAAGTTAACTTCAAACCAGGCAATGTATCATTTTATTAGTGGTTATACAGCTAAAGTTGCTGGGACAGAAAGAGGAATTACTGAGCCCGTTGCAACGTTTTCACCTTGTTTTGGAGGACCCTTTTTAACATTACATCCTTTGAAATATGCCCAATTATTAGAAGAAAAAATTAGAAAAAATAAATCCAATGTGTATTTTGTAAATACTGGATGGGTTGGTGGGTCACCATCAGATGGTGCAAGTAGAGTAAGTATAAATGATACAAGAGCGATGATAACAGCAATTCTTGATGGTTCAATAGAAAATTCAGAATTTAAAGAAGATTCAATTTTTGGATTAAAAATCCCAACATCGTTAAATGGTATCGAAAGTTCAATTTTATTTCCACGTAATGCATGGAAAAATAAAGAAAAATATGATAGAGAAGCTGTTAAATTAGCTACATTATTTATAAATAATTTTCAAAAGTATATAACAGATCAGGAGGATATTATTAATGCTGGCCCAAAAATTAATATTGAAAAATAAGATTTAAAAATATTAATCTAAATTGATATGTAATATTAAAAGTAGTAAACTTAAGTAAAATAAAATTCAAATAAAGACTAATTTATGATAAAAAAATATCTCTTTACTTCTGAGTCTGTAACAGAAGGTCATCCCGATAAGGTATGTGATCAAATATCAGATGCAATTTTAGATGAAATTCTAACATCCAATCCCGAAGGAAGAGTTGCGTGTGAAGCATTAGCAACTACAGATTTAATTATTATTTCAGGTGAGATTACAACTAATAACCATCCTGATTATGAACAAATCGCTAAAGATACATTAGATTATATTGGTTATAACGAGAATGTTGAAGGATTTTCATCAAAAAATGTAAAGGTACAACTTCATATTGATGAGCAAAGTGCTCATATAGCACAAGGGGTTGATAATTTAAAACAAAAAGAGCAAGGTGCTGGTGACCAAGGCTTGATGTTTGGTTATGCATGCAATGAAACTCCAGAATTGATGCCATTTCCAATACAGCTTTCTCATCGTATGGCAGAAAAATTAGCATATGTTAGGAAAAATGGAATTACTTGGTTAAAACCCGATGGAAAAACTCAGGTTACAGTTGAATATAGTGGTAATACTCCTGTAAGAGTTGTTAAAGTTGTACTAGCTACACAGCACGATGATATGCTAGATAAATTTGGAAATTCAGAACAGAAAGAACTTGATTATATCACTAAAAAAATGGTTGAAAATGTAATAATACCAGTTTTGAATGAATATGAAATACCTTACGAAAATAATTTTATAGTTAATGGAACAGGACGATTTGTTGAAGGTGGCCCAAAAGCAGATACAGGATTAACTGGTAGAAAAATTATTGTTGATACATATGGTGGATATGCTAGACATGGAGGAGGAGCTTTCTCTGGTAAAGATCCATCAAAGGTTGATAGATCAGCAGCTTACTATGCTAGATATGTTGCAAAAAATATCGTTGCTTCTGGCTTAGCAGATAGATGTGAAATTCAAGTTGCATACTCCATAGGAGTGGCGGAACCAGTTTCAGTTTCATTAGACTCTTTTGGAACGGGTGTTAAATCGGATGAAGAATTGACACAAATTATTAAAAAAGTATTTAATTTTAAACCTGCAGAAATTATTAAGCAGTTAAATTTAAAATCACCAATATACAGAAAATTAGCTGCATACGGACATTTTGGAAGAAATGGATTTCCATGGGAAAAAACAAATAAAATTGAAGATTTAAAAGCATATATGGAGAATATTTATGCAAGATAGTATTTCAGAAAAAGAGATTAATAAAATAAATTATAAAGTTGCAGATATTAATTTAGCTGAATTTGGGCGAAAAGAAATAACGATTGCAGAATCAGAGATGCCTGGATTAATGATGCTTCGAGAAAAGTATAAAGATAAAAAACCATTAGCAGGTGCTAGAATTGCTGGCTGTATTCATATGACTGTTCAAACAGCTGTTCTAATTGAAACATTGGTAGATTTAGGAGCTAATGTGAAATGGTCTTCTTGTAATATCTATTCTACACAAGATCACGCTGCAGCAGCAATTGCAAAAGAAGGCTATCCTGTTTTTGCATGGAAAGGTGAAACGGAAGAAGAATATTGGTGGTGTATTGAGCAAACTTTAGATTTTGAGAATGGGCTTGGACCAAATATTCTTTTAGATGATGGTGGTGATTTAACTCAAATAATTTTAGAAAATTATCCAGATTTAATTAAGGACATCAAAGGAGTTTCAGAAGAAACAACTACAGGCGTTCATAGGTTGTATCGATTGATGGAGAGTGGTCGATTACCATTTCCTGCAATTAATGTTAATGATTCAGTTACTAAGTCAAAATTTGATAATAAGTATGGTTGTCAAGAGTCTTTAGCCGATGGAATAAAACGCGGAACAGATATAATGATTGCAGGTAAAGTGGTCGTTGTTTGTGGTTATGGTGATGTAGGTAAAGGTTGTGCTAAATCTATGGTGGGATATGGAGCTAGGGTAGTTGTAACCGAAGTTGATCCAATTAATGCACTTCAAGCTGCTATGGAAGGGTTTCATGTATCAACTATGGATGAATTTTCTACAGTAGGAGATATTTTTGTCACTACAACAGGTTGTAAGGATGTTATTACAGGAAAGCATATGGAAAAAATGAAAAATAATGCAATTTTGTGCAATATTGGACATTTTGATCATGAAATCGATGTTTCTTATTTAGAGAATTCAAAATCTATAAAAGAATTTAATATTAAACCTCAGGTAGATAGATTTGAGTTTGAAGATAAACATTCAATAATACTCTTATCTCGAGGTCGATTAGTTAATTTAGGGAATGCTACAGGACATCCTTCTTTTGTTATGAGTACTTCCTTTACAAATCAGGTCCTTGCACAGATAAAATTATTCACTGAAAAGTTAGAGTCTGGAGTTCATATTTTACCCAAAGAACTTGATGAAGAAGTGGCTAGACTTCATTTAAATCATTTAGGTGCTAAACTTACAGAGCTCACTGAAGACCAAGCTAAGTATCTTGGTTTGCCTAAAGATGGACCTTTCAAGCCTGAACATTATCGCTATTAAATCTAATTGAAACTAAAAAAAGAAATATTTATACCATATTTATTTATGGTAATATTTTTTTCTTGTGAAATGAAGTTTCCCGAAGATTGGCAACAGCCTAGCTGGCATCTTCCTATTAATTTTCCAATTCAGGATGAGACTTATTTTTTTAGTGCTCTTGTTGATTCAAACACAATTTATTTAGATAGTGATTCCACTCTAATTATTCTTTTTCGAGAAGATACTCTAAAAGGACCGAATGGAGAACTTGTCGGAATTGATAGTACTTTTAATTCATACTTTAGGATTGACGGTTTAACATCTCCAAATATTGAAGGTATTGAAATTAATCCAATAGAAATTGAGGGCTTTGATACATCATTTAGTGCTACAATGAATTTAAATGATTTTGGGGAAGATTTTACCACAGCTAATTGCTTTCCTGATGTTATCCTAAATGATATGCAGCCTATATCAAATAATTTCTCAGAAACTATTTATGATGCTAATGAAATTGAATTATTTAATTCAATAGATTCAATCACAGTTATAGATGGTTTACTTTCAGTATTTGTTTTTAATGAATTTCCATTTGAAATAACTGCTTTAAAAATTGATATGTTTACAGCAAATGAACCAATCTGGCAAGTTGAAATTAATAATATTGGTGAAAATGAAAGTGAATCTCGGTCAAGGCCAATTTCAGAAGTTCAACCTCTTTCATTGAAAGAGTCTATTTACTTTCATTATGAAATTATAATCGAATCACAAATAGGAAATGATGTTTGTTTCCCTGGTACTGGATGGGATCTTAATGGAGATTTCAGTAGATCTCTTTTAGTAAATTTTGATTTAAATTTTCAAGAGATTGGAACAATCGCTGGAAATATAGTTGAGATACCATATGAACAGGATTATCAAGTAATCATTCCCAATCCAAATGATATATGGCTAAGTGGTGGTTTATTATCTTACGGAGATTCAATTAATCAGTTAAATTTAGGATTGTCTAATAATTTATTTACTGAATTGGAAATTGGCCTTAAAATTATTGAATTATTTGAATTCAATGATTCCAACCAAAATTGGTCTGAAAGTTTTGATTGGAATGTAGCATTGGAAAAAGGAAATTCAAGGGAGTATATAATTTCATTAGAAAACAGTATTTTAAGGCCTGAAAATAGCGAAAATGATACATTAAAACATTTAAATTTGATTTTTTCAGGATTAATTCCATCTCAGGATATAGAGTTAAATCCAAATATTTCTTATTCATTTTTAGTTGATACTGTTTTAATAAAGCCTATTCAACTTGATTATATTAATGCAATTTTTCAGAAAATGAATTTTGCATCTCCATCTATTGAAATTAATGACGTTCCTGAAGGTTTTGAGGGTTTTAGCTTTGCTGATGTAACTCTGGATTTAAATATATATAATCAAATTGGAGTACCAGTCAACTTAGATATGTTCCTTGCAGGTATTAATGATGGTGATACTACTTATGTACCATTAAAAGATTCAATTTTTTCGCCTTTATTTGTTGATGGTTATCAAGTTGGAGATATTGTTCATTCTAATATAAAAATGACAGGCACACATCAATATTCAACATGGTACAATAATTATGGAGTTGTTCGACAAGACACAATTTTGTTAGAATCATCTTTTTTAGATTTAATGAATTTTGCACCTGAAGAAATAATTGTTGGTGGAGTAACTGAGTTAAATGGAAGTGGAACTTTAGCATTAAATACATTCGTTTGGGGAGATTTTGAGCTTAAATTACCTCTTAAATTCAAATTTGAAGAAGAACTAAATATTGTACCTCTTTTTACAACTGAACTGAATCCTATTAATGATGAATCAAAGCAACAAATTGATAACGGCTTAGTCAGTGCTAATTTGCATGTGAATATTGAAAATCATTCTGCTCTTGCTATGACATTATCTTTACTAGTCTCTACAGAAGAAAATTATTTCCCTCATTATTTAGATAAATTAATTTCTGGTAGTTTAGTAACTAATCAAACTATTATTGAGAATAATTCTGAAAATGATTTTAATTTGCTATCTAGTCTGAATATAGCTAGAATTGAAGTTGAAACTCTATCAGAGGATGAAAGTAGAGCATTACGTGTAATATTTAGAGATCAGAATTTAAATATAGTATTTTGGGTTGGAAGAATCGCTGATATAATCATTCCTGAAGCAGAAGACGTTAATTCTGTTACTGGCCATGTTATCAAATCTGGTTATGGAGAAGATATTATTAAATTATCTGTAGAAAAAATGGAATGGCTTACAACAGGTGAAAAACGTTATTCGAGGCCAATGATTGAATTTATTGGTACTGGAGAAAATCCAAGAACTTTAAGAAGTACAGATTATTTGAAAATTTCGTCATACATCTCTATTGTTTTGGATACGGGTGGAATTTAGTTTATGAAAACTTACCAATTTATTTTTCTTTTCATAATAGGAATTTTATTTTCACAACAATCAGCTAGAGATATTTCTTTAGGAGGTTCTATGGTAACCTTATCTAGAGGTGTTAGTACAGTTGGCATTAATCCTGCAAATTTAGCTTTTTCTAAACCTACGATTAATCTAATTAATTTGAATACTTTATTTTATAATAATCTTTTGAGTATGAAATTATATAATGATTTAAATGGTTCCGATTTAGAAAATCCTAACTCTTCAATTACAAAAAAAGAATTAATTGATGTTCTAAATGGGAGCAGTTTTAATCTTTATAATAATTTGAATTTGCATATTCCTGGTATTAACTATTCAAATTCTCGCTATGCTATTACAGCAAAACTTAATCAATATAATGAAATAATAGCAGGTAATGGATTGTTAAGAGTATTGTTTTTTGGAAACGAGTGGGAGACAGAATCACAAATTGATATAGAAGCTTTTTCTAAAACTGTTATTGAGTACGGTTATTCATCATGGTTTAACTTAGATGGTTTAGCATTTGGATATACTTTTAAATATTTACAAGGTGTTAATTTATTTAATATCTATACCTTAAATGAAAGTAAACCTCTTTACACAGATTCAACTGGAATTGATCTTAGTGTAATTTTAGCAAAAGAAATTCATCTTGGTGGAAGTGGTTTTGGAGTAGATTTAGGAATGTTAATTGAAGAATCTCTAAATGGATACTCATTTGGTTTCTCGATTACAAATTTATTTGGGTACATAAATTGGGATAAGAATAATTTAAATTATTCACTATTAGGTAAAAATGTAGCTCAAGCAATGAATTTAAATGTTAATGAAGTAGAGATTCTAGAATTTAAAATAAATAATTTAAATACAGCTGATTTAATGTCTGAATCTGCAGAATTAGCGGATTCAGTAGTATCAAATACATCATTTAATCAAATTTTAAGTAGTAAAGTCAAAACTACTAACTATCCTTCAGTTTTTCGTTTTGGAATATCAAAATTTTTTAAAGATGATTTTAATTTATCATACGAAAGCCGTACTGGTTTTGAATCCTATGGAATTAATTCTGTTAATTGGATTCATTCATTAGGACTAGAAATTATTAGATGGAAATTAATTCCTTTAAGATTCGGGATTTCTTCAGGTAGTAGTTTAAATCATAGATTTAGTTTTGGTAGTGGTATTCATATAAAACCTATCAAATTAGATTTTGGTTTATCTTGGATTGGAAGTAGAAGTTTTTATTCTGCTAATGGATTAGAATTCGGATTTACTTTAACATTATTAAATTAAGTCCGTGAGCGATAAAGCAAAGAGGCTCCAACGAAGAAAAATAATATATTTATGATCCATACTGACCAAAATGGTGTCATTTGACCAGCTATCCCAAGAGATTGTCCAAACTTTAAAGAAGCATAATATAGAAAAATAAAGAACAAACTAATTCCAATTCCCAATGCTAGATTAGAGTGAGGTCTCCTTACAGCAAGTGGAATTCCAATTAAAACCATTAAGAAGCTTGTTGCTGCAAAAGCAGTTTTAAAATGTAGATTTACTTCCCATCGAGGCTCATTAAGTCCGTTTTCCTTTAGTTTCTTTACAAAATTACTTAAATCACTGTAGTTCATCTCTTCGGGTTTCATTAATTCTCTAGTTAAATCTAATGGTGTGAAATTTAATTTTAAAATTGTATCTTTAGAAATTATATTAGTTTCAATATCATTATTCCAATTTCGAGTAGTATATCTTGGGATTTCCCATGTATTTGCATTTTCATTCCATTTCATAACAGGAGCATCAAGGCGAGATATTATTTTATTATCATATTGTATTTGAATTGAAATCTTTAATGCTTCATTAGTTTTATGTGAAAAACGATGTATAGTCAAAAATTTATCTTTAGATATTTGTCTATAAATATTTTTCGTTGATTTTATAGTTTTGGATTTATTGTTTAGAAAATACTTTTTTTCAATTTCTTTGCGGATATTTAACGCGTTTGTAACAAGATAATTATCAAAATAAAATGAAAAAAATGAAATTAAAATTCCAGTTATTAGTAAGGTTCTAGAAATACCAAACATGCTAATTCCTGAAGATTTCATAGCAGTTATCTCATTTTTCTTTTGTAAAATTCCAAGACTTAAAATAGTAGCAATAAGACAAGATATTGGAATAGCTATGCTAATAAACCAAGGTAGACTATAAAAATAATAATTAATAATTTCTGATTGAGAAATTTTAACATTAATAAATTTGTTTAAATGATCAATTATATCAATGAGAATAATAATTACTAAAAGTCCTGACATCGTCATAGAAAATTTAGTCAGAAAATTACTTATTATATATTTATCTAAATACTTCATGTTTTATTAATAGAATAAAAAGTTTAAATTCATAATTAATAATTTCGTATAAAAACTTGACTTAATAAAAGATAAACCTGTAATATTATAGGCTGTGAATGTGTGTAAATTTTAGTAACTAGGACATCATGAAAACAACATCCATAAAAATATCAGAAATTAAAAAAGATTGGTATATCGTAGATGCCGATGGACAAAAGCTAGGAAGGCTAGCTAGTAATATTGCACAAATTATTAAGGGTAAAAATAAACCTTATTACACTCCACATATGGATATGGGAGACTGTGTAATTGTTGTAAACGCTGAAAAAGTAGTAGCAACAGGTAAAAAAGAAGTAGAAAAACAATATTGGCATCATACTGGATTTCCTGGAGGCCAAAAAAGTAGATCCTTAGCGAATATGAGAGAAAACTTCCCTGAAAGAATTATTGAAAACGCTGTAAAAGGCATGTTGCCTCATAATCGACTAGGTAGGAAAATGCTTCAACATTTAAAAGTTTATACAGGGAAAAGTCATCCGCATACGGGACAATCACCAAAAAAAATGGAATTTTAAAGAAATAACATATGGCAAAAAAACATTTAGCATTTACAATAGGTAGAAGAAAAAGATCTGTTGCGAGAGTTCGTTTTCTTAAAGGAAAAGGAAATGTTGTAGTTAATGGTAGAGACTTTGAGGAGTATTTTGGTCGTAGTACAACTAAAATGGTCATGAAACAGCCTTTGGAATTAACTGAAACAACTGGTCAATATGATATTTTTATTAATGTAGTTGGTGGTGGTTTAAGTGGTCAAGCAGAAGCAATACGTATGGGTATTTCACGCGCTTTACAGGAAATAAATCCTGAACTAAGACCTGCTTTAAAAAAAGCTGGATTCTTGACTCGTGATTCTAGAGAGGTTGAAAGAAAGAAGTATGGTCAACCTGGTGCTCGTAAAAAATTCCAATTTTCAAAACGTTAAACACAGGTAATATATATATTTATGTATCAAATCGATGTAGAAAATTTATTGAAGTCTGGTGCCCATTTTGGTCATCCGACAAGTAAATGGAACCCTAAATTTAAAAAATATATTGTTGCAAAGAAAAACGGTATACATATTATAGATTTACAAGAAACTCAGAGAGCATTAGATAAAGCTTGCAGAAAAATTGTAAGTATTGTTCAAGCGAGTGGTAATGTATTGTTTGTAGGAACAAAAAAGCAAGCTCAAGTAGCAATTCAAGAAGCTGCAGATAAATGTGGGATGTACTATGTTGTAGAAAGATGGTTAGGCGGAACGCTTACAAATTTTGCAACGATTAAAAAAAGTATTAGAAGATTAATTTCATTGGAAAAAGAATCAGGTGAGCTTTACGCTAGTTTGACAAAAAAAGAAATAACAATGATGGATCGAGAGCGAATTAAATTGGCAGATCTTCATCGTGGAATCAAAGATATGAAACATTTACCAGCTGCTTTATTTATTGTTGATGGTAACTTTGAACAAACTGCAATTAAAGAAGCTAAAAGATTGGGTATACCTACATTTGGTATAATTGATAGTAATACAGATCCAGGTGTTATTGATTTTCCTATACCTGCAAATGATGATTCGATTCGAACTATTCAATTAATTGCTGAAACTATTTCTAATGCTATAATTGAGGCTAAAGGTGGATCTGCTACTGAAGTTGAGGAGGTTTCAACTTTAGAAACTAAAGATGAAGTTGTATCTCAATCTGAAAAAAATACTGAAGATTCAAATAAAGAAATAGTAAAAGAAGTTCAAGAAGTGATTGTTAAAGAAAACAAGGAATAATTTATATATATGATAGCTGCAAATGTAGTTAAAGAGTTAAGAGAAAGATCTGGTGCTGGATTTATGGATTGTAAAAAAGCACTTCAAGAAGTTGATGGTGATATTGAGAAAGCAATTGAATATCTTAGAAAGTCTGGAGCTGCAAAGGCGCAGAAAAAAGCTGGCCGTTCTACAAAAGAAGGTGCAATCGTTCAGTATATACATCCTGGGCGACAATTAGGTGTACTTGTAGAAGTTAATTGTGAGACTGATTTTGTTGCAAGAACAGAAGGATTTGATCAATTTACAAAAGATCTTGCAATGCATATTGCAGCGGCAGCACCATTAGTTGTATCAAGAGAGGATATGGATCAATCAATAGTTGAAAAAGAGAGAAGTTTTTTAGTAGAACAAGCACGTGAGTCTGGTAAACCTGAAAATATTATTAATAAAATGGTTGATGGTAGAATTGAAAAATTTTATTCTGATTATGTATTATTAGAACAACCTTTTGTTAAAGATACAGATAAAACAATTAAAGATTTACTAACTGAAGTTATAGCTACAATTGGCGAAAATATATCAATTGCAAGATTTTCAAGATTTCAGCTTGGTGAAGCTACATTAACTGATGGAGAAGCTCAAAAATAATAATTTTATAGTTTTTAGTTTTAAACCCTGCTATTATTCTAATTAAGTATTCATATAGCAGGGTTTTTTTTATATAAAAATTTATGTTTATGATTAAAAAATATTAAATTTAAATATTCGATTACTATAGTTTAGTTTAACTTTTAATTTTAAGAAGGATTTATTTTGGTTAACGAAATTTTTAAAGATACACAGGGTAAAATGTCAAAAGTTATCGAGCACTACAGAAATGAGGTTGCATCAATAAGAACAGGTAGAGCAAACCCTGGATTAGTAGATTCGATAAAAGTAGATTATTATGGAAGTATTAGTCCTTTAAAAAATATTGCTCAAATAAGTACTCCCGAGGCACAAGTAATTATAATTCAACCATTTGACCCATCAAGCTTAGATTTAATTACAAAGGCTATTACTTCCTCAGATTTAGGATTCACTCCAAATAATGATGGTCAGATTGTAAGAATAAATATTCCTCCTTTAACTGAAGATAGAAGAAAAGAGTATGTTAAATTAGCACATAATATGATTGAGGATGGCAGGGTAGCTATTAGAAATGCGCGTAGAGAGGCAAATGATAGTTTGAAAAGATTAAATAAAGAACATGAGTTATCGGATGACAATTTAAAGAGAGCAATGGATGATGTTCAAGAAATGACTGATAAAAATATCAAACAATTAAATTTGATTCTAGAAAATAAAGAAAAAGAAATACTTCATTAAAATTTAAAATTTTATTAAATTGGAATCCGGTGAAATTTCACCGGATTTTTTTTATCGTTTATAATGGTAATTGTAGATGTAAATAATAATCAATTAGGATCTTTGCTTGGTTTAAAACCAGGAGATAGATTATTACGTATAAATGGTCGTAAGGTGATGGATGAGCTTGATTATCAATTTCGAATTATTGATAGTAAATTATTAATTGAGTTTGAAATTAATGGTAATAGAGAAGAATTTGAAATAGAGAAAGATTTTGATGAGGATTTAGGAGTTCAATTTGAAGAATTAAAAATCCGGAAATGTGCAAATGATTGTGTATTTTGTTTTGTAGATCAAAATCCAGAAGGAATGCGTGATGGAATGTATTTTAGAGATGGTGATTATCGATTATCATTTCTTTATGGACACTATATTACTTTAACAAATCTTGGACAAAATGAACTAAATCGAATTGTAGAACAGCGAATGTCTCCTCTCTATGTTTCAGTTCATGCTACGGATCCAGATTTAAGAAAAAAATTATTACTCTATAAAAAAGATGATAACTTTATTGAAAAAATACAATTTTTAACTAAAAATGGTATTGAACTTCATTGTCAAGTTGTATTAATACCAGATGAAAATGATGGTGAACATTTAATTAAAACCATAAAAGATTTATATGAATTTTATCCAATTTTAAATTCATTATCTATTGTTCCAGTTGGATTAACAGAGCATAGAAAAGATTTAATGAATTTAAAAACAGTTACTAAAGATTATGCATTAAAATTCATTCCTCAAATTGAGACTTATAAAAAAGATTATCCTAGTAATTCTTCTTCTTTTTTTTTCCTTTCTGATGAATGGTATATTCTTTCAGAATTAGATTTACCTAAATCAGAAGAATATGGTGATTTTAGCCTTATTGAAAATGGGGTGGGCCAAGTTCGAAATTTTTTAAATATTTTTGAATCTGAAAAAAAAGAAATATTAGAGATTATTAAAAACCATAAATTAAATTTTACAATTGGATGTGGAACATTAATCTACCCAATATTTATTAAATATTTAATGCCATTTTTTGAGTCTCAACCAAATTTAGAAATTAAGATTATACCAATAGTGAATAATTTTTTTGGTGAATCTGTGACTGTTAGTGGGCTTCTATCTGGTAAAGATATTATCCAGCAATTAACTGGTAGAAATCTTGGTAATTCTGTTTGGTTTAGCAACCGAATTTTAAATGATGAACAAACTTTGACGGTAGATGATTTCAGTTTAGAAGATTTATCAAAAAAAATTGATCGCCCAGTTAAAGTAATGGAAGATAGTATATTAAATATAATAAAAGAGGAAATTAAAAATTAACCCAACTATTGCAATTATTGGGAAGCCAAATGTTGGTAAATCCACACTATTTAATAGATTAATTGGACGAAGAAAAGCTATTGTTTCTCCAATAGAAGGGGTTACAAGGGATCGTATATTTGATACAATGGAATGGACTGGAAATAAGTACAATATTATAGATACTGGCGGTTATTTACCTGATTCAGTTGATAAAATAGAAAAAGCAGTACGAAAACAGGCTGAGATTGCATTTAAAGAAGCTGATTTTATTATATTATTAATGGATGGTCAATCAGAAATCACTTCAAGTGATAGATATTTAGCAGGATTAATTAATAAAAATAGTAAGCCATCATGCTTAGTTGTAAATAAAATTGATGATCGAAGTCATGAAAATAAATTATATCAATTTTATGAATTAGGCTTAGGTACACCTCATCATATTTCAGCAATTAGTGGAAGATACATAGGTGATTTTTTAGATTCAATTATTGAAAAAATTCCAGATATCACTAGAAAAGAGAAGAAATATGAAGATTGTTTAAATTTAGCTATAGTTGGTATGCCAAATGTTGGTAAATCCTCATTAATGAACTCATTATTAAATGAAGAAAAATCAATTGTTACAGAAATTGCTGGTACTACAAGAGATTCAGTTGACTCTTATCTTAATTATTTTAATCAATCCATTCGACTCATCGATACTGCTGGTTTGAGAAAAAAATCAAAAGTAGATGATTCAGTTGAATTTTACAGTACTGTTCGAACACAGAAAATAATTCAAGAATGTGATGTTGCATTAGTATTAATTGATGCTTTTAAAGGAATAGGTGCTCAGGATAAAGCTGTTATTAAATCTGTAATTAATTATGGAAAAGGTCTTATTCTTGTAGTTAATAAGTGGGATAAAATTCAGAANCATAATCATACAATNAAAGAGTTTAAGGAAGATTTGCTTTATGAATATAAATCTTTAAGACATTTTCCAGTTTTATTTATTTCTGTATTAAAAAAACAAAGAACTCGTTCAGTTCTCGCTGAGGCAATTAAAGTAAATGAAGAATATCAAAAGCAAATAAAAACTAATGAATTTAATGAATTTATAGATTTTGTTCAATATAAGTATCCTCCACCTGCTATTAAGGGTAAAAATTTAAAAATAAAGTATGGAACTCAAGTACATCATTCACCACCAATTTTTGCATTTTTTTGTAATTATCCAGATTTGTATCCTGAACAATATAAGCGATATTTAGAAAATCAAATAAGGGACAAATTTGGATTTAAAGGTATTCCAATAAAAATCTCGTTTAGGAAAAAATAATTGGGAAAATATTTTTTATTATATACATTATTCTTTGCCCAGTCATTTACAGCAAATAAGTGCGATTTACATTTANATGATGGTTTACAAAATAGAGTCAGTCCACCTACTTGGGAAAAATTTATATATTCAAAATCAGGTGATTTTATTATATATTATGATACAATTGGAGTAGATGCTCCTGATACAACAGATTTAAATGGGAATAATATTTCGGACTATATCGATAATGTCGTTCACTCAATTGATTCTATAAAATATGTTTTATGTGATTTGATGGGATACAAAAGTGTTCCAACTTATGGAGAAAATCCGTATCCAATTTATATCTCAAATAGAACAAGTGGAAGTTATGGTATTAATTACGGAGCAGGCAATTCAATAGAAGCGCCAAATGGCTGGGTTGAGATTGATAATGATTACAGTACAGGATTTTATACGGATGGTTTAACTGCAATGCAGGTAACTTTAGCTCATGAATACTTTCATGCAGTCCAGAGAAAATATCGTGAGATTACGGGCCAGAATATGCAGACACTTCGTTTTTTTTATGAATTCAGTTCAACATGGATTGAAGAAATCATATATCCTAACCATGATGATTATATTTATTGGGTCGACGATTTTTTTAATAATCCAATAATTCCAATTGAAGAAACAGATGGTTATAGTATTGCATTATTAGGCCATTATATTAATGTTATGATAGAAAATACTGAGGGATTAAATGGTAGTTTTAACCGTTTTGTTTGGGAAATGCTAGAAGATAATTATAATCCACCTCGNTTTTATATGAATCAAATTTTAGAAGAGGATTACAATACAAGTTTTATGGAAATCTGGGCAGATTTTATTGCATTAAATTATTTCAATGGAAGTGAATCCAGTTTACACTTTTATTCCGATCAAATTAATATGGATAAAATTTCAAGTCCAAATCCCGTTGGATTATACTCATTTTATTCAGAAATATTGCCAGTTAATCCAGAATCTGTAACACTTTCATCAGTAAAAACAAATCTTGCAGGAGCATTGAATATTAATCATAATAGTATTCCTTTTGGTAAAATTGTCAAATTAGGATCTGAAGAATTAGTTTTAAATGCATCGAGAGATTTGATAATTTCAATGCAGGGTGATGATGAATTGAAATTAGTATATTTTGGTCAAAGTTTGGATGAAATTACAATTGATTATGATTTAGACAGAACTCCAACAACACCATCTAATTTAAATGCTATTGAAAATAATGGAACAATTGATTTAGATTGGAACCCATCATTAAATTCTGGAGATAGTTTAAAATATTATATTTTTAGAAATAATATACTTATCAATTATTCTGATTCTAACTTTTATAAGGATGAGGATGTTGAAAATTATACTTCTTATTTTTATGAAGTACAAGCATGGAATGAAAATGGATATTCAGGAAAATCTAACGGAATAAATATGATACTATTTAAAGAAAATAAACCTTTTAAAGAAAATTCTNTTGTCAACATATATCCAAACGTTNTTACAAATAATAATGAGCTTTTTATTATTATTGATTCAAATAATTTAATTTCAAAAGTAAATGTCAAATTATTCAATATAAATGGAGATTTAATTAATCAATTCTATGTAAATAATTCAGTAAAGGGTAGACAGATCTTAAGTCTTTATGGATTAATTCCATCCTACATTTCATCAGGACTATATTTTATTAATTTTTGTTTTGATGGTACCAATTGTTCTAACCATAAAATTACGTGGTTAAAATAAATAGTAATATTTTTATTAAAATAGGAAAGGGTACTTTTAAAGAAAAAAGGTCAAATTTCATATCTTATTCTTTTTTTGTAGAGAATTTAAATGATATAAAATTTCATTTAACAGAATTGAGAAATATTTATCCTGAAGCAAATCATATTTGCTATGCCTACCGATTATTAGTTGGAAAAACAGTTAACGAATTTGCAACGGATAGTGGTGAACCAAGAGGTAGTTCNGGTATCCCAATTCTAAACCAATTAAAAAGACATAAATTAATTAATTCAGTTGTATTTGTTGTTAGATATTCTGGTGGTAACAAGCTGGGCATTAATGGATTAATAAACGCATATAGTGAAGCAACATTAGATTGTTTAAATAATTCTGAAATTAGTTTATGGGAAGAAAAAGAAATTTATATTATTGAAACGAACTATCGATTTTTAGGTATTGTTGAAAAAATTATACGAGATTATAATGGTAAAAGCATTAATAATGATTTCACTGATAAAATAAAAATTTTTGTCGAAATAATTAAGAAAGATTCTGTATCTTTTTACAATAGTTTTAACGAATTAAATGATGTTAAAATTTTAAAGAAATANTAATTTAGATGTTTGTCTATAAAACTAGTTCATTATAAATTTACATAGTTTGCAATGAGTTAGTAAACGTACTGACGCGGGATGGAGCAGTCTGGTAGCTCGTTGGGCTCATAACCCAAAGGTCGCAAGTTCAAATCTTGCTCCCGCTACAATAAAAGAAAGCCTTTTTACTACAGTAGAGAGGCTTTTTTGTATATAATCCTCATTTTTACTATTGTAGTCTTTTGCATTCTTTTACCCTCTTTTGTATTTAATTTGGGCACAATTTGGGCACAGTCTCAAACTCCATCAGAATTAAAACTTATTTCCTCTACTTTTTGTATATTATTGNATCAGATTTAAGCTTAANTCTTAAAGAAGGANATAAATTGATAAGACATATATTACTAATCTTAAGCTTGCTCATATGTGGATGCAGTGATCAAGTAGTCAATAATCAGTGCTGTCAGTATGATGAAGAACTTATCCAATCAATTAGAAATTCATCAGACAAACTACAGGTTGAAGTTGATNATNTACCNTTAGANACTCAAACAACTCTGCAAGATAGTTACAGNAATNATTTAATNATTCAATCAATGTCTGCTCCAAACTTAGGNTATGAAATTTCACTNGGATNTACAGATNATAGCATGGGTGAAATTGATCAGATATACTTCAATACAGAAGGAAGAAGGCTGAGATCAGAGAGAGAAGACTATGAAGAAAGAAGGGAATGTTTTGAACTTGGTTATCCTTTAAATTGGAGTATGCCTGATGGTACAAATATTTCTGTAGAAAATGAAAATGATTGGGAAGAAGTTAGAGCATGGTATGAACAAAATCCTGATGTAGATCAAAGATATATTCAATACCCAGTGAATATTATTTATGAAGATGGGACAAGTATTTCTGTAGAAAATGAAGAAGATTTAATACAAGCATATGAGGAGTGTGGAGCATAAAATGAAACTACTACTAACAATCATAAGCTTCAGTCTACTCTTATCTCAACAGATACAGGTAGAGAATAAAGCAATAACTGATACATTAGATCAAAATAACAAATTTAATCTTTCACTGGGAATCCTTGATAGCAGAACTGGGCTTAGTTTAATTGGATTGAGTTATGATATATATCAAGATAGAAAAAATGAGGTATTTGTTGGTGCAGGAACTGCTATAGTAGCTTTTACAGGTTCAATAGGTTGGAGACACTATTTTTCAGATACATATAACAATAATATAAATGTATTAACTAAAAAAGAGTCAAATAATTTCAAGTATAGTTTTTCTTCATCTCCTTTTGTAGTTGTTAGTTTCCAGGCAGTAGCTCATTTTGGTTTTGCTGGCTTTGCTCCTATAGTTTCACCAGGTTATGAAATTAGATTATCCAAATATTTTTCAACTCAGTTAGGCTGTAATTTAATGATGCTTTTGACTCATAGTGAGCCAGAGTTTGGCTTATTTCCATTTTTGAACATGGGTGTAAACTTTTAGATATTTAAGGAAAACATTTGAGCAAACTTATTATATATGAATTAATTAGAAAAATTGAGGAGTAAGATTGAAGCAGTTAGTGATATTAGCTATGTTCTCTGCTGTTTATAGTCAGGGGCTTAATGAGAAGTATAACAATCAACAATATGAATATAAGAACTATGTTGTTATATTTGAGAATTATGGAGATAAGGAAAAACAAAATATAGCAACATGGAAAGTTGAAAATGATACACTGACAACAAAAGGTAATTGGTTTGAACATCTTGTTAAATTAGAGACAAAAGGTTGGGAAGTATCAAGAGCAATGCCTGGTAAGTGGAAAGGGTCAAAAGAAATAACTATGGTTTATTATTTAGAAAAACTGAAGGAAAAAGAGTCCAAATAATATGAAGCAGTTAATGATGTTAGCTTTGTTCTCTGTTGCTTTTAGTCAAGAACTGAAAGTAGAAGGTGACTTAAATGTGACTGGGAATATCTTAAACTCTAAGATTGATAGTTTGGAAGTTGAAATAGATTCCTTGAAAATACAACTTCTTAATCAAGAATCATTAAATACTACTCTTCAATCTTTAATTAACTTACTGCAAAGCCAAATTATTCAATTACAGATACAAACTGGTTTAGCTGATTGTAATGGGGTTATTAGTGGAGAAGCTTTCTTAGACCCATGTGGAAATTGTGTAAATGAATTTAATTTAGTTGAATGTTCAAATATATCAGATATTGATGGTAATGTATATCAGATTCTTTTGATAGGTGAACAGATTTGGATGACTGAAAATTTAAAAGTTACTCACTATAATAATGGAGAGTATATTCATGGTGATTATATTGAAGATAATGGTGAAAATTATTACAATGCAAATGTAGTAAATAATGTTAATGAGATATGTCCTGAAGGATGGCATGTACCTACTGATGAAGAGTTTCAATTATTAGAGATATATTTGGGTATGCAAGAGTCTTGGGTGTCTGATGTTGGTTATAGAGGGACAAATGAAGGTAGTAAATTAGCAGGTAATTCTGGATCATGGACTTTTGGAGATTTAATAGAAAATTCTGAATTTAATGAATCAGGTTTTAATGTAGCAGGTAAAGGCTGGTATGATATGAGCTTTGCTGGATTATTTTTTTCACAGCAGGATTCTTATTTTTGGACAAAATCAATTGATGAAGAAGATGAGAATAAAAACTTTGTAAGAAATATCAGATATGATAATGCAAAAATTAGAAGGGCAACAGAACATATGTCCTATGGTTTTTCTATAAGATGTTTAGCAAACTAATGAAAAAAATACTTCTCATATCACTTCTATCTCTATCCTTCTCTCAAGAACTAAAAGTAGAAGGAAATCTGAATGTTACTGGCAGTATGCAGTCTACTACTATTGATTCTCTCAAGCAAGTGATTCAGCAGTTAGAAGCACAGATAGCATCTATGCAGGGTGGAAATAAGCTTGAGACAAGAGTCTATACTACTGACTTATTAGAGCATGGGGATACACTGAATTTATTTACAGATTTAAATGTTCCTAATATTTTATCAGAACAAAGTTTTTATTTATTAAGAGTAATAAATATTGAAGGTTTAGGAATTGGGCCAGGAGGTTTTCTATGTGGTCTTAGGCAATTAGATCAATTTTCAAGACAAGCATTAATTATTTGTACAGCAGATAATGGATGCTATGCACCATTTGATGAATCAGGAATTAATATATTCACCTCAGAATTATTAGAAGCAGACTTGATTAGTGGTAATATGTTTGGAACTATAACTTTAGCCATCACAGCACAATTCCCATCAGAATCTACAGTTCAACAAAATTTAAACAAACCTCAAGCAGAGGAGATAAAATGAGAATATTTTTAGCAATATTATTTAGTGTATTATTATCAGATCCATTTGAGGGGTATACTCTCATTACAAATATGGGTGGAGGAGGACAAGGTGGTGGTGGTAATCAAACTAGATATTCTCATTTAATTGATAATAATCAAAATATTATTAATTCTTGGACTCATGAAACAGCTCCTGCAAGTATTGCATATTTAACTAAAGATAGTATTTTATATGTACCTTGTAAAATTCAGAATGGTGGTGGTGGTCAAGGTGGTGGACCAAGTGGTGGAAGATTTAAGAAAATGGATTGGGAAGGAAATATTATTTGGGATTATACTCTACCAACAAATGTATGTATACCACATCATGATATAGCAGTACTTCCCAATGGAAATATATTAGCTATTTGTTCAGAAACTAAGTCTCAAGAGGAAGCAATTAATGCTGGTAGAGAGAATTTAGATGGGTCAATGACATTAGACATGATTGTTGAGATAAGACCAGAGGAAAACAATCAAGCTACTGTAGTTTGGGAGTGGCACTTTTGGGACCATTTAATTCAAGATATTAATCCTAATCTGAGTAATTATGGTGTTTTAAATGAGGAATTAGGTTTATTGGATATAAATATTCAATCAGGAGGTGGTAATCAAAACCAAGGTATAAATGATTGGAATCATTGTAATGCTATATCATATAATGAATTATTTGATCAAATAGTTTTATCAGCAAGGCATATGAATGAGATTTATGTTATTGACCATTCTACAACAATAGAAGAAGCTTCTACTAACACTGGTGGTATTTATGGTAAAGGAGGAGACTTTTTATATAGATGGGGTAATCCTCAAAATTACAATAGAGGTGATAATTCTGATCAAATCTTAAATGCTCAGCATGGTATTAATTGGATACCTGAAGGATATCCTGGAGAGGGTAATTTTATATTATTTAATAATAACCATGAAAATAATAGTTCAGCAGTATTAGAGTTTATACCACCAATTGATGAAAATGGGAATTATGAAGTTATAACTGGTGAATCATTTGGACCAGAAACATATAGTTGGATACATCAGTCAAATTTTTATTCAAATACTCAATCAGGAGCATTTAGATTACCCAATGGTAATACATTGATTACTTCAACAGCTGAAGAATCAGTATTTGAAGTAAGTGAATTTGGTAATGAAGAATGGGTTTATGAAGGTGAACTGAGAACTGCTAGAGCTATTAAATATCCTTTAGATTATCTTGAAAATAATTCACTACTTGGTGATGTAAATAATGACCAATTAGTGAATGTTGTTGATATAATTAACATTGTTAATATGGTTTTAATAAATGATTATCAGGTAAATGCAGATTTAAATGAAGATGGACAAATTAATGTTATTGATATTGTAACATTAGTAAATATTATATTAGAAAATTAAACTTATTAATTTCTAATCAATAGGAGATAAAATGAGAATATTTTTAACAATATTATTTAGTGTATTATTATTATCAGCTGACTTCACAAATGATGGAGCTGTATTAACTATTGATAGTCTATGTATTGTGACCTTTGATGGAAGCTTTCATAATGAACAGGGAGAAGTTCATAACCATGGACATATTAAGTTTGATTCAACTGTATCAACACTGGGAAGCATGTTTGAAAACTATCATAGTAGTACAGTAGAGTATTCTGGAGATAATCAAAGTATCTATTCAACTGGTGTATATCAAAGTTTTTATAATCTTATTATCTCTGGTACAGGAGAGAATGTTTTTGCTGATGATGAAATATATTTTGTAGATAATCAATTTGATGTCAGAAATACCTTAGTTAACTTAAATACAAGTTTTGTAGCTTTCAGAGATGATGCAGAAATCTTAGAGACAGCTGGTATGGTCCCTTATGATACCAATGTATATGATAATTATTACTTATCTGAGGGTGGAGTTTTAACATGGGCTGGAACTAAGGAGATTGAACCAGATACCTATGTGAATCAAAATAATTTAGGACTTCATATAAGACCACATCAGACTACAACTCTATTCTCAGCATTTAGAGCATCATTTAACTACACAGATAATGGAGCTGTATCTCTAAGAAGATCATTAGGACTTCATATAGAATTTGATCAACATATAGATATTATCTTTGAATATGATGAATCTGAATTGAATAGTATGAATGAGTCTGAATTACTTCTTTTCCAGTTTAATCATAATCATTATTTAGAGACTTCTGAATACACTTGGACTCAAATAGATGGTACCATAGATACAGAATCAAATACAATTACATCTGATAATATTCATGTAGCACAAGGTACAGCTATTTTTACAGCTTCAACTGGTGGTGGCTGTAAAGATCCATTAGCAGCTAACTATGATGCAGAAGCTTTTGGAGAAAATGGTACCTGTGAGTATGTTGTTCCATTAGGTGCTGGTAATAATTTAATGAGCTTTCCTGGAACCCCTGCTTTAACATCAACACAAGAACTTTTAGAGACAATAACAGAACAAAATCCAGGCTGTGAAGTCAACTTTATCTTAGGTCAAGGACAAGGTCTATTTAATACACAAGATGGCTGGAGTGGTAACTTGAGTGAAGTAAATAAAAATTCAGGATATTGGGTTAATACAAGCTGCTCAATAGACTGGTTAGTATCTATTCCTAAAAGAGAAATAGGATGTGTTACATATGATATTGGAGCAGGAAATAACTTAGTCTCTTACATTGGTGAAGAAGGAGCTGAAACTCTTCCAAGTATATGGGAAGGAGATAACTTTAATTTCATACTTGGTCAAGGTGTAGGGTTATTTAAAACAGTAGATGAATGGAGTGGAAACTTAAATAATTTATCTCTATTTAAAGGATACTGGCTAAATTCTTCATCTACATTTAACTTCTCATGGGGTGAAGAATGTCAGGATATAACACAAGCACTTGCTTCAAACATAGAGACTGAAGAAAAAATATTTGATGTTTTACAATCTACAGAACAGGCTTTTTATTTAATTAAAGACCTTGAAGTCATAGGCATGAATCCTCAAGAAGGAGACTGGATTTTAGCCTATAGAGGTTATGAGCTAATAGGCAGTACTGAATATGAAGAAGGGAATACAACTTTAGCTGTAATGGGTAAAGATATTACTGAAGGCACAGAACATTTCCCAAGAGATGGAGAACTCATCACTCTTAAAATATTCAATCACAAAACAATGGGTGTTCATGACTTAAATGGAGAGATACCAGCATGGACAAGCTTAGGAGTAAGCATCTTAGATAAGCTTGAAGGTTCATCTATTATCATCCCTGATAACTTTGTTTTAGAGCAACCTTATCCAAATCCATTCAATCCAACTACTACTGTTAAGTTTGGACTACCTCATGATGCTGATGTTTATTTAAGAATATATGATCTTCAGGGTAGAATGATTGAAGAGCTAACACAAGGATATTTAACAGCTGGTTATCACAGCTTTCAGTGGGATGCTGATAACTTAGCAAGTGGAGTATACTTTGTGAACCTCATATCAAAAGATTTTGTTAGCACTCAAAAACTGATGTTACTAAAGTAGGAGATAAGATGAAGAAAATTATTTTACTTATATCCCTTAGTTTAGTTTTTACTCAAGAGTTAAAGGTTGAAGGAGACCTTAGAGTAAATGGAGTAGTTTTAAATACTAAGGTTGATAGTTTAGAATTTGTAATAGATTCTCTGCAGATACAAGTAGATTCCTTAAAAAATTTACAATTTGTACAGCAATCTCAAATATCATCTCAACAAACTCTAATAGAACAACTACAGGCACAGATAATGCAATTAGGTTCACAGTTAGGACTTGTTGATTGTAATGGTGTCTTTGGAGGAGATGCTGTAGAAGATGTTTGTGGTATCTGTGATAATAACTCTTCAAATGATGGAAGCTTTGATAACTGTGGTATTTGTGATAATGACTCTTCCAATGATTGCTTACAAGATTGTGCTGGAAACTGGGGTGGTAGCTTAGAATTAGATGCTTGTGGTGACTGTGGTGGTGCTTCTATAGATGAAGATGAATGCATTATTACAGATTATAATGGTAATACATATGAAACTATTTGGATAGGTCAGCAACATTGGATGGCTGAAAATTTAAGAACTTGGTATTATATGGATGGTGAACTGGTACCAACAAATCAAAGTTCAGTATATAATAATGGTAGTAGTGATGAATATCATCACCTTGGAGCTTTATACTCCTATTATGCAGTTGTTGATAATGATCAAATTTGCCCTGAAGGTTGGCATATACCAACTATAGAAGAAGTTGAATATTTAATGGAATATTTAGGTGGGAATGAGGTTGCAGGAGCAAAAATGAAAAGTACTATATCCTCATCTATTGATGGATATGGAGGATGGGACTCTCCAAACATGGAATATTCAACCAATGAAAGTGGTTTTAATGCTAAACCAGGTGGGTATTATAATTTTCAATATAATGCATATGATAGAAAAAATAAGAATGGTTATTTTTGGACACAAACTTCAAGTGATAATGTTGATTTTGCATTTATGTTTAGATTAGACTATGATAATTCATATTTAAATATTCAAACCTTCTCTAGTTACAATAGATTGTCTATTAGATGCATCCAAGACTAAACCCACTTCTCCAATTCCTCTTTTGTTTATGAAATAAAAAAGGGCTGTAAATAACAGCCCCCTTTTACACTTGGTAGACCAATATCTGGTGAACTTTGGTCACATTTTGGGCACAGTGGTACCTTAACTTCCTTATTTATAAAGGCTTTCTTTGGGCTCATAACCCAAAGGTTACAAGTTCAATTCTTGCTTCCTCTACATCAAAAAAGGCTTATTAATCCAGTAGAGAGACTTTTTTATAAACATTCTACTATTTTATTTTTATATATTTTTTACATTATTATATATATAGTTTTTTGACAATTAAAAATTATTATAATTTTATAAATATGTTCTCTTTTAATTTTAAATCATTAAGTATTTGATATTAGATATTTGAAAAATAACTCGCTTAAAAATAGCTTAAAATATTCAACTATTGAAGGTTCAATGTGGGCTTTTATGTATGGAATGGGTGAAAATTATTTATCAGCGATGTCTGTTTTTTTAGGCTATACAGCTATTCAAATAAGTATATTAAATTCATTTCCTCATTTAATTGGTTCTTTTTTACAATTATATTCTAATTCATTAGTTGTAAAGTTTAAATCTTTAAAGTTTGTTGTAGTATGGTTGTCATTTATTCAGTCAACCTTATGGATATTATTAATTTTTATACTTAATTATACACAAAATTATAATTTTATATTTTTATGGTTCATGCTTTACTTTTTATGTAATTCTTTAATAAATCCAGTATGGACCTCTTGGATGGGTTATCTTGTTCCAAAAAGGATTAGAGGAAATTATCATGGTTCTAGAAATAGAATAATAAGTTTTTATGTACTTGTTTCGATATTTATAGGTGGGTTTATACTGAAAATATTTGATAATAATCTTACTTTAGGATTTTCAGTTTTGTTTATGATTGCTTCATTTGGTAGGTTTTTATCAACATATTATTTAAGAAAAAAAGATGAATTTCAATATAAAAAAAATAAAGTATATAATAAATTTTCATATTTTTTAAAAAATGAAATTACACTCAAATTTATTATCTTTAAAACTTCAATAAATTTTTCAGTAATGTTTTTAGGACCTCTATTCGCAATTTATATATTACGTACTTTAGAATTGTCTAATTTTATTTTATCATTATGTACAATTTCGTGGTGGTCTGCTAATGTTGTTTCATCTAAATACTGGGGAGAATATATAAAATTAAATGGAAATATAAGTGTTTTAAAAATATCAACGATTTTTTTATTTATACTGCCTTTATTTTGGATATTATCATACTATTTGAAGGGATTAATATTAATTAGTTTTATTCTATCAATAAATCTAATGGCAGGAATTACATTCTCAGGCTTTTCTCTTTCTACATTTAATTTAACTTTTGAATTAGTTGAAAAAAATGATGTCGCTAAATACACATCATTATTACGATTGGGTGAAGGAATTGCTATATTTATAGGTGCATTAATTGCCGGAGCTATCGTAGATTCTAATTATATTAATAATTTATTTATAAATATGAACTTTACTTCAATTCAGTTTTCAATGCTTATTTCTACGTTACTAAGATTTATGTGTTTTGTGTTTTTTTTAAATTATGAGAAAAAATTGAAATTATTAATTTTGAGATGAAAATATTACTTCTGCTTTATTTATATATATCATATTTACTTTAATTATAATATGACTTTAAAGTTACTAACAATTTATATAATGGGTATATTTTATGCATATGTTGGTATAACTCACTTCACTGAACCTAAATGGTTTATGCAGATTATGCCACCATATTTACCATATCATTTACAATTAGTTTATTTAAGCGGATTTTTTGAGATTGTTTTTGGAGTAATGTTATTTTTTAGTAAATATAGATATATTGCTGGTTGGGGACTAATTCTTCTACTAATTGCTGTCTTTCCAGCAAATATATATTTGGCTCAAACAAATGGTGATGCTATGAATATATCTGCTAATTTAGCATGGTGGAGACTGCCTTTTCAATTAGTCTTTATCTCTTTAGCATATTGGCATACTAAGAGTTAATTACTTAATAAAATTTATTACAAATACTCTTTTAATTTAAGTTTTAAATAAATCTAATTAAGTCGGAGTGATATGTTAATTTTTATTATTTAGATATTAAGATTCAATCTTAATATTACTTTAATTAAATTATAGGATATATTTTTTTATTAAATTATAAAAACTCAGAGGATTTTATGTTATTTGATTTTAAAAATTTAAAAATGTTTATAAAAATTTCTAAAATTTTTATCTTAAATATTTCATTAGCTTTTAGTAGTAGTGGTTATATTTCTGGTGTTGTTAGTAATGATAAATCAGAACCATTACCAGGTTGTAATGTCTATATTGATGGTTATGACTTAGGTACATCTACAAACCTAGATGGATTTTTTTTGATTGAAAATTTAGAAGTAGGTAAGTACACATTGATTTTTGATTTTTTAGGTTATGAACAAAGTTCATATACATTTTATTTATCAGAATTTAAAGAAAACAATAATAAAAATAATATTGGTGATAATTATTTAACAAAACTTGGTCTTGAAAATTCTGAGAATTCAATAGAAATTGAAAAAAGACCATATTTTGATAATATTTTTATTACTTTATATTCAAAAGCTCTTGATTTAGATGAAATAATAATATCTGCTTCCAGAGTAAAACAAAAAATAACTGAGTCTCCTAGCGTTGTCTCATTAATAAATGAGAAGACCCTTCGTAGAAGAGTTGGTGTGTCTGATTATAATCGATTAGCTTCGCTAGCTAAAGGTGTGGATGTTACATACTTTGGGTCCCAAGGTGCTCAGATTAATGCAAGAGGATTTGATGGTGCTTATAGTACTAGATTTAGACAATTCTGCGATGGTTTATATCTAGGGGAGTCTGTCACAGGACAAGTTTATTCTCTTTTGTCTGGTCCTCCTAAAGAAGCAATTTCTCGTATTGAAGTACTATTTGGTCCTCAGTCCGCTTTATACGGTCCTGATGCCTCTCAAGGATTATTAAATGTCATTACTAAACATCCAATGCAAGAATCAAAGAATGAAATAAATTTTTCAATATCAAGTCTTAATGATCCAAGAATTGGTGGTAGATATGTTAAAAATTTTGAAAAATTATCAATTGACATAAGTGGAGAATCAAAGTTTAGTAACGAAATTCCATATGGAAATGATGATGATGATTTATATTGGGTTGTGGATAGTGATACATTATACTACACTGAAGATCTTTTTTCTCCAATGGAGTTAGCTAAGAATAATATTTATTCAAATATCTATTACCGACTAAGAAATAACAATGAATTATCTATCTTTTATAATTATACAAATGGCAAAGGATACGCTATGGGTAGCCTAGGTCCTGTTTACAATAAAGGTCTAATAAATCATCAGTATGGACTAAGATTTAACAATAAAAACCATTTTTTCAGAGTAACTTCAAATAATCAAACAGCTAAAAATATGATGAAAGAAAATATTGCAGCATACCAAATACGTCAGGGCGATATTGAGTATGGAACCATTGAAACAGTTAATGGAGATTCCACTTTTGTAATATCCAATGAAATTGTTCCCTGGAATGAAGCACTTGACGCTATTGATGATTTTAATGATAGGTGGTGGCTTATATTTGATAGCAAGGATCTATGGTTAGATTATCAATACAGCAATAATTTAACAGAAAATTTAAAAATAGTATCTGGTTTTGATTATGAATTTAAAGATCCCAATACAAAAAGACGTACTATAAACGATGTTGGAATAAGTCCAATCACAGGCGAACCCGGTGGTACTGAAATTAATGAGTATCGATACGGTATATACAGCCAATTTGATTATAAATGGAATAATTATTACTCTATAAATTCATCGATAAGGTATGATAATCATCAATACTATGGTCAACAAATTTCTCCTAGAATATCCTTGGTGCGTAAGAACTTTTTATTTGGAACACTTAAACTAATTGCTGGAACTGGTTTTAAAGCACCTACATTACTAGAAAGAAACATACATACTGGATCAAACAACATATACTCTGGTGTCGAAGGTGCTCTTGATCCGTTTGTTGAAGATTATCCTTATTTAAGTACATATCCAGAGGATTTTGTAATACATGCCATAGCAATGGGCTCTTCCAACGGATTTACAGTTGTTGATTTTAAAGATTTAGACGGTGATGGGGTTTATGGTGTGAATGATTCTTTAATCGATAATAAATATTTTGATCCGCTAAAATTAGAAGAACGACAATCTATTGAAATAGCTTATACGGGAATCATTGATAATAAAAATCTTGTAGAATTTAATTTTTTTAGTGCAAGATATAAAAATTTCAAAGGTCCACTCACCACGATGGCAGTAACAGGACCTGCTTGGCACTTTATGTCCCAGGCATATGGATACCTACCTTTAGATGCTATTAGACAAGTCCACACTGGAGAAGAATTAATAAGTGAAAATCCGATTTCGCCGTTTATATTTGCATTAACATATACCACAATACCGTTAGATGTTACCTTTTATGGATTTGAAGGAGGATGGAAGCATATTCAAGATAATTATGAAATATCATCAAATTTTTCATATTTCCATGATCAAAACCTTGTTGACAAGAGAGAACGAGGTAAAAATGGTGAAACTGACTATCTTTCGTATGTAAATGTGTATAGTAATACCCCAAATTTTAAAGGTTCGTTGTCAATTTCGAAGTTTAATACAGTAATCAATTCCTTAACCTCTACATTTAATTTTAAATATACTTCTAAATTTGATTTTTCGAGCGGTTATTTCCGAGCAACAAAAGATGGTAAAGGAGAAATTCCTCCTCAAACAATTGGTCAATCATGGTTTCGTGATCCAGGCCAGATTGGTGGACAGGTTTATGTTGATATTGATTTAAACTATCAATTAAACGATTATTTAAATACTAGTTTTTCGATTAAAAATTTACTTCAAACTGGTGGGCCAACAATGCCACTTACACCTAAAATACCAAGATCATTCGTATTTGAAATTGGATATATATTTTAAAATTAAATCGCTCAAATCTTTAATATTTTTATTTATTAATTATTTATTAAATGTTTTTAATAATAAACAATAAAAGAATTAAGTTATGCCGTTTATTATAAAATGGTATAAGATGTATTTGAGAGAAGTATAATTCTAAAAGAACATTAATTATTATCTTTTTAAATAAAGAAAATAAGCATTTATAATAAAACATTTTTTAAATAAGTTAGGTAATAAAGGAAAGTTATGCAAGAAGGTACAGTTAAGTGGTTTGATAATAAAAAGGGCTATGGTTTCATTTCAGCAGGTGAAGGTGGTAAGGATTTATTTGTACATATGAATGAAATAAAAATGGAAGGATATAAGACTCTCAAAGATGGACAAACTGTTCAATATGAAGTGGGTGAGAGCGATAAGGGTCCTTGTGCCGTAAACGTAATTCCACAATAGTTTGAATAGAATTAGATAGAGGTTAAAAACTAACCTCTATCTAATTATAAATAATAATTAAAGTTTAATTATTTCCTAAAATTATATTTACTAAACTCACGATATCTACAATATTCACCAATCCATCATTATTAACATCTGCTAGGCTATCAGTAGGAATAGTACCTAAAACCATATTTACAGTCTGAACAATATCTACTATATTGACAACTCCATCTTGATTTATATCTCCAAATACTGTATTTTCAATTTCATCCATTAGTTCTTCAATTAAATTATAGACAGAATCATTAATTCCTCCAGAAATATTCTGTTGGTATCTTAACAAACCATCTTTATCTAAGACAAATAAGACTCTTTGTGATGCAGACCAATCACTCCATGTTAGAAATGGAGACACATCTGCATTAACCATACCATTATTTTGATTAATCCAATTATTGATTGATCCAATGTGAGTATCTTTACCTACGCCAAATAGTTTAATTTTTTCACCCATTCCATTTGAAATTAACTGGTTATAATAATTATTTAGTTCACCGAACCGACTTGAACAAAGACCTCAGTTAAAATGTCCGAAATAAATCAAGGTAACTTGGTTTGAAAAATTAGAGGGACCAACTTCTTCTCCAAATGTTGCTGAATTTGGATTTAAATCCTCTAAACTAAAATTATATTGACAAAAAGTGAATGATATTAATATTAAAAGTAATATATTTTTCATATGACTCCTTCATGATTAAATAAAACGCTCAAAACGCTTACATAATTTATTGTTAAATTACTTCATAATCAAAATGTATTAATATATAAAAAATATTTAGGAATAATTATGATAAAAAAATAGTCATCGATCATGATGACTATTTTGCTCCTGTAATAGTCTAATCTTTGCACTTTTTACCATCAAAGAAACGCTCTAAATTTAAAATATTGGTAAAAGATTTAAGGTGTATATTTTAAAAGATAATTATCAGGATTGGCTAAAATCTAAACAATTCAAACCTAAAGAAACCAAATTAAAACTACAAAAGAGATATTCACTCCTGATGAAGAAAAACTGTTGGAATCAGGTAGAATTATCTAGATAAATAGGTTTAAGTAGGGCGTGAGTGTAGGTTTAAGTAGGGCGTGAGTGTCAATGACATTGGGGTAAAAAAAAACACCTCATTAATTCCA
>NZIV01000036.1 GCA_002689995.1 Fidelibacterota bacterium
TTCGTACCCATAATCACTGCAATAGTTCTCTTCTTCTTCACCCCAATTACCATAGCAACCATCTTCATCATTCCAACTACAACCAACAGAAAGACACTCATCTTCGCTTTCAAAATATCTACACTCATCTTCGAATTCTTCTTCATGATTATCTTCAAATAAATCTAAACATTCAATATTTTGATCTATTAAGCAATTATAACAATCTTCTACTACTAATTCTAGTCTTATCAAGATATCATCTTCACAATCTGACGTACATTCTGTACTACTAATAGATATTACCCAATCACATAATTGATCATAATTTTCCTCTTGATTTAAATATTCTGATCCATTACAATCATTTAGACATGTAAAATTGATTTCTTCGACATCTTTTTCTGTACAAAATCCAATAGTATTGACATTATCGAATCTCCATTCACAATAATCTAAATATTCACATTCTTCTTGGCTCATTCCATCACATTCGTTTCTAATTAATAAACTTTCTATTTTATCATTGCTATTAATTTGTGTTGAGAAAAGAACGTTGATTGTCATAAAAATTAGAGTTATTTTTTTCATTTTTTATCCTTAAATATATAAAAATTTAAACAAAATATTTATTTAAATTTACAAAGATTATGGTTTTCATTTTTTAATTAAAAATAATTATATTTTTTATAAATTTATATTTTAAATATTATATAAATTATATTGAGAATGATTCTCAATTTTATAATTATTTAAGAGGAGATTTAATGAAAGAAATAGGTTTATTTTTTGGTAGCACAAGCGATAATACAAAGATGGCATCAGAATTTATGAAAGGATATTTAGAAAATGAGGATTTCAAGGTAGAGATTTTTGATATTGGTGATATAGATTCAAGCAAACTTCTAGAGTTTGATAATATAATTATTGGTTGTCCTACTTGGAATATAGGTGAACTTCAAGATGATTGGGATAGTGTATTCCCTGACTACGAAAAATTAGATTTTAATGGTAAAAAGGGAGCATTTTTCGGTTGCGGTGACCAAATGGGCTACCCTGATAATTTTTTAGATGCAGTTGGAATTTTAGCAAAAAAATTTAGAAAAAATGGTGGAAGTCTAATTGGATTATATCCTACAGATGAATATGAATTTCAAGAATCTGTTTGTCAAGAAGATGGCATGCTATTAGGACTAGGTTTAGATTACGATAATGAAGATGAGGAATTTTGTGAGGGGCAAATGATTATGTGGCTTGAAGATATTATGGAAGATTTTAATAATTAATATGATATTATCTACAGCTTCAATCCAAACGAATAATTATGAATTTTTTACTAATTATAAATATTTGCGATATAATAATTCAAACCATATTCTAACAATTAATTCAAATAAAGTTCAGTTTAGGAATATTTATTACACCAATTATATTTTAAAATGTAAAAAATGTACCCAAAAAACAAAAAATCATTGATATGTAAACAAAATTTTAATAATAATATAAATGGAACTGGAAAAAATTCTCAATAAAATAAAATTTATATAAAACTTTTTTCTTATTTATCATAATTGTTAATAAGTAAGAAAAACGAAAATAAAATCTTTAGAATGATTTTTTATCTGATTTTCTACTTATTGTACTATTGACTCTTTTTCTCCACATGATAAATGATGATTTTTTTAAATTTTTTCTCATTATTTTTATCACTTCTTGTTCATCTATATCATATTGATATTTAATTGCTTTAAAAGGTACTTCATCTTCCCAAGCCAATTCTATGATACTATTTAGTACGTCTTTGTTATATTTTTCCATAATATTAAATTATTCTAATTGAAAAAAAGTATTATCAAAATCTATTTAGAATAATAATCTGTCTATTAAATTATTTTTTACACTAAAATTCTAATTTTATCCCAATATTATATTTACCAATGTAATAACGTCAATAATATTGATATAAGTATCATCATTGATATCTCCACAATTAATAATTTCTTCATTAATAATAGCGTTTATTACAATAAGTATATCAAATAAATTAATTATTTCATCATAATTGACATCACCTAAGAAGCATTCTTCACAATTTTCTTCTATACATGATTGATCATATGTTATACTATTCGATACTAGAAGTGAATTATGAAATATTTCATAATCATCGCAATCATTCTTTAGAAAATAATCAAGCCAGAGATTTAGAAAATTAAAGGAAATCTCTTGTTGCTCTATCCTACTTATTGTAATCAATGATGAAGAAAATGTCTCACCAAAGTCACAATTTAAATTAGGGTTCGCAAAATAACAATGTCCACCACCTAAAATTGAAATAAATGTCTTACAATCTGAATCAAGATTTACATACATAGGAATATGATGGCTTTCAGGAATAGTTACAGCATCTTGACTTCCAGATAGAATTAAAGAAGGAATAGTTATATTTGCGGCAGAACTTATGGATGAAACTCCATTAGAAGATGATTCAGCTGGAGCTAATCCAATAAGTGTTTTAATTTGAGAGTTCCCATTAGCACACAGTGAATCTGCAGCAAGAAATGCAGCACCACCACCCATTGAATGACCCATTAAAGCAGTATTATTAGAAACTGAGTTATATATAGGAGAATTATAATTATTACTTTCATCCTGTATTTTAGTAACTAAAAATTGTAAATCCCATCCAAATTCTTGGTGATTAGTTGAGAATAAGCTTGTCTCAGTTTTAGGAAAAACCATTATATAACCATTTGGTACAAATTCTTCCCATAAATTTTCATAGGCATCCCAACTCATTACAAATCCATGACCAAAAATTATTACAGGAAATTCACCTGCTGCAGATGGTATTTCCTCACCANAAGATATTGCAGGATAATAAATTTCAGTTTCAATATTTCTATTTAACCTGTTAGGATCTTGAAAGTTTATTCCATAGTTACCTATTGAATATTGGGCAACTAAATATGAAAAAAAGAATATTAATGAAATTATATTTCTCATTGTTAAAAATAATATTTTACAAAAAATAATAATTTAAATTAACTGATATCAAAATACTAATAAGCCCAGCATTTATAAGCTAATTAATAGTTTTAACTTAAACTTTATTTTTTCCAAAATTTATATTTATTATGCGCTTTTATTACTAATGAATGATGAAGCATTATCACTTCTAACTGGGACTCTGTATACACTTCTTTTTTAGAGATATTTTTAGAGAGAAATAGCTCGTAAATTGTATTAAAAAGATAATCTTGATCAATATTTTCATCAATATACTGCTGATTTAAATCTTGACTATCTAATAAAAAGTTATCATTTAGAGTTTCAATTTCTAAAATCTGTTCTTGTGTCATGTTTAAAGCATCATACTTAGCTTGTTTTAATAACTCTTTATCAAGTGAATGCTTACCATAACTTGGTTTATTTAATTTAAGATAATCAATTTTTTCTTCGTATTGATTATATTGNGTTTCNCTTAATAATTTAATAATTGAAGTTTTAAAATAATTTCTATTAGAAAAAATTTTAGATTTTAGCTGCTCTATATTTAAATCATTGTTTAGCCATTCAATTTCTACTTCTAATTTATTAATTAAGAATTGATTAATAATTTCTTGAAATTTTGATTGCTGATCAACATTTATTATTTCATTTATAATTTCTATGACTAAATCAAAATATTTACCTGAATGAGGTTTATAATCAATACTAATATTAAAACCATGAGAAAAATATTCACCTGAAGAAAGCCAATCCATAATGATTTGTATTTTTTCATTTGAAAGTTCACTGTGTAATTTAGCTGCTAATTCCCATAAGCTATATGGATGAGGATGTAATTCTTTTTTTTCTATTAGTGCACTTCTAGCTGCATTTTCTTGCATTTTACTTAAGTCAACAGAATAATCAATTTCTTTAATTAATGCTTCTTGCTGTGTGAAAAGTTGCTTTTCATATTTTGGAAAAAAACTTTCNCAACCAGTAAATAATACAACACAAATTAAAATTAAATTTTTATTTATTTTAGACATTATTTAAGTTCCTGTTTTTATCAAATTTAAAATTGAATTAATTGTAGTAATAACAAATTTATAATACTATTTGTTCCTCAAATTTATATTTATTTTTTGATAAATTCAATTAGTTAAGTATAAAATTAACTAATTGCACTATATCTACAATATTAATAATTCCATCATTATTTATATCTCCTTGCTCTAACTCAAATTCTAGTGAANCTAATATATAATCTACTAAAATAACAACATCTACAATATTTATGTTTCCATCATTATTTATATCACCAGTAATCGAATTATAATCTAATAATATAATCTCATCATTCTGGTAGTTAACATACCATATCTTATGGTTAGGGCCAATTTTAATACCCATAATATTATTTTGATTCCCAGTATCAATACGCCCTAATTCAATTGGAATANTATCAGAAATATCATAGATAATAATTTCACCCGTTGCATAATCACTAACTAATAAACGATCTTCAAAAAGATCAATTCCTGATGGTTTATTTAGACCATCATTTATATAAATCTCCCACTCAGCATTTTGCATCATCCAATATTCTTGGAGTGATTCACCATAAGGATTTAAATCGTAATCAAAATTACCAGAATTAACATTAAACTTTAATATTCTTTGATTTCCAGTATCACATATATATAAAAAACCTGAATTTTCATCTAAAACCATATGACTTGGAATGCCCTCTTCTCTTCTTATATCAACCTCATCATATCTCCATACTTTTCCATCAGAATGATCGTGACCACCGACTTCATGAGGCACTGCAAAATCATATCTTACAATTGATGAATGATAACCATCGAAAACCCAATAAATATTCCCTGAGCCTGCATATTCTATACCCATAGAATATGGACTCTGATGAATCATATCTAAGTGACTTCCTAGTAAACCACCACTTTCTTGATTAGCAACAGCATAAATAGATAAATCAGAGTCCCACAAAGTTGGACCTGAAAATAAACCATTAATATTATTATTTGCGTCTTGACANTCAAGAGTATTAGCAAAAAAACCTTGATTGTCAAAAGCTATTGAGCTGGCTGTATGCATAAAATGACGAGAATAAGAATCTTTTCTATATTCAGAAGTCTGACTGTTTAATCCCACATCAAAGTATATAACTGTACTACCACCTGATTGCAATCGTTTAGCATATATTTGTTCAGAATATGTATTCTCTAAAATCCATGATGTTTCCTTAGCCCAATCATCGGTATTTATAATAACTTCTAATTCTAGTTGATCTTNAGGACAAGAATTATCACAGTAATTATTCGGCATAAATGAAGTTGTTTCATTGCTTTCAAAATCACCTCCAAATGCATAAGTAGAATCACATACAGATACTTGATATGACCCATTACCACTTTCACAACAAATTCCATCTCCATGAGAGTCATAAATTGTAAAAGTTAAATCTATGTTCCTAGGTATACAAATATTTGTTATATATTCTGTATTATTTAAATAAACATCTTCACCTTGATTTAAAACCCATAATTGATTGCTCATTGTAGGATGGAAATCTAAATCACGAGGTCTATCAATACCATCATTAAAATCACCAATGACATTAAAACTATAATTGCCTGTAAGATAATTATCTAATGGATTTTGACCATGAAGAAAATAAGAAATATAAAAGACAATTTGTATCAATTTAGTTTTCATAAAATTTACCCTGTAATATTTTAATTTTTACAATTAATTTTTTGATTTTATTATAATTTTTTTCCATTTCAAAAACTATGGATATTGCAAATCAAGTTACGACTTAATTTATAATTTTAGTAGCTGTTAATCTACCACTTTTCATTGCACCATCTATAGATGGCTCAATATTCCAATCCCCACAAAAATATATATTATCAATATTTTTTATATTTTCTTTATTTTTAGGCAATGCAGATTCAATTCTGTATACCTTAATAATAGAAAAATCATCTTGATTTATTTCCATTATAGTAGAAAATTCAGATTTTATTTTATCAATATCTACATTAACGTTAAGAGATGATATAGAATATAGAGATTCTTCACTTTTTAAATATTTTTTTGATATATTTGATAAACATTGTATTGAATTAATTTCAAAGTCTTCTTCCGAAACAAGTAGCATTGTTTTTCCAAGTTTATTTATTTCAGATTTAATATAACATGTAAAATTACCATGGTATTGAAGCGCTAAATCAATATTTATAATTTGATTTATTTCAGCTAAGGGCATAGCAAAAACAATCTTATCAAATTCTATAATAGAACCATTTTTAAAATATGCTTTATTTTCTGAAATCCTATTTAATTCAAATTCATAATTAACTTTTAGATTTCCTAACTTGATAATTTTTTTAGATATTTCTGCCATACCATTTGATGGAAGTCCAACTCTACCAAAAGTAAATTTCTTTATAATCTTTAAAAAAAATGAGAGACTAGTATCCAGATTTTTTGATAAGAATACACCTCTAAAAAATGGATAGAAAAATAGATTTAAGGATGTTTTACTAAACATATTATTCACAAAATCTCTTGTATTAGAAAAATTAGATTTACTATGTTTAATAAAAAATAAAGAAATTAGTTTATATATATCCTTAANTTTGAAAATTTCTCTATAATTTGATAAAAGAAATTTAATAGGATGATAAATAGGACTATATACATTTAATAATTTACCTTTATTAAATATAAAAGCTCCAGAATTAAAGTATTTAATATCTAATTCATCATATAAATTTATTTTCCTTAATTCATTATAATTATTTAGTAATACTTGAAATCCTACGTCAAAAATAAAATTATTTTCATATTCAGAACTAACTCGTCCTCCAGCTGAAGTATTTTTTTCAAATAACTCTACTAGGTAATTATTTTTTTGAAGATAATAAGCACAAGATAAACCAGATATTCCAGAACCTATTATTAAAATTTTTTTCATTTTTATATTTTAAATTAATTTCATTTAAAAGAGAATGATTTTTTGGTTTGGTAACTAATTAGCCAAACTCCTGAAAAAGCAATAAAGTAATGAAAGCATGTAAAAATCACTGATATTTCAATATTATATTTTTCTATTAAATATCCACAAAATAATGAGCTAAATACAACTAATAATCTAGTATAAATACCTAAAAAGGTTTGTACTCTGCCCATAATATTATTCTTAACATTTTCCATTAATATTGTTCTTACAATAATTCGGGCAGAATTATTACACAATCCTAAAATTAAAAAAAATATACTAGCGATAAATATTGAAGCCATTTTTGCTGACAAGAATAAGGCTATAAAAGAAAATAAATAACAAATTTTTAACAATATCCTTCGACTTAAATATTTAGTACAAAAACCTACTAAAATTACTGAAAATAAAGCACCCACTCCATAGAATCCATCTAATAATCCATATCCCCAAGTGCCTTTATCATATACTTGTATTGAGATTGATAAAGTTAAAACTGATAATGCTCCCCAAATAGCAACGTCAGACATTATAGTTGTTGTAAGCAACGTTAATAATTTCTTTTTATTAAACAAATATTCTATACCTTTAAAATTTGATTTCAAAAAATTATTATCTAGATTTTCCTTTTTTTGATGAATATATGGAGCAATAAATATCAAAATTGCGGATACAATATATGTAAACGAATTTATCCATAATGCATTAAATGGATTAAAGATATGCACAACTATTCCCCCAATACCAGCCCCTAAAATTGAACCTATTTGATAACTTGCGGATAATAATTTATTTGCATTAAAATAATCTTTTTTACTAACAACTTCTTGTGCAAACGCTTGTGCAGTAGACCAAAAAATTGAATTAAATATTCCCATAAAGAAGACAAGAGGGTACAAGTATTTAATATTAAATTGATAAAAATTTAGATAAATAAGAAAAATAATAATAATAAAAGCCCTAATTATATCCAAATATACCAATAAAAACTTTCTATTAAATTTATCAATTATATATCCTGTAAAAATAGATATAACTAAACCTGGTAGAGTTGAAATCGCTATAACTTTTCCTAGAGTAAATTCAGAACCTGTTTTTTCTAATACGAGCCAACTTACAGCGATCATATTAAATCCGAATCCAATAAGTGAAATAATGTTACCCAAAAAAAAGAATAAAAATGTCCTATTTTGTAAAATCTTTATCATTTATAAATAGGAATAAAATTAGAATTAATGAACTTAATCATATGAAATCAATTCTATGTAATTTAAATCAATATCACTAATATATTTTGATTTAGAACCATCACGATGAGTTGTTATATCATCATCATCTAATATTGAATCATCAATTACTGCAATATGAGCTGGATGCTGTTCCTTTTTAACTAAAGCTAGTTTTGTATTTTTAAATTCAATTAAAGCCCANGTACCATCAGAATAAAGTTTTTGACATTTAAAATGACTTAAGTACCAATTTAATGAATCTTCTATATTTTCAACCTGAACTGCAATATGATCTATTGTATCCATATTTTTAAAAACCTCTATAAAAGTAAAATAATAAACAAAATTTTAAAAACCATAATGATGTACGAATCCAATTACTTTTTATAAGTTTTTTTACTAATAATTCATCATAATTTTTATTAATTTTATTATGTAACGGAACTTGTATAAAAAACGTACTAAGCCATATTAAAAAAATAATTATCTGACTGAAGAAATAAATATTATTATAATTTATTAATAAGAGGAACAAATTGGATACCATTTCAATAGCCATCAATGGTAATACTATTTTAGTCACTGCATTTGTGTAAAAATTATGATATTGATTAAAATCTTCAGAACGAACATACAGGAAAAGAGGATAATTGATTTTTTGGGTCATTATTATTAACAAAACTAATAATGCATTCGTCAATAAAGTTAATTGAAAAATAAAATTTGAATCTATTTTCATTGATTATACTTTAAATAATATTTAATTAAATTTAATTTAAACATAAACTAAAAAACCATATCGCTCATATCGCTCATCATGAAAATTTATTGATTTAATTTATTATGTTCCTATTAATTTTACCCATTTAAAGTAAAAAAGAACTTATACTATGAAACTTTATAATGAGAAATTTTTATTTTCGTTAATATACAATTATATTAATGTTCAAATATCATACTATCATTCTTAAATGCTTTAAATTCTAAAGCATGTCCGTCAGGATCTAAAAAAAACATTGTTGCTTGTTCTCCTTTATTTCCCTTAAAACGAATATAAGGTTTTATTATAAATTTTAATTTCCCTTTGATTTTATTAGATAATTCATGCCACTCATTCCATTCAAGAATAACTCCGAAATGAGGTATTGGGATGTCATTTGCATCTACTTCATTATATATTTTATTTTCTATATAGTCACTTTGATGAATAACTAATTGATGATTATAAAAATTAAAATCAACCCATCTATCACTTCTTCGACCTAATGAACAACCAAGAATATCCTTATAAAATAATATTGATTTGTTCAAATTAGATACAGGAATTGCTATATGGAATGGTCTAACCATATTCGCTCTATTTTATTAACATCAGTTTTTGTGTTTTTGTAAAATCGCCTGCATCAATTTTAATAAAATAAATACCACTCGGATATTTAGATGCATTCCAAGATATTTCATAGTAACCAGAATCATAAATTTGATTAGAAAGTATCTCTATTACTCTACCTTTTAAATTATATATTTTCAAAGAAACAGGTAAATTATAGGATGTAGAAAATCCAATATTAGTAATTGGATTAAATGGATTAGGATATACACTATGTAGTTTGAATTTATTGGATTCATTCAAGCGGATATACTGCTTACTATTAGTTACTTTAACTTCATCAATTTTATATTTATTTTTGGTTGAAAATATTTTATTATCATTCGGTGCAACTACTAATAAATTAGTGATATTTTCATTTGTCACATATTTTGAAAATAAAGCATTGTCTATTAATTCAATTTCAAATTCTAAATCGTGTACTAGAGTCATTTCAATTCCACCTATATATCCATCCGCATAGATAAACAATGATTCATCATCTAAAGATATAATCGCTTCATTTGCATCAAAACTAATAACTGAAATAATAATATTTACAATTTGAAGAATATCAATAATATTTATAATTCCATCTTGATTTAAATCTGCATAATCTTCTATTTCATTAATTCCTAAAATAATATTAACTAGAATTATGATGTCAGATACATTGATTTCGCCATCATTATTCACATCTCCAAATAGCGGCAGTGAATTATTTGAGAACCCTGGTGTTGGATTATCAAATAATTGCCAATAATATGATGCATCTACTTCTCTTCCATATGAAATATCAGGTAATTGTTGTCCAAAAGAAACAAAATCAATTAAATTAAAATTAGTATCGAATAAAGCGATTTCTTCACCATTAGAAGATAATTTAAAATTTGTATGCAAGTCGCCTTGCCCCTCATTATCATCTGCCCAAATAAGCAAATAACCTTCTCCGTATATATCCAAATTTGGAAGCATCCATTTATCAGGAATTGAGTAATCATCAGTCAAAAAATATTCACCCATATTTATTGTATCGTTGAGATTATAATATATCTCAATCCAATCATCAAATTCACCATATTCATCAGAACTCAAACTTTGATTATCGGCTAAAAATTCATTAATTTTAATAGTTTTGAGTTCTATATCAGGAATTTCAAAAGGGTAATCTTCGGCACTATAATAGTAATAAGCTCCCATATCATTTAGTAAATCGTTTTCCGTAATTTGAAAACTAGGATCACCATTATTTATACATGGAGAATTTTGATCTAATTCAAAATTATATATTGATGAGTCAATAAATAAAGGATTTGAATATAAATTTGCAAAACCATTTATGGGTTCAGTGTCAGAGATTGAATAACTTATATTAATTAAAGATAATTCATCATCATAAATACTCAAAGATTTACTTTGCGATAAAATTGTATTTACTACATCTGCAAAACCACCTCCTGAACCTTCATTTTTTTCAAAACATAATATCGAAGTATCGTTATTAAAAAAAGTATTATTAGTTACAGAGGCATATGAACTATCTTTTATAGCAATACCTTTACTACAGCCAACAAATAAATTTTTTTCCACGTTGATACTAGATTTCTGACCAACTGAAATTCCTTTATCGGTAATATGATATATTTTATTAGAGACAATATTGATATTATTAGAACTTTCACCAATATCTATTCCATCAGAATTTGTACCTGAAAAATTATAAATCCGATTATTCTTAACAATACCATCGCTGACATTATCAAGGTCTATAGCATCTGTATCAGGAGCATTCTGTCCGTAAAAATTTGAGTTCTCAATTAAAGCTTTACCATTTTTAACATTTATGAAATCACAAATATATTGGGAAGTAATCGAACTATTATTTATATTCAAATAACCTCCATTTATATATACTGGAAATTGGATATCATCCATTTCTAATTTATCAATTATTAAATTTGAATTAATACTCGATATTGCGCCATGATGAATCATTGGGTCAAGACCAGATGATGCGCCCGATATTTTTAAATTTGAAATAATTGATGTGTCAATATCATTATTAAAGCAAATAGCCCCCCATCGACTATTTTCATCTGAATTATGAGAAATAATTTCGACGGGGTTTTGCTCGGTCCCATTTACTATTAATTTTCCTTCAACTAGAATATTACATGATTGAGGCATTTTTATTTTTACACCCTCATTTATGACAAGAGATATATCTGAAGGTATAAAAATGTCATTAACTGCACTATATTCTTGATTATTTAAAATAGTATTTTCGGTTATTACTTCGGGTATAATCAGTTCATTAGATACTTGAAAAATGGCAGTAAAAGTACTGTCAGAAATACAATCATATGTTATTTCATTGGGATATAACCCGTTAGTCCAACCAACAAACTGATAGCCTGGCCTAGGTTGAGCTTCAATTGTAATAGATATATTTTTGAAATAATTTTGAGATTCAATTAAATTACTGATTTTAACACCATTTAATTTTATTAATCCAGATTCTAAAGGTTGTATATTAACAGAAATTTGAACTAAACTATCTAAATCAAATTCATTAATAAACTGATTTTGAACGGTAACATTTCTATACTCTGAAAACTGATTAATTTCATCTAATTCACTTAGCCAATTATTCATTGAAGAAATACTTCCTTCGTTCCCCCATCGTTCTATATGCCTAGGCATTTCTAAGCTAATATTACTGCTTAAACTATCTACAATTTCTGCAATTCTATTAGCATGAAATGTATTATTTAAATGTACAGCAGAACGCTGTATAAATCTATCTTTAAATTGTTCACAAGCTAATAAATAGTTGAAAAGCTCATAATCCTCAATTAAATTATCTAATAGATTAGTATAAGTATTGTGTATGTTAAATCCTCTATCTAAGTCAACGATTAACCATTGCCATTTACCATTATCTAATCTTGGTCTCCACCATTCTCTATTATGCCCCCAACTGGTATTTGCAACAAAAACAGTCATAATAATATGATCAATGAAACTATCAATATTCATTAATTCATTCAAATTATCATAGTTTTCAGGTGTATTTAAATTATTATTGGACACAAAATCTATCATTGATTCATAGTGTTCTAAATCACCTTCAACAACCATTAATTGAGTCCCTGATTGAGTTGATGTATACTCCAAATGATCAATATTATTTGGATCTACATTAAAATTTTCAGCAAAATATTGTTTATCAAATTTTTCTCTTATGTTGTATATACCCCAGTAATCACCATTTAAAAATAATGATGATGGTTTATATGCCATATATCCACAATCCATCATACCATTTACTAAACTCTCGGTCATAGGATCTCTAATTAATGTTTCCTCCCAATCATCACCACCATTTCTAAATACAATTCTAGAAAAATTTGCTATCTGTTTATTTTCAAAAATTTGATAATTTATATATTCATCACCAAAACGATTTCGAGTATAAATAGTAAATGGCTTCTGTGCTTTTGTCCAGATATTAAGACCACCCAACCTTGCACCTACATTTATTTTAAATTTTGATTCCATGTTTTGAGAAAAATACTCTATAGTTACAGGTATTTCTCGTTGCTTATATTCATTTTCGTAGATACCAATATCTTCATCCCATAGTGTTTCGGGCTCAGCAATTAATGAAATAATTGGTAAAGAGCTATATTCATTTATGTAGTAAGTTGAAGTATGTATATCACTAGGAAACTTATCACTATCGAAAGATCTAGCTTTCAAAATAGTTGTATTTTCAATATATATTGGACTTGAATATAAATTTGCATTACTACTAGGTCTTGATCCATCTAAAGTATAATAAATTAACTCAGAGTGGTTGTCAGTAGAGAGAATAACCTGTTGAGGACTATTATAAAATCCACTTTCTAAAGAGGGTGATACTCTACCAGATATATTCATAATATTTATTCCACTATTATTATTAATATAACCTGGTGTAGGCTCAGCAAGGTATGTCCAGCCACCATCCAATCTACCATACGAAACATCTGAGAACTGTATATCAAAAAGTACTGAATCTACAATTTCAATTTCATTATATCTTTTACCTTCTAAAGATAAATCAAAACTAACATCTGAACTTGCAGGGCTTACTTGGTGAATTTCAACAGCTATTAAATTTTCGCCTAAATTTAAATTATTTGAGGCTATCTGGTATTCAAGAAAATAATCTTCAGAATCACTCGAAATAGTAGAATTTGCATAAGTATCATATTCTACAATACCACTAGGCATATTTGTTCTAATAGATTCTTCTCCATTGATATAGATAATAGCACCATCATCTCTTTTGATTTTTAGTATTATAAATTCAAAATCTTGACTATCTTCAACGAAAAATGATTTTCTAAAATAAGAAGTAATATATTTTTCATCTTCATCTAAACCATACGTTAATGTTGTAATTTCATCTCCATCACCATAACCTAATTCAGCATAACCTGTATTCCAATCACTATCATTAAAACTTAACTGAATCCATTGTAAACCAAGATCTTCTCCAGAATCTAAATACTTCCATTCAGCACCTTGACTAATCAAAATAGAACTTTCAACTTGATTGGCTTTAGATAAATATATTTCTTCACCAGAACTTTTTAATTTAAAATTTGTATGTAAGTTAATAGTAGTAAAGTCATCCCAAGGCCAGTATGGACGTATATAATCCTCACCAGGTATTTCATTGTAATCATCAGCCCAAAGAATTAAAAAGTCTTGGCTATTAATTTGAGTACCATCTGGAATTTTCCATTTCGTTAGATTACTTGAATCATCAGTAATAAAGAAATTATCTAAAATAATTATTGAATCCTCTGTATTGTATAACTCTATCCAATCTGTATAATCATCAAAATCTACCATTTCAGGATAAATAGTAGTGTTTAATGCTAAAAATTCATTAATTAATATAGATTGACTAAAAAGTAAATTTATAAATAACTTGAAAATGATTATCTTCATTAATTTTAAGTTTTAATTTTAAAATTATCAAAAATTGTTATTAAGCTAATTATTTCCATAATTGATTCATCTTTTACATTTAATTCTGATATTTTTGTTTTTCTTTTATTTACAGAATAGTTATACATTTTATCATAATAATTATTTAGTAATAAATTACATAATTCTACTAAATCACCATTTTTAATGTACTTCAAAGCGATTTTATAATTTTTATCACCTAATTTATTCGAAATTCTTTCTAATCTTATTTTTAATTGTTCTGATGAAAAATTGCCATATTCACTAATTAAATTTTCAATTCTTCTTTCTATTCTCATATTTATTCTTAAATAAAATGAATTATTCATTTGATGCCAAATTTGTTCCGGTATTACAACTTTACCTATTGTTCTACTTTCACTCTCTATAAATACTGTTTTATTTTTTTTTAATCTAAGCCAATAATATGATAAATCATTTTCAAATTGTTGTTGGGTAGCCTGGCTCTCAATACCCAAATCTCCAAATGCAGATCCTTTATGATTAGCAAGTTTTTCTAAATTGATAGTATTAATATTATTTTTTGACATTTGATTAATTATCAAAGTTTTATTTGAACCGGTGTAGCCACCGATTAGCATGATTCTTTTCCTTTCGTAAAATGAATCAAATACTGAACCTCTTATCGCTTTATAACCATTATTAATAATTTGTGAGTCATAATTATTTTCAAATAATAAATAATAAAATGCTCTACTTCTTAATCCACCTCTAGCACAATAAATAAATAATTTACTTTCTTTATAATTAGATATCTGTTTTAAGGTATTGAGCTTTGATTTTAAAATAAATTCATAACCAATTTTAATAGCTTTCTTTTTACCATACTTTTTATAAACCTTGCCTAAATGATCAAACTCAATATCACTAAACAAGGGAATATTTTTTGATTTTGTATAGTGGCCCTTATTATATTCTCTATTGCATCTTACATCAATCCAAATAGCATTAGATACTTTTATAGCAGAATCAATTTCTATTGTTTTTATTTTATTTTTTCTTAATCTATTTAAAAACATATTTTTCAAAAGTATAAATTAAATATTTGTTAATGAAATTTTATATTAGCACTTCAAACTTATTTATATTAACCATTAATAAAAATATTTATTAAATTTGTTAGAATTTAATTTCTTACTGTACAATAAATTGTAAATAATATATTTACATGTAAATTATATTATATTTTTGTATTTGTTGATAAGTTTACTAATATCATTCTAAAATATATGAAAAATTATTTTCATGAAATATTGTATTTAGTGGTAAGTTTTTTTTAAATAATAAATTATATAGAGATAGTGGGATTTCGCCATTTAAATCATTTTTAGATAAATTTATATGCCATATTTTAGACAATTTACCTAGTGTATCAGGTATTTCTCCTGATATGTTATTATTACTTAAATCTAAATTTTTAAGATTTATCAAATAACCAATATTTACAGGAATAGTACCTTTTAAATTATTATTACTTAAATTTAATGTTCTTAATTTTTTTAAATTTATTATTTTTTCATCTATTTTTCCAGGAATTTGATTGTGTGATAAATCTAGGAAAATTAACTCCTTAAAGTCATATATAAAATCAGGTAGATAGCTAACTTTATTCCTAGACCTAATTTTCAAATATGTTAAATTTTGAAGTATTTGAATATCATCAGGAATATATTCACTTTCTAAAAATAAATCTAATTTCCTAGTTTTAGTAATATCATATGATTTATTATTTATTTTAATTTGCTCAAACATTACATTTATATTAATTAATTTTCATCAATTAATCAACCTTATTTTAATTTTATTATCACCTCATAATCAATATTTAAATTACTAAATTACTAAAAAAGAATTATATAATCGATTTTGATTAATTAATAAATTATTCATAAATTATTACAAGCGTTTTGAGCGTTTAATAAATTAACATAGGAAAAATAAAATGAAAAACAAATTTGAAAACAGTATTGCAGATAGTAATAGAGAGAATGCGAGTATCGATCAAATACAAAAATTAGAATATCTTTCAAATAGTAAATTTTTAAATAATATTGAAAAAACGAGAATACTAAAATTAATCGATTGTGGAATTTCAAACGAATCAGCCAAAAGAATCATAGGATATTGTATAAAAAAAATAAAGCGTGAAGAAGATAATTCATGGGCAAAAGCAGTCATGAAAAATATCAAAGGAGAAAATAGAAAATCAGTCTTAAATACTTAGACTTAATGAAAGACTGTTATAACAAAAATACTTTTTTATAATAAAAACCTTTAGATATAGGCTGAAGACTAAATATACAGAACCCTAATTCTTTCATATATATTTTTTAACTTAAAATATTCAAAAAATCATAATCCATAAAATTATTGAATTCAATATTCTATAATATTTTAAACCATTAATCAACTTCACCTCTTTATTTTTTAATTTTCTTTTCAAAAACTTTAAAAAGTTTTTTTTGAGAGTTAGTTATTCCTTTTGGTACTTAACTAAAACTTATACAATTTATATTTTTTTTATTTGACATTACTATTTTAAAATATTTTTTATTCTGATTATTAATAGTCTATTAATTCTTTTTATAAAAATTTTTAAATCAATTTTTGATTTGAAGTTATAAGTTGTAATCCAATATTTTCTTTTAATTTTTAAATTTGATAACCATTTTAATATTAATTTATGAGATAAAACTATTAACAAATATCTCTTTTAAATTATAACGCTCATTTCGCTCTAAATATCTTGCTATGATATTTTAATTATCACTAAATTATAGTTCAATTTTAATAATTAAAAAGGATAAGATATAAATGGATTTATTTAGCGTAAATAACCCAAATTTCATCGTAAACTTTTCATTCTGGTTTGCAACAGCTTCAATGTTAGCCTGTACAGCATTCTTCTATGTTGAAAGAAATGAAGTATCAGCCAAATGGAAAACTTCAATAACAGTTGCGATGCTTGTAACAGGTATAGCGTTTTGGCATTACTTATATATGTCGAAATACTTTTTTGAGACAGGACAATCTCCATTAGTTTTACGATACGTAGATTGGTTAATCACTGTACCATTACAAATTGTAGAATTCTACCTCATATTAGCTGCTGTAACTGTTGTCAGTAAAAGTTTATTTTGGAAACTTTTAGGTTCATCTTTGGTAATGTTAGTATTTGGCTTTTTAGGTGAAGCTGAATTAATGTCAAGAATTCCGGCATTTGCGATTGGAATGCTTGGTTGGGTTGGAATTTTATATTTAATTTTCTTTGGAGAAGCTGCAAATGAAAGCACTAATAGTGGAAGTCAAGCTGGTCAAAAAGCATTCAAAGCTTTAAGGTTTATAGTATTAGTTGGTTGGGCTATTTATCCAATTGGATATTATCTAAATTCACCTGGTAATGATCCAAGCTTAACGAATATAATATATAATTTTGCAGATTTGGTTAATAAAGCAGCCTTTGGACTAGTTATATGGTCTGCAGCAAAATCAGATTCCTAGAAAATCGCACCACCAATATTCATAAATTCCTAATTATAACAAGCTCCGTCTTTTAAGGAGCTTGTTATAGCTTTTTTAATGGACAGTTTATTAAGATATATATTCAATATTAAATCAAATTATTCTTCGATATCTGATTATATAACTCAATTTTTACTACGCTAGCATTAATTTAAAATTAAAAAAAATTAATAAATTATATTTTTAATATAAAGTAATTAAATTGAGCTACGTACCACAAAAAGTTCTGTATGAATCATCAAAACCTTTTGGAGTAGTTTGTAAATTACAATCTGACTTATTGTAATCATACGGTTTTGAAATAAGATTCAATAAATTATTATAATTAGTAAAATCACCATTTATAGTATTTTCTAATGCTTCTTCTACTAAATGATTCCTTGGAATTATAATAGGATTTTGTTTCTTCATTGATTTCAAACTTTTACTACTATTGTTTAATCGGTTCTTCCATCGCTCTTTCCAATTTTTAAATTCATTTATTTTTAAAAAAAAATCAACAGAACTATTATCCATCGTTAATGCAGCAAAAGTATTATTATAATCTAATTTATACTTTTCCATAATTCTTAATAATGATTTTACTAAAATTTTATCTTCATTATCTGAACTAATAATTCCCAATTTTTTAAACATCATATTATACCAGGAGTTTTTAAATATTGTTGGGAATTTATCCATTCTCTCTCTAATTATTTTTTTTGAATTCTCTTCATTATTTGAAATTAATGGAATTAGTGTATTAGCAAGTATATTTAGATTCCAAAAAGTAATTTTTGGCTGATTGCCAAACGAATATCGTCTATTTACATCAATTGAACTAAAAGCTGTATCTGGATTGTATATGTTCATAAATGCACAGGGACCATAATCTATAGTTTCACCAGGGATACTCATATTATCAGTGTTCATTACACCATGAATAAAACCTACTCTCATCCAATCTACAATTAAATCAACTTGTTTTTGCATAACTAATTCAAAAAAATTTAAAACAGGAGTACAAGAATTAGAAATCTGCGGAAAGTGCCTATTTATTACATACTTAATAAATATTTCCATTTCATCTTTTGTACAAAATTTTCTTACAAATTCAAACGTTCCAAACCTTATATGACTTAAAGATACTCGAGTCAATATACCACGATTAAATACTTTTTCTCTGAATATTTTTTCACTTGACTCTATAACAGCCAGACTTCTTGTTGTAGGAATATTTAAATAGAACATTGCTTCACTCATTAAATATTCACGTAAGACTGATGTTATGGTTGCTTTTCCATCACCACGTCTTGAATATGGCGTCTGACCTGAACCTTTTAATTGAATATCATATCTAATATTATCTGGTGCTATCTGTTCACATAGTAAAACAGCTCTACCATCACCTAAAATATTAAAATGACCGAACTGATGTCCTGCATAAGCTTGAGAAATTGATGTATGAGATTTTGATAATTTATTTCCTGAAAAAATATCTAAAATTTCTGATTTAGATAAAGATTCACACCCAATCCTTTTTGCTAAATCATAATTATAATACAATAGTTTTGGATTAAAACATTTTTCAGGTAACTGTTTTGTATATAATTTGGAAGGCAATTCCAAATAGGAATTATCTGTATTCCATTTTTTCTTTATATTTTTAGACATATTATTTAATAGAATAGTTGAAATTATTTTGTCTAAAATGAAATCAGCTTATATATCATTTTATTTAATGAAAAATCCTAGTCATTCTTAAAGTAATCAATCAATCTAATTTACAAATTATAGTATAATTAAAGCAGAAATCCTAAAAATTAGATATATAAAGTCTTTAATTACTATGTAAATAAAGACTTTATTCTAGTCGGAACGGCCAGATTTGAACTGACGACCCCTTGACCCCCAGTCAAGTGCGCTACCGGACTACGCTACGTCCCGATTTATTTATATTTATGAATTGTATCAAGAAGATCTGTTAGACCATATTTAATCTTCTTAAGAGTCTTTAAATCTAAAGTTGAATCTATTTTTGCTTGTGCGTTGTTAGAATCCTGCTCAGGAATTGGATTCTTTTTTATATCTTTTAAATATTGTCTTGCACCTTTAATAGTATATTTTTTTTCATGTAGTAGCTTTTGAACAATTTTAAAATTATTAATATCTTTTTCTCTATAAACACGATTTCCTGCTCGATTTTTATCGGGTTTAATACTTGGAAACTCAGTTTCCCAATAACGTAACACGTATTGTTTTAGTCCAAGCATATTTGAAACTTCACTTATTGAATGATAGAGTTTTTCCAAGATTATACCATTGATTATTACTTAAAGTATTGCTTTAACTTACGGAGATTTTATTTTATGTTGCAATGATTAGGTATTAATTAATAAAACTTTCAGGTTTAAAATATTCTAATCCAAATGCTTCCGCAACTCCTTTATGTGTGATTTTACCTTCTATAGAGTTTAATCCAAGTAAAAGTGAATGATTACTTTGCATAGCTGATTTGAACCCTTTATCTGCTATTTGCTTAACATAAGGAAAAGTTACATTTGTTAATGCAGTTGTAGAAGTATAAGGTACAGCTCCAGGCATATTTGCAACACAGTAATGAATTATACCATCAACATTATAAATTGGTTTCTCATGTGTGGTAGGTTTACAAGTTTCCACGCATCCTCCTTGGTCAACAGCAACATCGACTATAACACTTCCTGGCTTCATGAGATTTAACATTTTTCTTGTAACAAGATTAGGAGCCTTTGCACCAGGGATTAATACAGCACCTATAAGTAAATCTGTTCTCGGGAGAATATTTAAAATGTTGTGTCTATTAGAATATATTGTAAATACATTTGTAGGCATAACATCATCAAGATACTTTAACCTTGAAGGATTAATATCCATAATGTTTACTTTTGCTCCAAGACCTGCAGCAATTTTAGCTGCATTAGTCCCAACAACTCCTCCACCTATAACAGTAATAGTTGCGGGTTCTACTCCTGGTACTCCGCTAAGAAGTAAACCTCTACCACCCATATTCGCTTCTAATACTTTTGCTCCATTTTGAATTGACATTCTACCAGCAACTTCGCTCATAGGAACTAAAAGTGGTAATTGACCATTTTTTAATTGAACTGTCTCATAAGCTATAGCAATAGCTTTAGTTTTCATAAAACCTAGTGTTAATTCTCTATTTGCAGCAAAATGAAGATAAGTAAAGATAATCTGATTTTTATGAATCATTTTTAGTTCAACTGGCTGAGGCTCTTTTACTTTTACAACCATCTCTGATCGATCAAATACTTCTAATGCAGTATCCACAATTTCGGCGCCTACAGATATGTATTCTTCATCTAATATTCCACTACCAACCCCTGCTGATTTCTCTACAAGAACTTGGTGACCATTCCGAGTTAACTCTTCAACTCCAAAAGGTAGCATAGAAACGCGATTTTCATGATTTTTTATTTCACTGGGGACACCTATTATCACTATCTGCCTCTAATATTAGCGTTTTCTTTGATTTTTTCTGGAATGATGACGATCTCCAGTTCGACCACCTCCGCCCTTATTATCTTTTCGCGGCGGTCTTTCCTCGTATCCCTCAGGTTTTTCTTTAAGATGCTTTATACTTAAATTATATCTTCCCATGTTATCAATTTCCATCAATTTCACATCAACTACATCACCAACTTTTATAACATCTTCAACTTTTTCAACTCGCTTCCAATCTAATGCAGAAATATGTACTAGACCGCTAATTGTAGGAGTTATATCAATAAATGCTCCAAAATCCATTATCCTATCAACTTTACCACTATAAATTTCACCCACTACAGGCTTAATAGAATAACTATCGACAATAGCTTTTACTTGATCAAGCTTTTCCTGATTTGTACCAAAAATATTTGTTTTACCATCTTCAGCAATATCAATCTCACATTCATAATCAGCACATAATTGCTTAATATTTTTACCACTTGGTCCTATAAATTGACCAATAATATCAACCGGCAATGTAGACATCATAATTTTAGGCGCATATTGAGATAATTGAGGCCTTTCCTTCTCAAGACAATCATTCATTAAATCTAATATATGAAAACGAGCCTCTTTAGCTTGAGCTAGCGCTTCTTTTAATAAATCATAAGGCAATCCATCAATTTTCAAATCCATTTGAATTGCAGTAATTCCATTTTTTGAACCAGCAACTTTGAAATCCATATCGCCTAAATGATCTTCAGTTCCTAATATATCAGTAAGGATAGCGTAGTTTTGGTTATCTTCCATTACTAATCCCATAGCAACACCAGCAATAGGCTCTTTTAATGGAACACCTGCATCTAATAATGATAAAGTTGAAGCACAAACAGTTGCCATGGAAGACGATCCATTTGATTCCATAACTTCAGATACAACTCTAATTGTATAAGGAAATTCTTCATCTGATGGTAAAGATTTTTTCACTGCTCTCTCTGCTAAATTTCCATGACCAACTTCCCTACGTGAAGTACTAAACATTCTCCTAACTTCACCTACACAGTATGGAGGAAAATTATAATGAAGCATAAATGGTTTATAATTTAATCCATCTAAATTATCTAACATCTGTTCATCTCGCTTACCACCAAGTGTAGCAACAGCTAGAGCCTGAGTTTCACCTCTTGTAAATAAACAAGATCCATGAGTACGAGGTAATATTTCTGTTGAAATTGAAATATCTCTAACGGTCTTTGTATCTCTCCCATCAGCCCTAGTACCATTTAAAGTTCTCTCTCTCAAATCAGATGTAATTGCATCATCAATTAAAGTTTTAATTTTTCCTATATCATCAGGATATTCATCTTTGAGCTGGTCAATAATACTAGTTTTAAACTCACTAATATCATGATAACGCTGAAATTTGACCTTAGGATCATTTAAAGGACTAACTTTTCCATCAATTAAAGCTTTAACCTTCCCGATTAATTCTTCATTTTCTTTAATTTCAGTAACTTCTCTTTTCTCAGAGCCAACTTCAACTACTAGCTCTTTTTGTAACTTTATTAAATCTTTAATTGTTTCATGTCCAACTTTAATAGCCTCTAACAATTCACCTTCAGAAATGAAGTCAGCTTCACCTTCTACCATAACAATTGACTCTTCAGTACCAGAGACAATAATATCATAATCACTTTCTTCCATTTGAGTCTTTGTAGGGCTTGTAATTATTTCGCCTTCAATTCTACCTACATGAACGGAGGCAACAGGTCCATTCCATGGGATATCTGATATCGCTAATGCTGCAGATGCGCCGATTGTACCTAGAACATCTGGACTATTTTCTCCATCATAGGATAATACATTTATCATAACCTGAGTTTCATTAAAAAAGCCTTTAGGGAATAATGGTCTTAAAGGCCTATCTGTTAATCTTGCTGCGAGTATTTCCATTTCAGATGGTCTTGCTTCCCGCTTAAAAAATCCACCAGGGATTTTTCCAGAAGCATACATTTTTTCACGATAATCTACAGACAAAGGAAAAAAACCTTTATCTTCTGCATCTCCTTTAGTTGCACAAACTGCAACAAAGACAACTGTTTCACCTTGAGTAACAACAACCGAACCATTTGCCTGCCTAGCAATTCGACCAACTTCTAAACTTAAATTTCTGCCAGAATACTGTATTTCTTTCTTAATCATTTTTTCTCTTTTCTTCTATGAACTACTTACGGATTCCTAATTTTTCAATAATTTCTATATATACTTTCGAATCTCTTTTTTTAATATAGCTCAATAGTCTTCTTCTTTTAGATACAAGACCTAGTAAACCTCTCCTACCAGCATGATCTTTTTTATTTAATTTAAGATGTTCAGTAATATTATTAATTCTCTCAGTTAAAATAGCAACCTGTACTTCTGAATCACCAGTATTTTCAGATTTGCTACCAAACTCTTTTATGAGTTCCTGTGTTTTTTCACTTGTAATTGACATTAAAAAAACTATCTCCTTTTTTTACCATGTCTTTATCTACCAAATATTTATGGCAGATTGATTTATCTATTTTAATTTGGTCAATCAAATCTTCTTTTGACTCAAATTTTTGTTCATCTCTGAGAAATTGAATAAATTCAATTTTCAGCTCTTTGTCATAAAGATTCATTGGTTTAGAATTAAATATATGAACTTCTATAACTTTATTTTTTTGCGAATCAAAGGTTGGTCTAGAACCAATATTACACATACCAAAAAATTTTTTTCTTTTTATCCATGATTGTACTAAATAAACTCCATTTTCAGGAATTTGTAGCATAAGATTTTGCACTTTTAAATTTGCAGTTGGGAAGCCAATTAAGCGACCTCTACCATCACCTTTAGTTACAGTCCCTTCTATTGAGTATTTGCGACCTAATAATAAATTAATTTTTTTTATATTCCTAGATTCTATTAATTCTCTTATCCAAGTACTACTAATAATTTTATTTTTATAAAAATCAGCTTTTACTTCAGTAACCTCAAAGTGATATTGTTTTTTTTTTGAATTTAAGAATTTAATATTACCTTCTTTTTTATAACCAAAATGATGGTCATGACCTATGACAATCGAGCATGGTTTAAAATATTTTACAATTATTTCTCGCAAAAATTCATCGGCAGTTAATCTAGAAAAATTAATGTCAAAAGGAATGACAATTATATGATCTACTCCTAATTTTTTAATTAATTTAATTTTTTTATCTATTCCAGTAAGAAGTTTTTTTGGATTTATTCCTTTCCCAATTACATGTTGTGGATGTGGATCGAAAGTAATAACTACTGATTCGCTATTAATAGTTTTTGCTTTCTTAATTAAAATTTCAAAGAGCTTTAGATGTCCTAAATGAACACCATCAAATGTACCTATTGTCATTACTACATTTTGTAGTTTTGATTTTTTTTTTAAACTATTGTAGATATCCATTCATTTATATTCTCAATTTGAATTGAATCAGTTTTGGAAAAATTACCTACCTTAGTTCTAGATAATTGAATTAAATGACCACATGTATTTAATTTTTTAGCAATATCTTCAGCAAGAGTGCGAATATAAGTACCTTTACCACATTCCACCCTAAACATAATCTTATTGTCTTCTAAATTTAACAATTCAATATCATAAATCTTTATAGCTCTAGGATCTCGCTTAACAGTTATGCCTTTTCTTGCTAATTTATATAAAGGAATACCGTTCCTTTTAATAGCTGAATACATAGGTGGAACTTGAAATCCATCACCTATAAAAGTATTTAAAACAGCTCTTACATTATTAATATTTAAAAGAGGAACATTTGATTCATCTATAATTGCACCGGTTGAATCTAGTGTATCGGTTTTAATACCTAATTGAATTGTACCGACATACTCCTTTCTTAATGCCATTATTTTTCCTGACTCTTTTGTCTTTCCACCAATACATAATACAAGTACACCTTCTGCAAAAGGATCAAGTGTACCAGAATGGCCAACCTTATTTGGTTTAACTTGATTTCTTACTTTTTTTACTACATCGAATGAGGACCATTCTACTGGCTTCCAAAAAGGAACTACTAAATCGATTGATTGAGTAAGGACTTCATTCATTAATATTTTTCATTAATTTATTGATTTTTTCAGCATTTTTTAAAGAATCATCATAAAAAAACTCTATATTAGGCATAAACTTAGCATGCCATTTCTGTGCAACTTGATATTTATATACTTTTATTTTAGAGTTTAATTCTTTAACAAAAATACTTACTGATTTTTTATTGTTAATAAAACTTACATATACCTTTGCTAAACGCAAATCAGATGACATTTCAACACTTGTAATGGTCATTAATCCAAGTCCATTTGGGTTGTAATTTTCTCTTAAAATTGTTGTGAGAATTTTTCTAATTTTATCAGCAAGCCTATCTTTACGCTGATAAGGCTTTTCTTTATAATTAAATTCTAAGCTAATTTTCGCTTAACCTCAATAATTTCATAAAATTTAATTAAATCACCTTCAATAAATTTATTGAATCCATCTACTGCAATACCACATTCAAACCCAGTGTTAACTTCATTTACATCATCTTTAAATCGCTTTAAAGAAGTTAATTTACCTTCATGTATAATTTCACCTTCTCTTTCAATTCTCAATAAAGCATTACGTATTGCTTTACCCGTTTGAACGTAAGAACCTGCAATTACATCTTTACGACCAACTTTAAATACATTTCTTACTTCTGCTACACCTAAAGCTTCTTCAATTTTATCAGGTCTTAACAACCCTTCAAGAGCTAATTTCACTTCATTTACAGCATCATAAATAACACTATAATTCCTAATTTCAATACCATTCTGCTTAGCGATATACTTTGCTTCATTTGATACACCAACATTGAAAGCAAGAATAATTGCTCCAGAAGCAGTACATAAGGTCACATCATTTTCTGTAACCATCCCAACAGAACGGTGAATGATATTTACAGCAACTTCTTTATTTGATAATGCCATTAATGCATCACTTAATGCTTCAATAGAACCATCTACGTCACCTTTAACAACAATATCTAAATTCTGTAACTCACCGTCAGAAATCTGTTGACCAATTTGATCTAAAGTTAAATGCTTAAATCTATGCTGTTCTGCTTCTCGTTTTAGCTGACTTCTTTGAAGAGCTATTCTTCTTGCTTCACGTTCATCTTTCATTACAATTAAACCATCACCAGCATTAGGGACTTCTTCAAATCCTAAAACCTGTACAGGATCAGAAGGTCCAGCAGATTCAATTCGAGCACCTCTTTCATTTAAAAGAGCCCTAACTTTTGAGTGCTGTGTACCACAAATGAAAATATCACCTTTCTTTAAAGTTCCCTTTTCGACTAGTACTGTTGCAACAGCTCCTAGTCCTTTGTCTAATCTAGATTCAATCACCGTACCTTTTGCAGGTAGAATTGCATTAGCTTTCAAATCTAGAATTTCTGCTTCTAGTAAAATTTTATCTAGAAGTTCAGGTATACCCATACCTGTTTTTGCAGAAATTTCACCACATTGAACGTTCCCACCATAATCTTCTACCACTAATTTTTGCTCTGTTAATTGCTGTTTAATCTTATCAGCATTTGATTCCGGCCTATCCACTTTATTGATTGCAACTACAATAGGAACACCAGCAGCTTTTGCGTGATCAATAGCTTCAATAGTTTGCGGCATAACAGCATCATCAGCAGCGACAATAACTACTACAATATCTGTGACCTGAGCACCTCTTGCACGCATTGCGGTAAAAGCAGCATGACCAGGTGTATCTAAGAATGTAATTTTTTTATCTGATTCCAATGTTACTTCATATGCACCAATATGCTGAGTAATACCGCCTGCTTCACCAGCTACAACATTCTCACTTCGAACATAATCTAATAATGAAGTTTTACCGTGATCAACGTGACCCATAACAGTTACTACTGGCGCACGAGGTGTTGCATTTTCATCCTCTATATCTTCAACTTCAATTTCTTCGATTTCTTCGGAGACATCCTGTATTGTTTCAATCTCATACCCAAACTCATCAGCAATCAACATCATCGGTTCCATTTCTAATCGCTGATTAATTGTTACCATTAAACCCATAGTCATACATGACATTATGACTTCATTAACAGAAACGTCCATTGATTGCGCGAGCTCATCTACAGAAGTAAATTCTGGCAAACGAATGATTTTTTTTTCATTTAAATTTTCAATCTCAATCGTTTCTATCTTTTTCTGTTTTTTGGTTTTTTTCTTTAATTTTTGTCCGAAAGTTGGAAGCGCAGGTTTTTTAGTTTTTTTCTCTGATGTACCTTTACCAAATCTAGTCTGATTAATCTTATCTGCAATCGAGGCTACATTGATTTTCTTTAACTTTCTTGGCTTTTGAGGCTTTTGATTATCAGTAGATTTAGGTACAAACTTTACCTTTTCTTTCTTAGCTTTATCTTTTTTTGGTTTTTTTGAATCAATCTTTGCTTGTTTTTCTTGCTCTAATTTATCTTTTTCTTCTTTAGTAGCATAGCGAACAATTTTTAAACTATTTTTAGGTTCTTCTTTTTTTAGCTTATCTACCTTTTTTTCTACTTTTTCTTTTTCTGCTTTTTGCTTAGCTAACTCTTCTTGTTCTAATTTAAGCCTATCTTCTTCTTTTTTTCTAGCTTTTGATATCCTATTTTTTTCTGCCTGAATTTTTTCTTTTAGTGAAAGAGAAATTGGCTCTTTAACATCATTTTTTTCACTAAAAACTACTTCAGAAACATTTTTGGAATCAACTCTTCGTGTATCGACAACAGCCATTCTAGCCTGATCTTTTCTATACCTATCAACTTGTTGTCGTTCTCTAGAAAATTCATTTAAAATAAGCTCGTAAGTTTCAGGATTAACCTTCATCATAGGACTTGTTACTTTAATATCTTTTCCCTCTAGGAAACTAATTATATCATCATGGGATATATTAAGCTCTTTAGCTATTTTAAAAATTTGCTTCTTTTTTATGGCTTCAGTCATTGAATTTATAAGGATTCCACTTCTTCTGTATTTTGCTCTAATTGATCATTTGAGGAATCACCCTCAACTTCTTCATCAGTATCTAATGATAATAATTCGATTTTTTCTAAGATATTTTTAGCAATTTTATCTATTGTTTTCTCACCAAAACCATTTATGGAAAGTAATGATTTTCGTTCTGCATCTAGAAAATCATTACCGGTGGTAATATTTAATTTAGTTAATTCTTCCAATTGAGTATTTGAGATACCATTGACTTCATCTAAATAAATTTCTGTCTTTTCACCTTCATAATCAGATTTTTTTACTGCATCAATGGTAAAACCAGTAACATCAGAGGCTAAACGTATGTTCTGCCCATTTCGTCCAATTGCAATTGGTAACTCATCATCTTCAAAAACTGCAACCACATAAGGTCTATCCTCATCGATATATAAGTCAATAGGTTTAGCAGGAGATAGAGCTCTAGAAATTAATATTTCAGGCCTATCGCTATAGTTAATAATATCAATTTTTTCTCCATTTAACTCACGAACAATTGCCTGAATCCTACTACCTCTCATTCCAACGCATGACCCTACAGCATCTATTCGTCTATCTGATGAATAAACAACAACTTTACACCTATCGCCTGCAGCTCTGGATACACTTTTAATTTCTATTATTCCATCTTCAACTTCAGGTACTTCCATTTCAAATAATTTTTTAACAAAATCATTATCACTACGTGAAAGTATAATCTCTGGACCTTTTGAAGACCACTCAACAGTTTTGATAATAGATCGAATATTATCACCTCTTCTATAACGATCATTGTCAATTTGTTCATTACGTGGTAACTTCATTTCAACCTTATCTATATTAACAAATAAATTATCTCTTTGAATCTGATGAACCGTTCCAATTATAACTTCACCCACTTTTTTAAAGTAATCATCGTAAACTGACATTTTTTCAACTTCACGAATTTTCTGACTAAGAAATTGTTTTGCTGTATTGATTAATCTTCTACCAAAATCAGCAGGATCTATTATTTCGATATATAAGTCATCAATTTCTAAATCAGGTTCTTCTTTTAATGCATTTTCTATACTAATTTCACAAACTGGATCAAATACCTCTTCAACTACTGTTTTTTCTTGGTATATTTCAATTTCACCTTTCTCCATATTAACAATAACACTAAAATTTTCTCGATCTTCTCCATATTTTTTATGAATCAGTGACATAAACAATTCTTCTATGATAGTACCTAAGTTAGTACGATCTATGTTTTTTTCTCTTGCTATTGCAACAAATGCCTCAATAATGTGTTTATTGACCAAGTTGAAGTCCTTGTTTTAAATTTTTAAATATAAAAAAGAAAGTGGGCAAAAGACCCACTTTCTAAGTAAACTATATTAATAATTTCTTTCGATATTATCCAAAACGTTTACATTGAAAAATGCTTTGAATATGCTCGCAACTCTTCTAAATTATTTTTACTAAGATTAGTAATTTCACTATCATCAAGTAATATGTTTGCTAATTGAACTACCATCTCATGCTCACCCTTAGCCTGCAATGCAAACAACCTTCCTATCTCATATTTTATTTTATAACTAGAGATCTCACATGTTTTCTTAGCATCTTCGTATAAATTGAGCGCCTCATCATAATTCCCTTTTGATAAAGCGATATCTGCACGCATTGACTTTATATTAGAATTTAAAGCGTTTACTTCAAACTTACCACTTATTTCTAACAATTCAGAATCCGCGTCTTCGAAGTTGCCATTTTTAAAAGATTCAGCAGCTAAAAATAATTTCGCGAGATTCCCAGCACTTTCATCTGGATAATCTTCCGCTATTTTTTTTAATTCAATCAAAGCAAAATCCTGTAATCCATTTATATAAGAATTTTGCGCAACTCCAAATGCAGAATTGGCCTCGTCATTTTTTGATGTATTTGAATAATTAAAAAAGCTGAAACCACTAATTATAATGATTATCGCAATTACAATGTTTAAAATACTATTCTTTTGCTCATATGCATTTTCAATAAAACCAATTAATTTTTCTCTAATCGGATCTTGATATAATTCTTTGTCTTTACTCATTTAATATCCTGTTATTTAATTTTGTGCCCTCGCCCCGAATCGAACGGGGAACCTTTCGCTTAGGAGGCGAATGCTCTATCCTATTGAGCTACGAGGGCTCAATATATATAATAATGTTTAATTTTTAACATAGAAATTTATTTAAATATCTGTAGTGAAAACAAATTCTAATTATTTTCATATTCTAAAGTTAATTCCCTAGTCATCAAATTATTCATTGCAACTAATGCATTTTTGCCTTCAAAAATTACTTTATATACTTCAGAACAAATAGGCATCTCTATATTATTTTTTTTTGCCAAAACCATAATTGCTTTTGTAGTTTCTAAACCTTCTACAACCATATTCATCTTATTAGAAATTTGTTCTAATTTGACCCCCTCACCAATCCATTCACCAACCTGACGATTTCTACTATAATTACTTGTCGCCGTAACAATCAAATCACCCATACCACTAAGACCAAAAAAAGTTTTATTTTTAGCACCTAATTTAACACCAAAACTGGCTAACTCCATTGAGCCTCTTACTAGCAGTGCTGCAATAGTATTATCTCCGAAACCAACTCCTTTACAAATTCCTGCTGCAAGAGATATAACATTTTTGATACTTCCTCCTAGCTCAACACCTATAGTATCGGGATTTCGATATACTCTAAAATATTGATTTGAAAAAGCTTCTTGAATCTTTACTGCTACTTGATTATTTGGAGAGCTTGCAACAATGGTTGTCGGGATTTTCTTCAATACTTCTTCCGCATGACTCGGACCATATAATACACAAATTTTATTATATTTAATATTTGGATTTTCAGAAATTACCTGTGATATTGTTTTACCAGTATGATTTTCAAGCCCTTTTGATACAGACACAACAATTGGACTAACTTCATCAAAATTAATTTTAGCTAATAGATCACGAATAGCCTGTGATGGAATTGCAATTACAACAAAATCTATTTCATGGCTTAAATCAATTTGACTAGTAAAATCAATTTTTTTTGATAAACGATGAGAGTCTAAATTTGGATGAATTAAACTTTTTTTTATATATTTAATAAATTCGATATTATAATGCCATAAAGTCACATCATGACCATTCTGAACTAATAATTCAGCGAGTGCTGTACCCCAAGTTCCAGCTCCATAAATTTTAATTTTCATTAATTTATTTTACAGTACCAATTAAAAATGATTTTTCATTCAAAAGTTCAAGGTGTAACATAAATTCTTCAATATAATCTTTTGCAATTATTACTACTAAACCAATACCACAATTGAATGTCCTCCTCATATCTTCTTCTGGAACTTCCCCTACTTCTTGAATAAAACTAAATAATTCTGGCCTTTCCCAAGCAGACCAATTCACATCAAGTTCTAAACCTTTAGGCAAAATACGATTAGTGTTTTCAACCAATCCACCCCCAGTAATATGAGATACTCCGTGCAACCAATCTTTGTTAATAATCTTATCTAAAATTGGTAAATATGATTTATGGATTTTTAATAATTCATCACCTAAATTTTGACCGAATGCATCAATATAATCTGAAAATTTATAATCTTTTTCAAATACTTTACGGACAAGGCTGTAACCATTTGTATGCAGACCGTTTGATGGTAAACCAATTAAAAGATCTCCAGTCTGAGCTGGTTTTTTTGATAAAATACAATCTTTCTCAACGACTCCAACTATAGTTCCTGATAAATCATAATCTTGATTATTATACATTCCAGGCATTTCGGCAGTCTCACCCCCAATAAGAACACATCCATTCTCACGACTTGCTTTTGCAAGTCCTTCAATTACAGATTCAAATACATCATTATTTAACTTTCCAGCAGCAAAGTAATCCAAAAAAAATAATGGACGTGCACCTAAAGCAAGTATATCATTCACACAATGATTAACTAAACATTGACCTATTGTGTTGTGCTTGTTATGCTTAATTGCAACTATTAATTTTGTACCAACTCCATCTGCACTGGAAACTAAAACAGGCTGACTATACTTATCTTTATCAAATAAAAATGCACCTCCAAAGGCTCCAATTTGGGTCAATACATTTTGATTGTATGTTGACTGAACATGTGATTTTATTTTTTTTATTGCTTGATTCCCAATATCTATATCAACACCAGCATCTTTATACGTTATTGCCAATTAACTTACTTTCTTTTTTTATTCGCTTAATGTTTCAGCATGATCATATATTTGATTAATATATTCTTTATAATTTTTCAGAACAACTCTTCTTACAACTTTTAATGTTGGAGTGAGTTCTCCCTTTTCAATAGTCAGTAAATCAGGAAGCAACTTAAATTTCTTAATACGCTCAAACTTTGAAAAATTCTTCATTTCATCATTTACAACTTTTTCTATTAATTCTACTACATCCTTATGATTTATCATATCTTGATTGGTAGAAAGCTTTACACCTTTATTATTTAAATAGATTTCTAAGTTTTCAAATGAAGGTACTATCAATGCGCTAATAAAACTCTCTTTATCCCCAATAGTAACAATTTGCTCGATATATTGAGATGTCACTAATGCATTTTCCATTGCTGCAGGTGCGACATTCTTACCTTGAGAAGTAATTATAATATTTTTTTTCCTATCAGTAATTTTCAGAAAACCATCTTCACTTAACTCACCAATATCTCCTGTAAGAAACCATCCTTCAGAATCAATAACTTCCTTTGTTGCTTCTTCATTATTATAATACCCTTTCATAATATTTGGACCTTTTGCAATAATTTCACCATCATCAGCAATTTTTATTTCAACGTCTTTCCAAATTTTCCCAACTGTGCCATAACGCATTTTACCAGGTAAATTTGCAGATAAAATAGGACTAGTTTCTGTCAAACCATACCCTTCAAGGATTGTTATGCCAGCAGCACCAAAGAACTCACCTATTTTTTTTGATAATGGTGCACCACCGGAAAAGAAATACCTTAAATTCCCACCAACTCTAGCTTTAATCTTGCTAAAAACAATCTTATCTGCTAAATCAAATTTCTTCTGAAGTAACCATGGAATTTCTTCATTATTAGTTTTTAAATCAACTATTTTTTTGCCAACACCTATTCCCCACCAGAAAATCTTTTGTCTTATTGGAGGTCCTGCCTTTACTTTATCAATTACTTTAGTATACATTTTCTCATATAATCTTGGTACACTAATCATGAGTGAAGGTTTTACTTCAATCATATTTTCTACAATTTTTTCCATATTTTCGGCATAATATGTTTGGGCACCCTGACTAAATGCACAAAAGTGTCCACACATCCTCTCAAACACATGACTCAAAGGTAAAAATGATAACAATCTATCTTTCTCTACAAATATCTCTCCATCAGAATCTCTTATACCATCAATAGTTGAATTTATATTACTTACTAAATTTTTATGCGTAAGCATGACGCCTTTAGGATTGCCAGTAGTACCTGATGTATAAATAAGAGTTAATAAATCATTTTCATTAGGTAAATCTACTAAGTCTTTGAAGGATAAATCCGATTTTTTACTATATTCATTACCACTATTTAAAAAATCCATAAAATTTAAAATATACTCTTCACTGTCATTATATGAGTCATCCATTACGATGATTTTTTCTAATGACTCGCAGTTATGTTTTATTTCTAATACCTTCTCTAATTGATTTTTATTTTCAACAAATAAAACCTTAGTTTCACTATCATTTAATATGTATTCAATCTGTGAAGGTATTAAAGTAGGATAGATACTAACTGTACAACCTCCTGAACAAATAATGCCATAATCAGCCATTGCCCATCTTGGTGAATTTGTAGATAAAATTGCTGAATTAAAGGATGTATTTGAAATTGATTTTAATCCAAAAGCTATTTCTTCAACTGTTGAATGTATGACACTACCCTTTAATCCAATCCATTCGTCCTTATTTTTATATAAATATAAAACTTTATCTTTATATTTATCTACAACACCATAAAACATTTCTGAAATTGTATTAAAAACCATCATACCATCCTTTATATGCTATTATTAAAGCACATATTATACGATAAGGTTAAAAACTGAGCCAAGAAAAATGAATGATAATTATATTTTTTTTTAGTTTTTGATAATTATCAATTAAAAGATAAATTAATAAAAGTAATTATTTTGTCTTTAATAATGTATTTAATCACATAGTTTTGAATTTTTATATTATTTTCCTATTATTCATTTATCTGCATTATAAATATATAGACTATATTGGGGTTTGAAATCATTATTCATTATTCTTTTCCATATAATAAACTTATCTTTTATATCCTTTAAAATAAGCTATATACAAAATGCATTCATCACTGCATTTCCTCGATCTTATAATGGGCATAGTTTGAGATTAGGATTAGAGTTGTTTTCATTTATGAAGACAGTAAGTATTACGTGCGGGACTTTAGAAACTTTTACTAATTGGATTATTATGTTTTTAAGTACTGGATTTAGAGCGAAGTATTCTAATAACAATGAAACTTTAGGTATATATGGAGTCTCCTTGATAATGATGTTTTATGGAATCTTTATTACATTTTTGATTTTTAAACCAATGAAATCCCATTTAAAAAGAGAATTTAATAAGCATTGTTGAATAATAAATAAGTGATTAAAACACATATTAGTTAATTTCATCAAAGAAAACATCACACTTAAAACACTCTAATAATATATAAAATTTATTAATCTATTATTAGTTTACCAGTGTTCGGATCAAATACTTTTCCTTGGTTTTTTATTTTATTTTGAAACTTAGCTTCAACCCATCCTTCACCAACAACTTTCATTTGAATAAATCATAATAAATATGGTATATAAAATTCCTGATGGGTTACTAAAGCATTTGTTAAGTAATTTGCATTATAATTATCTAATGCGTCAGAAACTGCGCTATCTATTCTAACCCCTCCCGTTGGAATTAATATAATAATATATTCAGTATCTTTTCCTTCAATTAATCCAATAGATTCATAAAAAAGATTATTATTAAAATCTCGTGTTGAAATTAACGAAAATTCTCCAATATTCCTGCTACATGACGAATAAATAAATAATAACATTATGATTATAAATATTCTTTTCATTTTTTGTCCTTTTTGTTACTAGAATAATAAATGATAGTCAAAAACTGGAAATACACCAAATATTCCAAAATTGTGTTTAAGGCTTGATAAGTATAATTTCCCAGTATTTGGATTATATTTCATATTAGAATTTGGCTTTAAAGCTTCTTTAGAAATATTAAGTTTTAAATAATCGTAGGATAATAATCCAAATAATCCTGTCCATAATTTATATTTATTAAATGAGTAATCACTGTTATAAAGTTTACCAAAACCAATCCCAACCAATGAAAACAAACTAAATTGTAAATCATAATAATTGTATGAATCCCATGAATTATTTTTACGATAAAATCTCTTTCCGATAGTTGCTCCGGTGATTACTGGAGAATCTTTCTGGAGTAAACCTGCTGATAGTTGATATGATACAAAAAATGATTTTCCATAACCTATTTGAATTCCAGGACTAATATATGGAAGAAAATTAAAAAAATCATGATTTGCGTTTAATCTATTATAGGATATTAAAATAACAAATATAAAAAATATTTTCTTCATTGCACTTTCTTGTNTATAGATTCAATTAATCTCAATAAATCTAATTTATGACAAAAGAATAGTGTTAATAACAAAGAATTAATTATTAAAAATTAAAAAAATAAATTAGTTTTACAGTCAAATGGGTTAAATTCAATATCCTAAAGATATCAAAGTGAGAAAGCACTAATTTTATCTTATATTCATTTATTATAAAAGTTTACAAAAAATATAGTATTTATACGCTTAGAAAGATAATTTTTATAATATTCTCAATACACAATATAACTTTATATTATCTTATTATATCTAAGCAAAATTAAAGAGATTGTCCATTTAATGGACGGAATATCGTGAAATTCGGTAACACACCCGGTGCTGTAATAGGGGACGAAAAGTATTATATCCAATTGGATGAAAAATCACTCTCAAAGAGGGGAAGATATACTCAGTAGAATGATCCTTAAGTCAGAAGACCTCTCTTTAAATATCTTGCCAGCAGATACGAGGTTAACTGTATTGGTCAAATTATATAAAATTATATTATTTTTAGTTCTTCTTACTCTTGGGATTTCAGAAAAAATCTATTTAATCGACGCAATCTCAGGAAAGCCAATCGCACATGCAAATTTTTTTATTAAGGAAAGTAATCTAAATAAATTATCAAATAATAATGGTAATGTTGAACTATCTGAAAAACATACTGTTCAAATAATAAAAAAAGGTTATTTTCCAAAAATTATCTCATATCCTTACCCTAAACAAATAAAATTATATCCGATAGTATTTCGATACAATGATATAGACGTTTATGATTCTATAACCAACCCTTACTTTGAATTAGAACACCCACTTAATATTAATAAACTAAAAGTAAATACATACTCTTCTCATAATATTGTAAATATTTTCAATGAATTACCAGCAATGATTGTTAAGTCTTATGGTGGCATGGGTGGTGTAAAAACCCTATCTCTGAATGGTGGTCAAGGTGATAGAATACAAGTTTTATTTAATGGAATTAGTATAAATAATGAACAAAGCGGAAATGCTGATATTAGCCAAATCCCTATTGGATTATTAGATAGAATTCAGTTTTTACCAATAGGTTCAAGTTCAAGATTTGGAAATTCTGCTATGTCTGGTATTATTAATATAAGCTCAGGATTTAAACCAGAATTTCATTTTGTATCTGGATACTTTAATGGTGGCTATAATTTAAATTATTCCAATTCCATAATTAACATTAAAACTCAATATGGACTAAACACTGGTATTTTAAATGCAAGTCAAAAGATAAATTGGACTGAAACAGGAACATATAATCCAGTACTAAACACTCATAAATCTTATAATTGGTTTATATCAGGGCTTAATCAAAAATACTTCAGTCCATGGATAAATTTTAAACATAATAATTATCAAATAAGTAGTTCTGCATTATTTACTAACAACCAAAGAATTCATTCAGGGAAAGTTTATGGTCCATCTTATTTTCCAAAAATTAATGATGGAATTGATTTATTAGGTATTTCTTTTAAAAAGAAAAATTTAAAATTAGAATTTTCCTTTAAGAATCAATGGATTAACTATAAATCAAATTCACCTTATACACCTCCAATAAATACAAAACATAATTTAAAAGTTTTTAAATTAGATAATGAATTTTTAATTAATTCATTATCCTTTTTTAATAGAAATATCTTGACTAAAAGCTCTAGTAATAATACAAATCCTAAAGACACTTCATCTATTCAAATTCATTTTGGATTTACTTTCAGAAATATTAACAATATTATCAATTTATATTTCACTACAAGAACAATATTTGAAAAAAAAGAAGCACAAATACATTCTTATGAAATTATTTTAAATAGATACTTTGGTAGCCTTTTTCACTTTTCTACTACTTATTCAAAAAATTATAAAAAACCTAATTTTAACGATTTATATTGGAAACCTTTTGGAAATGAAAATCTCAAAACAGAATATTCCGATAACTTTTATATAAATTCAGAAATAGGCTTTAAGGAATTAAAATTAAATTTTAACTCACATTATATTATCTATAAAAATATGATAATCTGGCTTCCAAAACCTGGTAATCAGGAATATTGGTCACCGAGCAATATTGAATCAACAATTTCTAAAGGACATGTTGCAATATTAAGTCTAAAAGGTTTTAAAAATATTAATTCAAATATTTCTATTTCTAAAAATACTATTATTAATTTAATAACAAATCATCAAAATGCATATAATCCTGAATGGATTTTCAACTGGAATACTACCTATAAATTTCATAATCTTAACTTTAGATACAGTTATAATTATCAATCATATAGATATATTAATTATACAGAATACGATGGAAAATCATTACGAAAAATTCCCGCATATTCTACTTTAAATACTTTAATTAATTATAATTTTAAACTATTTAACTATCAAAACTCTGTAGCTTTTTTAATAAATAATTTAATGGATACTAAATTTCAATCTGTGTATGGTTACCCTGAACTAGGACGATCACTTGAACTACAACTAACAATAAAGAAAGGAAAAAAATGAGAATATATGTAAAACTACTTTTAATGAGCATATTAATTTTTACAGGATGCAGTAAACAAGAAGGTTGTACTGACATAATAGCTTGTAATTATAATAATGATGCAGAAATTGATGATGGAACTTGTGAATATCCTGAAATTAACTATAATTGTGCAAATGAATGTATATCTGATTCAGATAATGATGGACTGTGCGATGAAGATGATAATACTTCAGGATGTACTGATGAAAATGCATGTAATTATAACTCAACATTTACACTTAATGAGGATTTAACAAGCTGTATTTATCCAGATGGATATTGTGATGAATGTTCAGGAGAAACTGACGGAACTGGTGTAATATTAGATAATGATGATGATGATGATGGGTTATGCAATGAAGATGAATATTTAATATTTTCTTTATGTGAAGGTAATTTTCAGGCAGATAATTCTTCACTTTGGTACTTCGATAATAATTATAATGTACTAGAACCAGAAAATAATCCTATTGGTGATACAGGACAATCTATGCTTGTAGATAATAATAAACTATATGTCGTTATGAATGGTAGTGGGTTAATACATGTTTTCAATTTAAATCCCAACGGTATACAATTAGACAGAACAATTAATCTTGATTTTTCTGGACCTAGATATATGGAAATATATAATGGAAATGCTTTTATTACAGAATGGAATACAAATCAAATTAGAGTGTTTGATTTAGATAATGATCAAACTATCTCAACAATCGAAGTAAATGGTATGCCTGAACAAATATTTATGCATGAAAATTATTTTTATATTTCCATAAATATGAACTCAGATTGGACAGCTTCAGAAAGATTATTGAAATTAAATCCAGATACTTACGAAATTGAAATGGAGTATACAACAGCTCCTAATCCAAGTGATCTAGTTGTAATAGAAAACAAATTATTTGTTTCGTCCACTTACTATGATACTAATTGGAATACATACCATGCAATGACTAAAATTGACTTATCTAATGGCGAAACTATTATTTATAATGATGAATCTGGAATTAATTATTCAGGAGATATCTTTAATATTGAGGGAAGTCTTTATCGTGCCACAAATTATGGAGTTATTAATTTAGATTTAAATACACTTTCTGCTATTCCTGGAACAGAAATTGGCAATTTTGATGATGTATATTCTGTTGAATTTATGGATAGTCAATTTTATTTTGGTAGAACAGATTATGCGGCTCCGGATTATATTGATGTATTAGATACTAATGGTAGTTTGATTAAAAGTATGGTAGTTGGTGCTATACCAGGTTCATTTGCAATTTGGAATAAAAATTAAAAAATATAAAAATAAAAGGGCAGAATAAACTGTCCTTTTATTTTTTTACAATTCTGTATTAAATATTATTACCAAATTTTCCACCAAGGCTTGATATTAGTATCAGAACTATTTTTGCTTAATGTTATTTCAGGTTTATTTTGATTGCATTTAGTTTTATCACATTGCATTTTACCATCTGATGCTATACTCCTAGAGCAAGCTACAATCTCTTCTTTAGAACTATTTTTAGAACATTGCTTTTCAGTTGTAGATATATTTTTACTGCAACATCCCAATAGATTATCCTTAGATTGACAACATCCCTGTGTCTGTTCTATTGAATTATGTTTTTTTTCATCAATACAATTATGAGCATAGATAATATTAACACCAACTATATAGAAAAAAGAAAAAAAGATAATTATTTTTTTCATNANAGTCCCTTTCAAAAGAATAATTAATTATTTAAAATTATACTCACTAGTAAGATTATATCTGTAACATTTATAAGTTCATCTTCATTCATATCTGATGCAGAATATTGATTCTCACTAGGTATCAAATTTACTAATATAAAATTTATAATTAGAATGATATCTTGAATATTCTTTATTTGGTCACCATTAATATCACCTAATTCAAATAAATANCCTCCAGTGACCTGAAAATCCCAGATTCCTCTACCATATGTACCAAATCTAGCTATTTGCATAGATTCGATATATTCTACAGACCAATAGGTTTGATCTGGTGCACCAAGACCTGAAATATCTGTCCATTCTCCTGAAGCACTTGTCCAGCAATAAGGTCCAACTTCTGTAGCTGCAAACACAAACTCATCATCCTCAGATCCGGCAATAGTAAATATTAAAGTACTAGGTAAACCATTTATCATGGGTTCAAATGTTTCGCCATGATTAAAAGTAATATAAACTCCAGGACTTGAGTAGCCACTTCCTGCAATTATTACTTTTCCAAATTCTGAATGAGAAGGAAAAATTGTTGATCCATAAAAATAATGTGACATAGGTCCAGAGAATGATGAAGACATCACCCAATCAACCCCACTATTATCAGAATAGTAGAAATCACCATCATATGTAGAGGCATACATGTAATTTGGATTTATAGGTGAATAATCTACTGCTGTAATTGTTGAATTAAAATTAAATGGAAGTTCATTTGCCAAAATACTACTTCCTATATCAGTTAATTCAATAATCTTATTGCCACTCGATATTGCTCCACCTGCGAGATAACATTTACTTGGATTTGTAGGATGCTCCACGATCGGCGGCATCCATAAATATCCCTCACCTTCAAACTCCCAAGAATTCCAATTATTTGTAGAATTTAAAATTCTTGACACAAATCCTGGATAAACAATCCACATTGACTCACCACCATCTGAAGAAGATAAATGTCCATAATCTCCACTAATAATTTGTTCAAAATTTAAAATACCAGTACCTGAATTGATACTACGCTGAATACCTTGATCTTGAGATCCGGCCCAGATTAAATGTGGATAGCTTATCATTGTATTAGTCGAATAATATTGACTTACACCTAATCCATTCATTGATAGATTATTAACATTTGATAATTGACTATTAGACCAGTATATACCACCATCAGTTGAAATAAGAGCAAATTCATCATTTGAATATGGGTTAATAAACCATCGGATTTCAGGTATATCAGCATGTAAAAAATTATATGGATCATTATAATACTGAAACCAATTATTCACCAACCCCCAAGTATCTCCACCATCTGTACTTTTATAAGCATCAACTCCTCCCATACCAATAATATTTGGGTTTTTATTTGATGAATTAAAACTATTAATTGCAAATAAATAAGTGCCTGAAGAGTTTTTCTGCAACCAATTTTCACCCCCATTATTTGAAAAATATAGTTGCTCTCCTATTAAGCCATATAGAAATATAGAGCCATTATCAATTCCACCTGTCAATCTTGTTTCTCCGGATAAATTATCTGTTAATTCACCTAAAAGTTCTATTTCAAAATTTTCATTTAAAATAAAAAACTCATTATCTATTAATAAATATACTAAACCATTTTCTTGATATCTTGGAGTCCATATATCAATATGCTCCAAGGACCTAGAAGTCGTCCATACTTTAGTGAAAGAATTACCTAAATTATTTGATATATATATTGAACTAACTTCTTGAAAAGTTATGTTATTCCATTCTTTTGCAAGTATATATATTGTGTTTTCATCATTATTTCTTACAATTGTACGCTTTATACTACCCCAACTATGAATTATATCTAATCCTTCGCTTTCCTCAATAACCAAACCTTCATTATCTGTAAAATAGAATCTAGAACTACCTGTTCCAATCAATAACCTTCTTAGACTTCCTGTTTCGATTATCCGCAACATTGTTATATTTGGTAATTGCATATAATCATTTAATGACTCCCAATTTTGGCCATCAATTGTACCACGCCAGATATTACCGCCTGAAGAGCCACAATAAAGTAAATCATTAGAAAAGTCAACTTCTGCGGTATGTATTCTACCAGAAAGATTATTACTTCCTTTCTCTTCCCAATATCCTTCAATATTTCGATTACGAAAAATATTTAAATCATGATTAATACTTCTTTCGCTGTTATTTAAAAAATTACGCCTTAGTTCTGATTTACTTTGATATTTTTGACGACGAAATTCTGTATCTAGTTCCTTCCAATCAATATCAGGTGAAGCTTTATGGAGTTTTTTATAATATTCTGATCGCTTTTTTTTGAATTTTTTTCGATTTTTTTTCTTGTGAACTAGTTCTGTTGGAGCGGGATATTTACCTTCAACTTCAATTCTATTTTTATCAAAAAAAACAAAAGATATAATCACTATGGATAAAATTAAAATTATTATTTTTCTATTCATTAAATAAATGTGTATTTATTTAATTATAGGATCAATAAAGTTTGCTGATTTAAATCCCTTTTCTCTCAATTTACAAGAATCACAATTACCACACGGTATATCTTCATTTCTATAGCAGCTCCATGATAATTTTATTGGTGAATTAAATTGAAAACCTAATTTAACAATCTCACTTTTATTCATATTGATTAGAGGTGTTTCTATTTTAATTATAGTTTGAGGTTTAGTGCCTTCATCAATTATTTTTTCAAATGCATCATAAAATGACCTTCTACAATCGGGATAACCTGATGAATCTTCCTCAACAGCACCAATATATATTGCATCAGCCTCAATAACTTCTGACCAACTGACTGCAGCACTTAAGATATTTGCATTTCTAAATGGAACATAGGAATTAGGAATACCCTTACTTTCTAAGTCAGCTTCAGGAACTTCAATTGAAAAATCTGTTAAACTTGAACCTCCTATTATACTTAAATGAGTAAAATCTAATATTAATTTTTCGTTTACATTTAAAAAATCTGCAATATCATAAAATGCTTTTAGTTCTCTCTTTTCAGTACGCTGACCATAGTTTGCATGTAAAAAAGCAATTTGTTCAGATTCATTACTTGCAATAGTTGCTGTTATACAACTATCCATTCCACCTGATACTAATACAACTGACTTATTATATTTTTTACGAATCTTACACACCCTTTAAATCAGGAGACCAAATATGTTTATGTAACTGTATCTGCATTCTTATATTTAATTTTGAACTTTTCACCCATTCCGCTAAGATTTCATAATCTAAGATATTAAAAACAGGACTAAAAATAACTGGATTAGTCTCATCTAATTTATATTCAGATACTTTTTGTTCTGCCCAATCAAAATCATTTTGATCTTTTATTACAAATTTAATTTCATCTTTAGAATCTATATCATCTAATATTGACCATAAATTTTTCTTTACCATTCCACTACCAGGACACTTAAAATCAATTACTTTAATAACAGACTTAGGAACTTTATTAATAGGTAGTGAACCTCCAGTTTCCAATAAAATTTTATATTTTTTAAGTTCTAAATTTTGAAGTAATTGAATGCATTCACTTTGCATTAATGGCTCTCCACCGGTAACTTCAACTAAATTACAATCATATTGGGATATTGATGCCATGATTTCATTTATAGACATATAAGTACCACTTTCGAATGTATATTCTGAATCACACCAGGTACAACGTAAATTACAATATGTTAATCTAATAAAAATACAAGGTAAACCTATATATGTTGATTCACCTTGAATACTGTAAAATATTTCATTTATTTTTAGTTTCACGTATCTAATTTACAGAATTGAAATATCTCTTCCCAATAATTAGAACGAATTGATACAATTCTAGATTTTTTTATTAAAATGATTAAATTATTTAATTTAATTAAATAAAATGGCTAATGTTGTTTTTCAGCTTTAAAAACTAAGGTTCCAGCCCAATCATTTTTTTTACCAATTTGCCAAAATGTGATATTTTTAAATCCAACATCAATTATGATTTTATTCCAATCGTCAATCGAAAGTGTATTCATAAATACACCGCATTCATGTGGCCAGTTAATTGCTGATTTATTTTCCTTATAATGGTCTACACCAAAAACTAAAATACCACTTTTATTCAACCAAGTATCATAAATTTTTTGAATTATTTTTTCAGGATTTACAAAATAATAAAAAACTTCCATTGAATGAATAACATCATATTTTTTATTAGGAATCCAATCTAATAAATCAGAACAAAAATAATCAGAATCAGAGTCAAAAGTTTTTGCCTTTTCAATCATTTTTTTAGCACCATCTAATCCTGCAGAATAAGAACATAACTCTATATCATTCATCTTACGCACAACCCAACCATTACCACAACCTGCATCTAAAAATGTAAATGAATTTGACTTGTTTTCTAAAATTTTATCAATCATAAATTGAACAGATTTTGCATGTCCTTTTTCCATACCAATATCTTTTCCAATTTCGGCCCATTCTCCAAAAAAATCTACAGGATTCATTAATTTGGTTCTTTTGGTCATTTTTTTCACCTTTATTAAATGTTTTAATTATAAATCAGAACTAATTATTTAAATTTTTAATTAACTAAAAATTTTCAATTTGATTCAGTCTCACCCATGCAATATTTTCAAATTGATAAATAAATTTTTCTGAATGAATAATTTCAGCAATAATTTCTACTGAAGTAATTATACCCATACCAGGTCGATTAAAATATTTATTTCCATCTAAAACATACACATTATTATTTCTTACTGCTTTTAAAAATCTCCACTCTGGCCTTTTTAAAAATGGTTCAAGTTCTTCTAAAGTTTTATCAATATTAAATCCACATGGAGCAATTAATATATAATCGGGATCTGAACTGACTATTTCATCAAAACTAATAATAGAAGAATGTACACCTGGTTCACCAAAAATATATTTTCCACCAGCATAATTAATTAACTCAGGAATCCAATTTCCACCAAAATATATTGGTTCTATCCATTCAATAAATGCAACAGAAGGTTTTTTTTCTTTTTGATTTTCCTGTTTGAAGGTTTTTAAACGAATTTTTAGGTCTGTAAGTAATGCATTAACACCAAATTCGCAATCTAGTTTTTCTCCAATAAATTTAATTTCTTTTAAAATTTCAGTTAAACTATTTGGTGAATATGAAATAACTTCGACATCGCTATTTGAAACATGACTAAAATAGTTATTTAAATCCTTTTGGCTTACGGCACAAACATTACACATATCTTGGGTGAAAATTATTTTTGGTTTGAGAGTTTTTAATAGTTCCATATCTAAATTATATATTGGAAGTTTATTAAATACTGAATTTTCAACAGAAGTATTAATATCCTTAGAACTATTGTTGATATTAATATTTGGTTTCGATATACGTGGTAAATCTAATATGTCAATTGGATTATCACATTCATGAGATATTCCTACGATTTTCTCCTTTAATCCTAAAGCACATAAAATTTCTGTTGTACTAGCTAATAAGGAAATAATATTTCCGGAAAACTTAGATTTTCTTGAGATGTAAACTGATTTCAATATTTTTATATTATGATTATTCCAACAAAATTAAAGCACTAAATAGATTAGATAGAAAAAGTTACTAGACTAAGGTAGAAATTGATTAGTAAAAAAATACTTTATGTATTCATCAAAGAATATTTACTTTGATTTAAAAATATATTATTACGATTTTATTCAGTAAATCTATGTGATAAATATGCTATAATTAACTTAAATTTAATATATAATTTTTAATATTAATAAAAAAACTACATGAATACATTTTTAGAATTAAGAGAAAAAGAGCGAGAGAAGCTATCAAAGTCTAGAAGCGAAGAAGACTTTTACAAACAATATGATAAGATAGTTTCTGATCGAGCAGGTCAAAATCCACCTCATTTAGCGAGAGATATAAAATCAATATTTGATAATTTATTCCCTAAAACAAACGCTGATGATTAAAATTATTTACCAATAAATCTCGGTTTACGTTTTTCTTTAAATGCAGAAAGACCTTCTTTACTGTCAACGGTCTTAAATATCTTTTTGAAGTAACTAGCTTCTATTTCAAGACCCTCCTCTATGGGTTTATTTTCTCCTAAATTTTGAGCTTTTATAGTATAACTAACTGCTAGAGGACTATTATAATTAATTTTTTTGGCTATCTCCATACACTCTTTTTTTAATTTATCAATTTTAAAAACTTTATTTACTAAGCCTATCCTAAGAGCTTCCTGTGCATCAATAATTTTCCCTGATAACAATAATTCTGATGCATGACCTTTACCAACTAAACTTCTTAATCTTTGAGTTCCTCCAAATCCAGGGATTAATCCAATTCCAACTTCTGGTTGACCAAACCTAGCATTTTCAGATGCATACCTGAAATGACAAGCCATTGCAAATTCACATCCTCCACCTAATGCAAATCCATTAATTGCAGCAATAACTGGTTTTATAGAGTTCTCAATTTTCTGAGTAAGATATTGACCTTTTCTTGAATATTCTAAAGCTTTTTGAGGAGACATATCCTTCATTTCTAAAATATCTGCACCTGCAATAAATGCTTTTTCACCAGAACCTGTAAGAATAATTACTCTTATTTTTTCATCTTTAATTGTTAAGTCTATTTTTTCTTCAAGCTGATTTAATAATTCAGAGCTCAAAGCATTTAAATGCTTTGGTCTATTTACCTCTATTACTGCAACTGACTCATTTATATTTAGTTGTACCAATGTTTACTCTTTCCAAAATGAATAATTAAATAATATTAAAACTGTAAAAATTTCAAGTCTACCTAATAACATACAAAAACTACATATCCATTTAGCTAAAGCTGGAAAATGTCCCCAATTTTCATTAGGTCCTATTGATGCTAATCCTGGACCTATATTACCTATTGAAGCTGCACTAGCCGTTAAAGATGTTATTAAGTCTAAACCCAATATAGATAATATAATTGAGCAAAAACCAAATATAAATATATAAAACAAATAGAACCCTAAAGTATTTTTAACGACATTATCTTTTAATATTTTATCTCCTATTGTTAATAAAAATACGCCTTTAGGATGTAACATCTTTTTCATTTCTAGAGTAAGATATTTAATTACCACAATTGTTCTTATTAATTTTAAAGCTCCAGTTGTTGACCCAGCTGAACCTCCAATAAAAATTAGAAAAAATATAACTGTCTGAGAAAGATGCGGCCATGAAGCAAAATCTTCAGTTGAAAATCCAGTAGTAGTTAAAAGCGATACTGTTGTAAAGAGACCATGCCTTAATGCATTTAATCCAAAGCCATAATAATTTGATGCTATATTGAATGTGATTATTGACGTAAAAATTATTAAAGTTAATATATAAAATCTAAACTCTGTATCTTTAAAATATGAATTATTTTTTTTAAAAATAAAATTATAATGCAGAGTGAAATTTATTGCTGCCAAGAACATGAAGATTATAATAATACTTTCTATTAATGGTGATTGAAAAGATCCAATACTTAAGTTTTTAGTAGAAAAACCTGCTGTAGCTATAGTTGTAAATGAATGACATATAGCATCAAAAAATGTCATTCCTGCAATCCATAGTATTAATGTTAATATTATTACAAAGCCAACATATATACTCCATAAATATTTTGCAGTATTTTTTACACGAGGGGTTAGTTTATCAGCAGTCGGACCAGCTACCTCAGCTTTGAAGAGCTGTACGCCTCCCATACCCATTAAAGGTAACATTGCAATACTAAAAACAATAATACCCATACCTCCTATAAACTGTGTGAAACTTCTCCAAAATAATAATCCATGCGGAAGATTCTCAATATAATTTATATCAACATGTCCTAATATGGTTGCTCCTGTTGTAGTCAAACCAGACATAGATTCAAAAAATGAATCGGTATAAGTTGGAATTGCACCTGATATCCAAAATGGTAATGCACTAAATATTGCCATAAATATCCAGCCAAGGGTAACAACAACAAAACCGTCTTTCACTGTTATCTCATTTTTTGTTTTTCGAGTTGCTAGAAAAAAAATTCCACCAAAACTAATTGTTATTATGGAAGATTTAAGGATTGGAACTAAATCACCATCACCATACATTGCAGCTACAATTACACTGAATTGCATGGAGAAGCCAAGGAAGACTAATATTAATCCAATTACATTTATAATGGACTTTTTATGCATAGATTTTATCTAAAAAGACGTTCAGCTGTTATTAAGAAGTCAGGTTTTGTAAATAATAGTAATTCATCATCTGGATATATTTGAGAATTATGATTTGGAATCTCAATTTTATCATTTCTTAAAATTGCTCCTAAAACGATATTTGGTGGAATTTTTTCTATAGTATATCTTTTTTTAATATATTTAGAGTCTTCTTTGACACGGATTTCCATACAATCTGTATCTAAATCCTCAAATCTTGAAATAAATTTAATCATGTCACTTTTCATGAATTTAACAACCTCATTCACTGCCGCTATATTTTTACTCAATACTGCATCAAAGCCAATATGACGAATAGCTTGTAAGTAATCAGTAGTAGAAATATGAACAATAACCTGTTTTACACCAAGATGTCTAGCCAGTAACCCAGAGACAATATTAGTTTGCTCATCTTCAGTTGCTGCTATAAAACAATCTAAATCCCCCACATTCTCAGATTCTAAAAACTCAATATTTGTACCATCTTCAGTTAAAACTAAAATATCTTTTAGTTTTTCCTTAATACTCCAGGCTTTTCCTACATTTTTTTCTACTAAACGAATATTATAATCATTTTGTAAAGACTTAGCAAGTAAACGACCAATTTTACCTGCACCTAAAATCATAATACTGTTTACATCAATAGCAGGCTTTCCAGCCATTTGTTGCACTTTTTTAACATTTTCTGATTTACATAAAAAAAATATTGTATCATTAATTTGATATTTAACGTCCTTATACGGTATAAATGAATTATCATTTCGTAATATAACTACGACTTTATGTGGGATATACGGATTAGCTTCAACGACTTTTTCAAGAGTTCTTCCTAACAATGGGCTTGTGGAAGATAGAGTAATTCCTGCTAAAGTAATTTTACCATCTTTAAACTCTTCAATTTCAGTAGTAGAACTCTCTCTTATCAATAATTCAATTTCTCTTTGGGCTGCCTTTTCCGGATATGCGACAAAGTCAATCCCAAATTGCTCTGGAGTAATCACGGCATCTTTATGATTATATTCAGTATTACGTAATCGACTAATTATTTTATTTGCACCCATTTTTTTAGCCATTCTGGATGCTACAAGATTTACCTCATCTATTCGAGTGAGCGCAAAGAAAAAATCTATCGACTCCATGTCTATTTGCTGTAGAACTCTTTGAGATGCCCCGTCGCCTTCAATAACACTTACATCAAATTTTTCGTTAATTCGCTTACATTTATGAGTATTAACATCTATGACTATAATTTCATAATCTTCTTTATTTAATGCTTTGACGAGATTTATACCAACTTCTCCTGCACCGACAATTGCAACTTTTTTTCCCATTAGTCAATAAATTTTATTTTGTATTGTATATAAAAAAAGCCTCCAACATGTTGGAGGCTTTTAAAATCGATTTAAAAATATATTATTTCAATAATGTCATTTTAATTTGGTGTGAATAATCTTTTGCAGTCATTTTAACGATATATCTTCCACTTGCAACATTCTCACCTGAGTTGTTAGTTCCATCCCACTGAACTTGATAATTTCCAGGTACCATGTTTTGACTAACTAATGATTTGACCTCAGCACCATTTAAGTCATAAACAACTAAACTAGCGTACCCATCAACTGCTAATGAATAATCAATATTCGTAACAGGATTAAATGGATTTGGATAATTATTTGATAATTCTGTCTTTGAAGGCAAAATTATATTATTCATATCTACTTCAAATGATGTTGTATTGGACTCTAACTGCTCTCCATGTTGACCAGCGATAATAAACTCACTAAAATCGACGATACTTTTACCATTAAAACCATTTACACCTTCAAATTTGACATCAATCAAATTTGTGATATTATTTGAACTAGCTAACTGCGCTCCATCTAGGCTGAACATTAATGCTCTAACTCTGCCTTCATCTTCAAAAACTCTGTAATCAAACTTAAAGCCTTCAATAGTTGAAGATAAAGAATTATTTACTATAGTAACTTCATCTGTGTTATAATTCATTTCAAATTGAATGCCGTATACTGGACTATCTGATTCAATTGACATTGTAACATTATGATCAGAATTTGCGATAGTTTTTACCATGTCTATCTTAGCTGCAGAAAAAGCAATCGCTATAATCGATAATAATGCAATGAGATTTTTTGTGTATTTCATAATATTCTCCATGTTTAATTACTTTGTTTAAAATCTTGCATAAAATTACTATTATTTCTATTCTTATTCAAAGAATCATTTCAGTAATTTTGTAACAAATCGTAGCTTAATATTACAATTGATCCGCTCGCTGTCGCCAAATATCAGCACCAAGGTTTCTAAATTTCTCCTCAATTTTTTCATAACCTCTATCGATATGATAAATTCTTGATATTTCACTCTGACCCTCAGCTGATAAAGCTGCAATAATTAGTGAAGCGCTTGCTCGAATATCAGTTGACATGATTTGCGCACATTTCAATTGTGACACACCTTGAATACTTGCTACATTTTTATTCAAACTAATCTTAGCCCCTAACCTAGTCAATTCTGCGACATGAGTAAATCTATCTATGTAAACTTCATCAGTCACTTTAGAATCACCATTTGCTATAGTCATTAATGCTAACCATTGAGCCTGTAAATCTGTTGGAAATCCTGGGAATGGTGATGTAATCATATCAATTGGAAGAACTTTATTTGGAGCAATAAATTTGATACTATTATTTTTTATTATAACTTTAGAACCAACTTTCTCTAAAAAATTTAACACTATTTTTAAATGGTCTGGGTTTACACCTAATAACTCAATTTTTCCACCAGCCATTGCGGTAGCAATTAAAAACGTTCCAGCCTCAATTCTATCTGGTACTATTTCAAATTCTTCTACAGAATTAAGCTCAGATACGCCTTCAATAGTTAAGGTATTAGTATTAATACCGGAAATATTAGCACCCATTTTATTTAAAAATTCACAAAGTAAAGTAATTTCTGGTTCTTGAGCAGCATTTCTAATTACTGTCAATCCTTCCGCTTTTACAGCAGCCATCAATACATTTCCTGTCGCTCCAACACTCACGTTATCAAATTGAATTTCAGTTCCAACCAGACTACCTTTAGCAATAATATATCCAGAATCTAATAAGATTTCTGCACCTAGTTCTTTAAGTGCTTTTATATGATAGTCTACCGGTCTTGGCCCCCAAGCACAACCACCAGGTAATGATACTTTAGAGATTCCAAAACGAGATAATAAAGGGCCAAGTACATAAAACGAAGCCCTCATAGTTTTTACTAAATCATAAGGAGCTTCTGGATTATTACAATTTTCAGTATTAATTGATAATGTATGTTTTCTATAAGATACTTCAGCACCAATTCGAATCAATAATTCACTCATTGTGCGTGTATCTTTTAAGTTTGGAACATTTGTTAATGTATATTTCCCTGGTGCAAGTAAGCATGCAGTCATTATTGGCAATACTGCATTTTTTGCTCCACCAATTTTTATTTTTCCTTCAAGCGGATTTCCACCGTTTACAATTATTTTATCCATTCAACGTACCTTTAAAATTTCCATTGCTCTTTTTTTGCTTGATTGGGTGATTTTACTTCCACTAATTAAACTAGCTATTTCATCAACCTTTTCTTTTTCTGATAATTTTTTGATTTTAATTGTAGTTTTACAATTTTTTATAATTTTTTGAGAAACATAGTGTGCATCTCCTTTACCTGCTATTTGGGATAAATGAGTTATACACAATACTTGTTGCTTTCTTGCAATTTCTTTCATGGCTTGACCAGTCATTTCAGCAATTTTCCCAGAAATTCCTGTATCTATCTCATCAAATACAATAGTATCGTTTATCTTTCTATCAATATTTAGCATTTTCAGTGATAATTGTATCCTAGATAATTCTCCACCAGAAGCAATTTTACTTAATAGCTTTGCTTTCTCTACTTTATTAGAAGCAATTTTAAATTCGCATTTTTCATATCCAAACGGATGGATTTTAGCTTTATCTTGTTCACTTAATTCTATTCTAAATTTAGTATTATCCATTCCTAGTTTTCTTAAGTTACTTTCAACTTTCTGAACTAATCTATTTAAAACAGATTTCCTATTTCTAGATACTTTAAATGCAATATCTTTATACTGTTTTTGTAATATTAGTTTTTCATTTTCATACTTAAATAATTTCTTATTTAATGTAGAATCAATATTAATTTTATCAATAATTTCTTCTTGATATAATGAAACAGCCTCCAAGCTACCACCATATTTACGTTTTAACATCTCTAATATAGATAGTTTATCATTCAACTCTTGAATTTTAAATTTATTTTCAACCTCAAATGAAGTACTTAGCTCAATCTCGGATGATAAATCTTCTATTTCTAAAATTACATTTTCAAGTCTTTTAACAATATCAATATAATCACTATCAAGGTTCATAATATAATCTAAATTTCTTCTAATTTGATTAAAACTCTCTAAGACTTCAAATTTCAATGATTTTAATGATTTTTCTAGTTTTTCATTTATTTCTGATTGATTGTTAATCTTTTTTAGTTTTTGAGTAATTTCAATATCTTCATTTAATTTAAATTCAATCTGATTTATCTCTTTTAATTGAAATTCAATTATTTCCTGTTCTCTGATAAATTGGGCTTTTAATAATTGAATACTTTCAATTTGTTTAGAATTTTTTATAATCTTATCATAAATCATTTTCAAATTATTTACATCAGCAGTATGACCAATATAACCATCTAATTCATGAAGCTGTTCATCAGGTTTGAAAATTTTCTGATTTTCATACTGGCCATGGTAGTCAAGGAAAGAATTAGATATTTGTTTTAGTTTTTCAATAGATATTGGTTCATCGTTAAAAAAAGTTCTTGATTTTCCATCAATTTGAAAAATTCTTCGTATCGTATTTATTTTCTTTTTTTTAAAATACTCAACTTCTAAGACACATCTATCAGTATTTTCTCTTATATAATGACGTGGAAATCTATCTCCACTTAGGTATTTTAGTGACTTTAAAAGTAATGATTTTCCAGAACCCGTCTCCCCTGTTACTATATTTAAACCTGTTTCAAAATCAACCTTTACTTCTTTAAAAAGTGCAAAGTTTTTTAAATATAAAGACTTAATCATTTTACCTTGTAACCAATTAAATAACGAATCACTACTCCAAAAAAAGAGCCGGAAATATCCATTAACCAATCATTGATATCTGGAATACGTGTATTTGTAAAAAATTTCTGAATAATAAATTCATCTATTCCTGAAAAAATAGTTAAACAAATAAATACTAAAACTAAAATTTTGACAACATAATTATTTGGAGAAAAACAATTTAACAACAAAAATCCCAAGATTAAATATTCAATAAAGTGTATGATTTTATCATATTTCCATAAATAACCGATCTTTATTACTGAGCTAGGCATTAATGAAACTGAAATAATCAATATCATATAAAGTAAAAAAAGTGATTTTTGAGGAATTCTATTTATCATTTAAATATTTTTTTAATGCTATTGGAATTGATTTTAATAAATCAGAAGCAATTAAGCCATGATTCCCAAATTTTTTACTAAATATTAATGCTGACTCTGCATGAATCCAAGAACCAATTTTCATTGAATCAGATTCATCGTATCCCTGGGCTAGTAAACTACCAATTAATCCAGAAAGAATATCACCAGTCCCAGCAGTTGCTAAAATTGGAGATCCATGATTCATCAAATTAATACTACCATCAGTATTTACTAAAAAGTTAGGCTGACCCTTTATCAAACAATACCTTCCATCTAAGTAATCCAAAAATTCATTAAAAAATAGATTGGGTTTATTAATAAAATCATTTTCAGGATTAGTATAAAACATACTAAGTTCTCCCTTGTGAGGTGTGAAAACAGTCCTTTTCGGGCAAATTTCAATATCTAAGCCATCTCGAAAGAAACTAAATACAGAAGCATCAATAACAACAGGTTTTTTGCTCTCTTCAATTTTTTCTAAAATAAATTTCAAATCAGATAAATCTATATCTAATCCAGGACCAATAATAATTGCATCTGCCCAATAAATTAAATTTTGAATATTAAAATTGTCATATTTTTCTACAATTAATTCTGGCAAGTTATTATTAATTAAATTTTGAATTTCTTCAGGTACAACTGCTTTAATATATCCAGACCCTCCTCTAAAACCGGCTTTAGCTGTTAATTCAATTGCTCCTATATATTTTTCTGAGCCTCCAATTACTAATAATTTACCTTTTGAATATTTATGTACACTTGGATGCGGTAAATCTAATAACTCATGGATATCAGATTCTTCAATTAATGAATAAATAGCTGGTTTAAACTCTGGATAGCCAATATCATGAATTTGCAACTCTCCTACTGTCAATAATCCATCATTTATGAAATGCGCTAATTTAGGATATCCTAATGTACTAGTTTGACGGGCAAAAACTGAGAAATCTGCCATTTTACCAGAATTTGTCATTAAACCTGAAGGAATATCAACAGAAATTATATTTTTAGAACTATTGACTTTTTTGATTATTGAAATTAAATCGTCATCTAGTTTTCTTGAATTTCCAACTCCTAAAATTGCGTCTATTACTAAATCATATTTTTGAAAATCAAATTGATCATTATAAATAAAAATATCATTATCTGGAATGCTATAATTTCTAAATACTTTTGCATATCTAATATCTTGATTTAATAATATAAGCTGCGAATTACAGTTCCATTGGGATAAATAGTAGTGTGAAATAATCCCATCAATACCATTATTCCCTTTTCCAACTACTATACCTATTTTTAATTTAAATGGATTTTGAAAATTTTCCAATATATCACAGGCAATTGAAAATCCAGCATTATCCATCAATTCCTGCTCGGTAAATATACCTGATTTAATTGTAGTCTTATCTAATTGATAGATCTGTTCTTTTGTTAAAATTGGAATCATATTATATTTAAAATCGCAACAGCTGTTGCATAATAATTAGTATGAGAGATAGACAATTGGATGTTATTTTGTAGTTCTTGATCTAAATAAACTCTTGGAGGACCATTAATTTTTCTGTTTATTTCTATATTTTTAAGTGGTATTGGCTTTTCTTTCAATTGAAGTAAAATTTTTTTTACAGCTTCTTTTCCAGCAAACCTTCCAGCTAAATGTATTTCAGGATTTAATCTTCTTCTACAGAAATCTAATTCATTTTTTGAGAATATCTTAATTAAAAATTTTGAGTTATATCTTAAGATGAGTTTTCTTATTTTATCTATCTCAACTATGTCATTTCCTACTAAAATCATCGAGAGTTTTCTTTTTTAACAATTTTAACTAATTCAAAAATATCTTCTAAGTCATAATCTGCACCAGACTCCTGGGTATTAAAAGTATCACCATATTTTGCGAATGCAGTTTTCATTCCTACTTCTTTTGCTCCAATAATATCTCTTGCTGGCCAGTCTCCTATCATCAACATATTTTCTGGATTAATTTCAAGTAATTCTGCAGCTTTCAAAAATGGAATAGGAGAAGGCTTATGCTTACCTGTAACATCAAATGTAACAACAGCATCGAATATATGGTGAAGATTTAAATAACACAGTCTTAGCCATGCTTCTCTACTTGGTGCATCAGAAACAACTCCTAATTTCAAACCCATTTTTGACAAGGTGAATAAGGTTCTATTTACATTTGGATATAGTACTAGACTAGCCTCTTTTGATTTCCTATAAGCTACAATTGCTGAGGCTAAAATTTTATAATCTAAATAACCAATTTCTTTTCTTAAGTAGTCATCGAAGACTTCTTGGTATTCATATCCTCTAAGATTATAAATATCAAAAATCTGACTAATAGTTTCTTCAGTACTAACCTCTAATCCAGCTTCTATCATGCCTCTAACTGCAGCATTGACTGCTGAGGACTTCATCTTCATAAAATCTAAGAGAGTGTTGTCTAAATCAAAAATTACGGCTTTAATCATAAATCTCCATTACAATAAAAAGGGGCAATAATTTGCCCCTTAAAATACTATTTATTATTGAGAAAATTTTAAGGTTCTTTATTTAACATTTTAATTTCGTACTGCGCACTTTCTTTCCACTTTCTATCCTTNGAAGCTTCTTTGAATGCAATTTTTGCAGCTGCCATATTTCCTAAATTTTTCTCAGCAACGCCAAGTTCATACCATGCTGCTGCATATTTTCTCTTAGTATCAATACAAGCTTTGGCAGCAATTTTAGCTTCAGAATAATTTTTCATTTCATTAAATACAGAAGCTAATCTAAAATTTGCGATATAAGCTTTCTTATCATGTTCTATTGCTAATTTAAAGTTAGATATTGAGCTTTCTAAATTTCCACTCTGTTTTTCAATGATACCAATTAACTCATATGCCTTAGCATAAGTCGGATCAACCATTACAGCATTTTTAAGAGAATTTAAGGCTTCTTCATTTTTTTCTAACTTAAAATAAGATTTACCCAATGCATAATGAGCAATATGATAATTGGAATTAGTTTTGATAGCTCTTTGATACCAAACCACTGCTTCACTATTATTCCCTTCTTTTGATTCAATATCTCCGATTAATTTTAAGCTTTGAACATGCTGACTATTATTTTCTAAGCCAAGCTCTATTTTTTCTTTAGCTGTATCATAATCTCCTAACATATAAAAAGATTTACCGGCTCTGTAGTAGGCTTCAGTATATGTTGGGTCTACTTTAGTAGATTGTATATATTTTTGTGCTGCATTTTCATAATCTTTTCTCCTAAATATATCATTACCTTCCTTTGCTAATTTTTTTGCAATATTTGTAATGTAATTATTATATGTAGAGTTAAAAGGATTTAAGTCTATTGCTTTTCTAAAAAAATAAACGGCATCTTCTAAATTATTATCATTATAATATATTCTTCCCAGCCTAAAATATGACATAGCAAACTTTGGATTGATGTCGATAATATTTTCATATGATATTATAGCTTCATTAATTAGTCCACTTTCTAATCTTCGATTGGCTTCTTTAAGTGAAATTCTAAGTGAATCTAATTTTGTCCATTTCTTTCTAAATTCATCATTTGTTTTATCTAAATCTATAGCTTTTAATAAGAATTCATTAGCTCTACCTAAACTATCTAATGACAATGCAATGTCAGAAGCCAAAACATAACTAGATGCATTCTTATCATCACCTTTTGAGATATAATCTAAAATTTGATTATATGCAGAATCAAAACTACCTGAATCATACTGAGTTTTTATTACCTCTAAATCTGAAGAAAAACTATTTGATATAAAAAATAAAACTAATAGTAATTTTTTAATTATTTTCATTGCATCCTTACTTTTGTGCTGAAGGCGGGACTTGAACCCGCATGGGATTTCTCCCACTGCCCCCTCAAGACAGCGTGTCTACCGATTCCACCACTTCAGCGATTCTAGGAAAACTATTTACTTGTATCAGCTGGAACCACGTCTTCATTAAGGGTAGTAGAAGGGATTAGAGGTTCAGAAACTATGCTTTCAACAGGTAATTCTCGTTGCGTAACGACTGATTCAGATCCTATGTTTACATCAACATCAGGATGATTTAAAAAATTTATTAGCAACGCTAATGACATCCAAGAACCTGCTAAGATTGCAGTAATTTTTGTTAAAAGCTTGTCAGCGCCTTGCCCTCCAAATGCAGCACTCATTGCTGACTGGCCCATAGCCGTACCCATACCACCACTTTTACTTTGCTGTAGTAGTATAACTCCAACCAACATTAATGATATTATCACCATTACAAATACAACTGTATAGTAAATCATATAGATTCAACTCCTATTTCATTCATTTGTGTGTAAATACTTAAAAACTTTTGAGGATCCAAAGATGCTCCTCCAATTAAAAATCCATCTACGTTATCAATATTTATTATATTCTTACAATTTCCAGGGTTAACACTACCACCATATAAAATTGAAATATGATTAGAACTTGCAATAAGTTCTGGAAGAATACTTCTAATTTGTTCATGAGTTTCTGATATTGTTTCTAAATCTGCTGCCTCTCCAGTACCAATAGCCCAAACTGGTTCATAAGCAATAACAAATTCAACATTAGAAAAATCTATTGAATCACATGCAACTTGAATCTGTCTTTTCAAAACTTCTAATGTTTTTCTATTTTTTCTTTCGGTTAAAGTTTCTCCGATACAAAGGATTGGATTTATTTTTTTACTAATAGAAACCTTTAATTTATTATTAATATCGTCATTTGTTTCATCAAATAATTGACGCCTTTCAGAGTGACCAATAATGGTCCAATTAATATTCAAATCATTTAACATCTCTGCAGAAGTTTCACCTGTATATGCACCATTAGAATATTCTGAAATTGTCTGTGCACCTAATTTAATTTGTAAATCATTTAATGATTTTTGCATTTGAGTTAAATGAACAAAAGATGGGCAAATTATCATCTCAACACCATTGTGGATTAACTCTGAATTTAATTTATCAATAAAAATATCACAATCTTCTAAAGATTGATTCATTTTCCAATTTGCTACACAATATTTTTTATTCATTTAATTTTATCCAATTCTGAAAAACCAGGTAAACTTTGTCCGCTTAATAACTGAATTGAAGCTCCTCCTCCTGTAGAAATATGTGAGAAACTATCATCATGACCACTTGCCATTAATACTGATGCTGTATCACCACCTCCTATCACTGTAACAACTCCTTCATCTTTTAAATTTTTAAGTGTTGATGCTAAAGACTGAGTTCCTATTGAAAATTGAGGAATTTCAGCTACACCTACTGGGCCATTCCAAAATATTGTTTTAGAATTTATCAGATATTCATTGAATATTGCACATGTTTCTGGACCAATATCTAAACCAATCATATTATTTTGTAAATCATTTATTAAAGACACCGTCCAATCATTGTCAGCTGAAACTTTATCTGAAGCAATAGCATCTAAAGGCAGAACAACATTTACATTATTATTTTTTGCTTTTTCTAATAGTGTTTTAGCAGTTTCTAAATTTTCATTATCAACAATTGCAGCACCAATATTATTACCCTTTACTTTCAAGAATGGATTTGCCATTGCACCTCCAATAAGAAAGTTGTCTGCATGTTCCATTAAACTTTCAATAAGCTCGATTTTATCAAGTACTTTTGCTCCACCCATAATAACGGTATAAGGNTTTTNGGGTTTAGATAATTTTTTTTGAAAATATTTTAATTCATTCTCACATAGGAAACCAATTCCAGCCATATCGAAATAATTTAATATACCTACATTAGAAGCATGCTTACGGTGAGCGGTTCCAAATGCATCATTTATATAAACATCACCATGCTGTGCTAATTTTTCTGAAAAACTTGCATCATTTAATTTCTCTTCTTCATAAAACCTTAAATTTTCTAATAAATGAATTTCATTAGATAACAAATCTTTTGAAATTTTAAATGATTCTTCACTAATACAATCATCAGAAAAAAATATTTCTGTATTAAGAAGTGATTCTAATTCATCAACCAAAAATTTCAGTGAATACCTATGATTATCACAACCATCTGGTCGACCTAAGTGACTCATTAAAATAATTGATGCACCTTTACTCATACAATACTTAATTGTTGGAAGAGAGGCTCTTATCCTAAAATTGCTAATAATACGCCCTGATTCATCTAATGGTACATTAAAATCAACACGTATCAAGATACGCTTATCTTTTAAATTAATGTCTGTTATTTTTTTCAAAATTTGTCTCGAATAAAGANGGTTAATTTCGAAACATTTTAAACACTATATCAACTTAAATATCAATTATTTAATTCCTTAGAAATGATGCAAATTGTTTCGTTAAGACTTGGTGTTATCGTTACTTCTTGTTTCATTCAGCTAATATTTTTTTGTCATAATTTAAGTTAATATCTATACTAATAAAATTGGGGAAAATATGAAAAAAATGAAATTATTTTTATTAAGCTTATTTACATCATTTCTTATTGGACAAGTTTCAATAGAATCCACACCAAAAAGTTTTTTTGAACAATCTACAATAAATATTGACTTAAAGCGTTTACCAGAATTTGATATTCAAGCATTTTTGGAAGAAGATGAACGTAATTACTCTGAAATCAAACCATACCGATTTGCTAATTCAATTGATGTTGACTATAACATGTTAAATTCTGGAACATGGACTATACTAGAAGATGGCTCAAAGATTTGGCAATTAATTATTCATTCTCCTCAAGCTTATTCATTAAATTTAATTTATGACCATTTCAATATACCAATAGGTGCAGAGTTTTTTGTTTACTCACCAGATAAAGAAATGATTTTAGGTGCATTTACAGATTATAACCACAAACCTCATGGTGGTTTTTCAACTGCACCTATCAAAGGAGAAATGATAATTCTTGAGTATAATGAACCATCAAACCCAGAATTTACTGGAAATATAAGTGTTAGTTCTGTTGCTCATGATTATAGAAATATGTTTTTCAATGAACGTGGCTATGGTGACTCTGGCAGCTGTAATAATAACGTAGCTTGCTCTGTGGGTGATGAATGGACAGATGAAATTAGATCCGTAGCAATGATTTTAACTTCCGGCGGATCAAGAATCTGCACAGGTACACTCGTTAATAATACTCGCCAAGATTTAACTCCATATTTTTTGACTGCTAACCACTGTCTCGGCGGAAACAATTCTTGGATTTTCATGTTTAACTACGAAAGTCCAACATGTAACAATCAAAATGGACCAACATCGATGACGGTTTCAGGTTCATCCTTATTAGCTAATAACTCGAGTTCTGATTTTGCTTTATTACAGTTAAATGAAAATCCGCCTGAAAGTTATAATGTTCATTATGCCGGATGGGATGCATCAGGTGATTTACCACTAACTCCTGTAGGCATACATCATCCAAGTGGTGATATTAAAAAGATTTCCTTTGACTATAATAATGCTTCAAATTCTGGGAATTATTGGGATGTTGATAGTTGGGATGACGGTACAACGGAGCCGGGTTCTTCAGGGTCTCCTCTTTTTGATGGAAATTCACATCGAATTATAGGCCAATTATACGGAGGAGTTGCATCCTGTACCAATTTTGGATATGATACATATGGTAAAGTAAGTACATCTTGGAACTTGGGTATGAATAACTATTTAGATCCAGATAATACCGGACAAAATTTTGTGGATGGAATGGATGCTATAGATTTACCTGATCCTTTAGCAACCTTAGATATTCAAAATTTAAATTTTGAATTAGAAAATGGTCAAAACTCATCAACTTCTATAGTAATTTCTAATAATGGTGAAGCTGAATCAGTATTAATTTACAATATGGAAATTACACCATTTTCAATTCCTGGAGGTCAATCTGATGCCGCAGGCTATTGGTGGACAGATTCAGATTTAGACAATTCTTTAGATACGGAATGGGTAGATATTAGTGCAGATGCATTACCTATTTCATTTCCAAACAATGATCAATCAGGAGAACCAATACAAATGGGATTTGAATTTCCCTTCTATGGTCAAAACTATTCAGAATTAATTGTAAATGCAAATGGTTGGATTGGATTTGGTGATGATAATAATGCTTGGCAAAACACAGACATTCCCAATTTATCAGCTCCTCGACCTGCAATTTTTCCTTTTTGGGACGATTTAAATCCTATTAATGACAACTGTAATGATGAATGTAGTGGAATCGTTTACTATGCATCCTATACAGACAAATTTATAGTTTGGTTTAATGATGTTTCTCATTGGGTTGGTAGTAATTATCCTGGAACTAGTTATGATTTCCAAACTATTTTATATTCTGATGGAAGAATTGAAATTCACTATAATACAATTACAGGAGATTTTTCCCCTACTATTGGTATTCAAAATGCTTCAGGTACCATTGCACAGAAAATTATGTATGAAGAAACAATAGTATCCTCGGGGTGGGTTTCAAGCGATAAGTCCTTGAATATATCGCAAACACCTGATTGGCTTGGCATAAATACCTTAGGAAATTACGAACAATCAGGTGAATTAAACGCCGGATATAGTCAGAACTACAATATTTTAGTTGAAAATGATAACCTCTCAGGCGGTGAATATGGTGCATTTTTAAATTTTAATTCTAATGGAGGTCAAGCACAGTCTTTCTCTATTTCGTTGTCAAGCTTAGAAAACTCAGGTATGACTGGTGATTTGAATATGGATGAATCACTTAATGTCTTAGATATCGTTCAACTAGTAAATATTATTTTAAATGGAACAAATGAAAGTTACTTAATGTGGGCAGGAGATTTAAATGAAGATGGAAATCTTAATGTTTTAGATATCGTTCAGCTTGTTAACTTAATTTTAAATTAAAGGTAAATATGTAAATGAAAAAAATTATTAAGAAAAACTAAGTTATCACGCTCTTTTTTTCTATTACTAGGAACTATTGTTACTCCTGTAAAAATCACCTTTAGTTCTGAAAATATAAAAAATAAGTATTTAACAGAAGGATTAGAATTAATTCATGAAATTATTTCAAGATCTCTAATAATAAGTGATAAATATTTAAATAATTGTATAAAAAATAATGAAATAGATATTAAAAGTAATGATGGCTTTAAAAACTATTTAAATTCATTTATTACAGTATTTAATAGTCATCATAAAGGTGAAGAAGAAATTTTATTCAAAATAATAGAAAAGAAAGATAAAAATGTAGATTTTATGTTACTAAAAGAACAACATAAAAAATTACATCCTATAATTAAAAAACTTTATAATCAAATTAATATTTCTAATCATTCTATAAGTAATTATAAAAAAATTAAAGATTTAATAAATCAAATTAATATTTTATGGTTAAAGCATATTAATGAAGAAGAAAAACAAATTGAATTAGAAATAGAACCAAAACTTTCTTTAAACGAACAATTACAACTTACAGAAAAATTAAGCAAACATGGTCAAAGCATGAGTAAGCCTGCTCATCTAATTTTACCATTTCTAATATATAATCTTGAAAGAAATAAAAGAGAAAAATTTACAGATGATATGCCTCTAATATTAAAAAACTTTCTAGTTCCTTTGGTCTGGAAAAATAAATGGAAAAATATGCAACCCTTTCTTTTAGATTGATTTTAAAATAGATTAGATACTTAAAAAGTTATAATATAGTAATATATAAAATCAATAAATTAAGTAAATATGTTTATTAAAAATTTCAAGGATTCAAATGAGTGATAATAAAAGAACTGGCGGTAAACCTAACGATGGTAAAAATGGTCAAAAAAGAAGATCATATTTGAGAAATAAGAGAAAAGCTAGATTGAAAAAACAAGCTGAAGAAAAATATAAACAAAGATTAAAAGCAGCCAAGAAAACTACAACAAAAAAGGCAGCTGTTAAGAAACCTGCAGTTAAGAAAACTACAACAAAAAAGGCAGCTGTTAAGAAACCTGCAGCTAAGAAAACTACAACAAAAAAAGCAGCTGTTAAGAAACCTGCAGCTAAGAAAACTACAACAAAAAAAGCGGAATAATTTCCGCTTTTTTTGTTAACTATATTTTACTTTTCTGGATATAGATAAGCTTTCAAAACATTATCAGTCTTGAAATATTTTTGAGCACTCTCCATTATATTTTCATTCGTGACCAACTCATATAAAGAATCTCTTTCAATGATTTGTAGAAATGGTTCTTCATATTGATCGTAAGCTGATAATACTTCTAACCAATAATTATTTTCTTGAATATTTTTATTATGTTCAACCTTTTCTGCTTCAATAATTTTATCTAAATAGCTTTGTTCTATACCTTTAGTTTTCAAAATCTCAATTTGCTTAAAGACCTCAGCAACCATTGGCTCTACATTATCAGGACCACAACCAAAAGCTACAATAGATTGATATGTTCCCTTAGGATTTTTTTCAGGATATCCTCCTACCCAAACACCATAGGTACCACCCATATCCTCTCTTAATATTTCCCTTAGTCTAATACGAAAAACAGAAGTCATAGATTTTAATAAAAATCGATTTTCATAATTCCAGTCAAAATCACCTGTAAATCTTAGCTGAACAGAGCTTTTTTCTTCAATTCCTCTTTTTACAATTTTTTCAATATTACCTACGGGATATTTCATTCCTACATCTTTCCAGCTCTCTTTTCTACTTGAGGAAGGTAGATTACCTATGTATGTCAATACCAAAGGCATAAATGTGTCTGGATTTATTGATCCTACAAATACAAATGTAAAATCATTCGCATCACTAAATCTATTTTTATATACTTCATAAGCTATATCTAAATCTATCTCACTTAATGTTTCTGAGGACATTGGTCTACCTCTAAAATGTCTATTGCTCATTATAACTGAAATAGAATCTCTATATACATTTTCAGGGCTTGCATTTCTATTTTCAATTGTACCACTCCAATTTCGTATTAAAGCTTCAAATGCATCTTGATCTTTCATAGGATTATGGAAATACTGATATATTAATTGGAACATTACTTCTGAATCCGATACAGAGCTTGATCCTGTTATTCCCTCCGTCATTTCACGGATAAATGGATTTACATTAACTTGTTTATCACTTAAAAATTTATCTAATTCAATTTTTGAAAAACCAGCAACACCACTTTCTGTTATTACATCAGAAGCATATTTTGCAGACATAAATTTTGAATCATCAACTAAACTATGCCCACCCGGACTATAGGCATTAAATAAAATTTCATCATTTTTGAAGTCTGTTGGTTTTATTAAAACTCTTACACCATTTTCTAATAAAAACTCCATAACACCAACTTCATCGTGAGATTTATAATCTTTAATTTTTGTAGGTAATGGTACTTGTGCTAATAATGGAGATGTGATTATTATATCTTCATAAGGATTTATTTCTAAATTCTTAATTGAATGATCTATTTTTTTTAAATCTTCATTTGATGGAATATTAATGCCTTCTTTTTCGGGACAATCAGCTGTTATAACTCTGCTTGAAGATTTTTTAATTAGCTGAATATAACTATTTAAATCGCTAACCTTTAATGTTGGAATCATGTCATTCATAATTTTATATATTTTTTCAATTCCGATTGAATTTTTATTTTCAAAAAATATATCTAAAAATTGCCATCTTAAATCTGCAGATTCTGTTTTATCTCTTTCATTATACTGAACTTCAATCTGTTTTAAACTTGTTCTTTTTTGCCTTTCAAATTCTGATTTAGTGAAGCCATACCTTAATACTCTCTCAAGTTCTAGTAAAACCTCCTGTAGTCCTTTTTCAATCATTCCTGGTTTTACACCAGCAACAAGATTAAATCCATCTATACTACGAACCCAGCTTCCGGTATAATTATATCCATAGATCAATGCAGATTCAGGATTTTTTGTTCTTTCTGACAAGCGATTATTAAACATTTCTGTAAACATAGAAATTAATTGATTATTCTTGATATCTAATAAAGAATTATTTGACTTGATTTTGGAGAATTTATAAGATATACCAACAGAACTTCCTGTTGCTTCTGGATCAGAAACAACTAAGTATCGAGTCTCATCATGAAATGGTACATCATACTCCTTTCGTTTTTTTGGATTAGGATGTGCAGGAATTATAGAAAATTGATTTTTAATTTTTTGCTCTACATGCTCTCCATCAAAATCACCTACTGCAACGATAGCCATTAAATCCGGTCGATACCAATCATTATAAAAATCTTTAGTAGCAGAATAATCGAATGATTTTATAATATCTTCTTTACCAATTGGAAGACGATCAGCGTACTTTGAACCTTTTAAATAAACTGGTAATTTTTTATTAAGCATTCGTTCTCTAGCACCCTTTCCAATACGTAGTTCTTCTAATACAACACCACGTTCTTTATCTATTTCTTCATGATCCATTGTTAAATTATGTGACCATTCTTCTAAAATTTTAAATGCTGTATTAAACTTATCGCTATCATCAGTAGGAACTTGAAGCATATAGACTGTCATATCAAAACTAGTAAATGCATTCAAATCTGGACCAAATTTCAAACCTATAGATTCTAAATAATTAACTAATTCCTGCTTAGGAAAATTCTTTGTCCCATTAAATGCCATATGCTCAGTAAAGTGAGCAATACCTTGTTGATGGTCCTCTTCTAAAATTGATCCAGCATTAACTAAAAGTAAAAGCTCTGCCCTCTTTTCTGGTTTTACATTTTCAAGCACATAATATGTCAATCCATTATCTAAAACTCCTGTTTTGATTTTTGGATCCATTTGTAATGATTGATTACTATTAGTATTATTTATTACTGCACATGAAGTAATAAATAAAGCTAAAATAAATAACGTTAATAATTTTTTAAACATAACTTCCTTTTATTATAGTGAATAATTTTCTGTAGTTTTTCCAAAATAATTTAAAATTAAAAATAATATTACACAACCTAAAGCTAAGCAAAACCACCAGGGAACCCCATATCCAATTGGAATTAATCCAAATACAATACTAACTAGCCCAACAACTAGTGCATATGGTATCTGCGTTTTTACATGGTTCATATGATTACAACCAGATGCAATAGAAGATAATATTGTCGTATCTGAAATTGGCGAACAATGATCACCCCAAACAGAGCCACATAGCACAGCAGAAACAGAAGCATATAAAATATGTATATTTGCTACTGAAATATCACCATCTAATCCTAATATTGAACCAACCAATGGGATTGTCAATGGCATCAGTATACCCATTGTACCCCAACTTGTTCCAGTTGAAAATGATGTTGCCGATGAAATAATAAATATGATTACAGGTAATAATCCTGGATTTATTTTATCACCTAATATAGATACAAAATAATCGGCAGTTCTTAAAACTTCAGTAGTATTTGACAGTGCCCATGCCATTATTAAAATTATCATAGTATATAACATAGAACGAACACCTGCATACCATGCATCCATAGTTTCTTTTAATGAGAATATAGATTGAGTTGTAGAAAGTAAAATTGCAGATACTACACCAATTAATGATGCCCAAGTCAATGCTGAATAGGAATCAGCAGAGCCAATAATTTCTTGCATATTATCACCAGAACCCGTTTTAATTAATCCATATATAGTCATGAAAATCACCAAAAAAATTGGAATTAATGCATTTATTGGATTTGCTTTTTTATTTTTATCTGGCATCATATTTTGTTCATCAATATTAAAAGTTCTATCTATTTTTTTATTATACTGATATTTACGTGCTTCTCTTTCAAATTTTAACATCGGTCCAAAATCTTTTCTTGTAGATGCAACTAAATACACAAAAAACATTGCCATTAAGGGATAAAAACTATATTTAATAGATTGAAGA
>NZIV01000037.1 GCA_002689995.1 Fidelibacterota bacterium
TTTAAATAAAAAAATTGAATTAATCCAAACCTTGATTTTTTAATAGCTTATTTATCATATTTACTATCATATATTTCTTTATCATAATTCTCATAATTTAATTATATAGAAATTTTAATTATTTTTCTTATAATATTACAATCGCTTTTAGAAAATATGCAAATTATGATAATAATATAGGATATAATGGCAACATATATTTTACATTAGAAGATTTAGAATATGAAAATTATACAATACACTAATTTAAAATCTATAAATTAAGATCAATATTTTCTATATTTTTTATAATGTTACGATAATTATTTTTATGACATTTTATATGATTTAAATTTAAAATTTCTGAAATTTTATTAAAAAATTCGAAATCTGATCCACATGTTACTTCAAGAATAAATGTGTTTTCTTTACAAAAAAACATATTTGACATTACTGCCCCATGAGCACAAATTATTAATTTTGCATTATTAAAATTACGGACTTGTTCTTCAAAAGATAGATTTTCAAAATACATACTTTTAAATTTACCACTATATTTATTTTGAAGGTAAGTTTCAAGTTTGAAAATATTATTAATTTTTCTTCTTTCTTTTCCAGAAGTTACATTTCTAACAGGTTTAGATAAGTAATTATCATCTATCAATTTTTTTCTTTTACCTCTTTTAACTAAAATAACACTCGGATAAACAATATTATACCTATGTTTATCTATATTATATATTGAAAAAATATAATTTGTAAATTTTTCAAAATTAATTTTATTACAATAATATTTTTTGTCTTTACATGAAATCATATTAATATTCAAATTATTAAAGTCTGTTTTTAATAATTCTCTATTTTTTGCCCGCATAATTGTATTATAAAATTTATCAAAATTTCCAATTGTTTGCTTCAAACTTTTCTCTCTTATAACTAATTCATATTTATAAATATCATTAATTATTTCAGTAAATAAACAATCACAAATAAAATGCGCATAATGGAATAAACACCCTCCTTTTCTATTATTTTTAACCTTAATCATTATATAATAATATTTTAGATAAAAATAAAAGAAATGGGATAAATGCCAACCATTTCTTTTATTTTTAACCTTAATCATTTTATTTTCAAATATTAAAATAAAAAAATATCAATTTTTCTATTTTAAATATAGAGTCATATTAAAACCTCTTCTAGATTTTATAATATTATATTCTTTATTACAATCAATATTTTTTACTTTACATGATAAATGAAATAACATTTCTGATATCTCTTTATCATTATTTATATTTTTTACTAATTTTTTTGCTAAATCTAGATTTCCAATTTCCTTTTTATATAAATTAGTAATCTGTGAATCTTTTTTTGTACAAAATAAATTATAATATTTATCTTTAAATTGTTTTAATCTTTTTAGANNATAAGGATTACCACCATATGCAGGNGAAGGGTATCTACCTAATCTTAAATATTCATGAAAATGTCTTTTTTTTTTTTCCATTTCTTTATTTAAATGCATGTGTAAGATTAATGCTGATGGTAAATATTTATCATCAACATTTATTTGCAATATATCTTTCTGTCTAAATTCAAACAAATTATATTTTTCAAATATCTCAATAATATGTTTTTGATAACAATCTACAAAACAGCCATATCTATAAATTAATTTTTCATATATTTTTTTATCCTTTTTATTATACTCTAATTTTAATCTTTTTATATTAAAATTATCTAATGCCAATCTTATTACAATTGCAGTTTGATGATCATTTTCTTTCATTGCTTTTTCTGCTAATTTTAAATAAAAATGTATATTATATTTCACTTTTTGTTTTGTTAAATATTTTTCACCATTACTTAATATTAAACAAACTAAATTTGTAACTGCATTGTTAGTATAATAAGNTATTTTTTTATCTTTTTTACGAAGCAATGATAATAATTTTTTTGATGCATTTCTCATATTATTTTTTTTTATNTCNAAATCTTTATCAAATTGNNTNGTAATTAAATCTAAAAATACTTTTTTTAGGTTATATTTTTTATATCCTTCTTTTTTTTTTGAAGACTCAACTATTTTAGTATCATCTGTATTATTTTTTTTAAATAATGGATTATCTAGCATCATTACTTCAGTTAAACTACTTTTTTTTCTTTCTTTTGAATTTCTTGTATTTAATGGTATCTCAGACCAACTATTTTTTTTAACAATATAATGTTTTGGTGAAAATTGATTTGCTACATTAAATAGATGTGCATCTATTGATTTAGCTTTTTTACGAACCATTTTAACTATTCATTTAATATTTATAATTCTTTATATTCATTTTTATTATTATTTTTATTTTTATTTTTATTTTCTAATAATTTTACTGGTCTAAATAAATATACCATATATGCATAAAAACCAGCATAATAAATACCTAATCCACTCATTATATAACCAAACATTATAATTATAATATTATATAATTATAATTTATTTTTATTATAGGACTCTATTTTTTGTATTTGGTTTTTAGATACTCTATTTTTTGTATTTTGTTTTTATCAAAATAAAAATGAGGAGTTATATATCTCAATATATCATCACATAAAATATTATCTTCAATACTACTCTTAATATCTATTATTGATTTTACTTTATCCAAAATACTTTGTATATCTAATCCTTTTGATTTTTCTACCATACCTAATAATATTTTTTGATTATCATCTAACATTGTTTTTATATGATTTAATAAAGGATTTATTAAAAACTTCTTGGTTTTAATACCCTTTTTATCTATTTTCCATTTAGATGATTTATTATTTATTAAATCTTTTATTATATATGTAAGTCTACTACTATCAGTGTTCCATATAGATTGTTCCGATGGTTTTTCTTTCTTATATACTTTTATTATAAAATCACCTAAATATTTATGTAATATCTTATGATTATGATTATAAATTATCCAATCTATGAGTTTTTGTTTATTATTTTCAAGCAACTTCATTTCTGATCCCTCTAATTCTTTAATTTTTGGTGCTTCATTATAATTATTTACAACATATGATAATGTATTCATTGATTTTTTTATTATACCTCCTGCTGTTGTTACAAGATTCCTATAATACTCTATTTCTTCTTTGTAATGTTCTACTGTTTCTTTATAATATTCAATTTCTTTATTTTTAATTTCAACTTCTTTATTTTTATTATCTAATTCTTTTTTTAATTCGTTTTCATCGTCATATTTCTTTTTTTTTATACAATACTTTAAATGTCTACCTAAATTATTCCTTCTTGTAAAGGTCTCGTTACAATATTCACAGCTATATGTTTTTTTTATTTTTATTTGTGCGGGTATTTTACTTTTATTTCCGAGTCCTATGTGAGTTTTATAGGAGTCCTTTGAACACAAATTTGTACTTATTTTGTCAAAGATAGTACTATTTGATATTGAATCTTCTGCATCTGTTGTTTTTTTTTTTTGTTTTAATATTAATTCTAATTTCAAATGTCTTTTTGTTTTAAGATGTTTTTTTAGGTTACTCCTATCCTTTGTTGTATAATCGCATATATAACATTTATATATATTCATAAATAATAATAAAAAATATAATATTTTTTTATATAATTTCGAAAGTACAATTATACTTTATAAAGTACTTATATTATGTAAAAGTATAATAGTGGATATATTAAATAGAAAAGTACTTTTTATAAAAAGTACTTTTCTATTTTTTATAAAAAAAACATTTTTTTATAAAATTTAAAATTAAAAATTTTTACACAAAAACTTAAAAAGAACACCAGACGGCTTTTTATTTTTTTAAATTATTATAAAATTTTACTATTTTTAAATCCTCTCTATGGAAATTTTTTCTCAACACAAAAGTTTGTGTTGACAAATTTTATTTAATATTTTAAATTAATATAATTAAAATTATATTAAAATAATTATTAAATTTTAATTAAATTATTTAAAAGAATTATAATTATAATTATAATTATAATGGGTACTCATTCTTATAGAGTTTGTGCAGTATTTACTTTAAAAGATCAAGATAGTAAAAATCGTTTTATTACTTTTTGTAATGGTGATAATGGTTTAAGTATCGCAAGAGCATTTGATGGATGTTTATCTCTCGATATGTATGAAGGAAATGAAGATCCAAATAAAATTGTTATTTGGCAAAGATGGGAAAGCAAAGAAAAACAAGAAGCATATATTAAATTTAGACATGATGATGGATCATTCGATTTATTGAAAGAACTTGTAGCATGTCCACCTGAAATCACTCCTATTAAAGAAATGGTTATGAAAACTGATGAAGAAAAAGTAAAACAAGTAGTAGAAGATATGTGCAATGTAGATTATAAAGTAGGAATGAAACATATGCATGATGATTGTGTTTTTATTAGACCATCTGGTAATCCTTTAGATAAAAAAGGATGGGAAGAAATGATGTCTAACACAGATGTTAAAGTAGAATCAAGCAAACTTGTATCTATTAATAAATTAAGTATATGTGGTTGTTGTGCTTATGTATGTTATACACAACATGGTAAATTTAATTATAAAGGAACAGAAAATAATGATGTAGCAGTATTTACTTCTGTTATGAAAAAAGTTAATGGAAAATGGATGCTCGTTCAAGGACAAAGATCTACAGGAAGACAACCAAGTGATTCATTACCAAACTTTAAATTTGATTAAATATATATAATTATAATTTTTAATTATTATTTAATAATTAAAAATATTAATCTTTATTTATTCACATTCTTTTATTATAAATTTATACAAATTAATCACAATATATAAAAATACTATTAAAATCATTATTATAATTAATCCACCTAAAAAACCACTTACGAAATAATTTAATAAACCAGATGATATATTTTTTAATTCAATTCCAAAACATATTAATAATAAATTGCCTAAATATAACAATAAGCTTGTACAAAACATAAAAAATGCACATTTATTAAAAGATTGGCAATATATTTTTACTATAATTTTGTTTAGATTATTTATAAATTGTTGATTATTACTTATACTTTCATTATCATTGTTTATTGATTCTATATTAGATGATACAGATAAATTTGTATTTCTACAATTATTTTTATTTTGTTTTTGTTTTTTTATAATTTCTTCTGACATTTTTACTCTACATGCAGGGCACAATTCACTATTTAATTTTACAATACATTCATCGCACATTAAATAGTCACATTTTTCATTTCCACAATGATTTAATACTACATTACTATTACATTCTTCAATACATAAACTACATCCCGTTGGTAGTATTTTAATACCAGTCATTTTATTATTATAAATTATTTATGAAATTAAATTACAGTTATTTTAAAATTCAATTTTTAAAAAGATAAGTATTTTTAATATTAACTATTTATACTGCTCCATTTTATTATATCTGATATAAATTCTCCATATCTGATATTGTTTGTTATTGCAAATACATCAATACCTCTATCTTTTAATTTTTTTAAGTAAGGAACAAAATCACCATCTGAACTAATTAATCCTACAATATCAGGACTCTCTATATCAAAAAAATCTCTTATAATTACCATATCTGCTCTTTCTTTTTTTTTTGAAGGATTTGGTACATAATTAAGTTGACACCCACAATCATTTAATTTAATCATATTTTCTTGTGAAATGCTATTTTTTTCAAAATAACAATTAATAACTATTTTATTATTTACATATTTTTTTTTCACTTCTGAGTATATATTTGATACTATTTTTTTGGCATCTTTACTTCTTTTTATAGGCATATTCTCAATATCCCAATATATATATACTGTACCTGATTGTTTTAATTTCATCAATAGATTATTTATTCTATCTATTTCTTCTGTTATTATTTCCATTTTCTTCTTTAGTTCATCAATGATTTCATTACATGTATTTTCCAATTTTAAGATATTATTTAATTCTATTTTTTGATAATTTAATTTTTTTTTTAGTTCATCTATTTTAAACTGTAAACATTTTATTTCTTCTATTAATAATTCATTTCTATCATTTATATTAAGTATATGATATTCATTCATTATATATTACATTATAAAAAAATATATATAATGGATAAATAAATTTTATAATTATTATATTACTTTTCCTATATTAATTTCATTATTAGGATTAATTATCTTTATACTACCTGTTTCCATATTATATTCCTCAAATGTTTGTATTTTTGGAATAGGTATAATTTTAGTTATATTTCTATTTCTTCTTCTTCTGCATATAAAAAACAATGGTATTGCAATTCTAGAATTCAATCTAATTCCTTTGCAAATACATATGATATTAAATTTATTTTCTAAAATTTCTAGTAATATAATTATAAATATAACTATTAAGTATATAAATACAAATATACAAAGAACAAAAATTACAATCCACACTCCATTAAGTTTAAAATCATACATTATTTAAAATTAATAATATATAAATATTAAAATATCTGTATATTATTACTTCAATTTTTTATTAAATATTTTTTAAAATTTATCAAAAAATATCAACAAATGTTCTTTGCATAATATTATCAATATCAAATGATTTTCCTTGGACTATATTTTCATCATGAATTTTTCCTATAAGTCTAAGTAGTTGAGAAATTTGTTTTATATAACGCTTTTTATTATTCAATAAATACGGCATAGTTACTTCAGATCTGAATTTATGAGTTATACTAAAGGAAAATCCTTTAAATGCTGCTACAGAATGCCAAACATATGGGGGGACAATAAGTATATCGCCAGGATTAACCGTAATATTAATACTACGATCAAGTTTCCAATTTTCTCTTGGTACGCTAATAAAAGCATTCACTGCAACCTTACCTAAATCTTTACTAGGATCCATAAAATACCATTTTTTTGTACCACAAAATTGTGTAAATAAATTACCAATAGGTGCATTATGATATGGTGTTCCACCATGCCAATTAAAATTTATATCTTGTATTGGAACATCATATGACCGGCTATTATATCCAAGTAATATTTCATTATATGAAAATATAGAATCATGTTGAATTGGAATATTTAAATATAAATATAAGTATTTTGTAAAATTAGATATTATCTCATTATAATTATTAGGTAATCCATTTTTTCCTTGAGGATAATTAAATAAATAAATATCTTTGCCTTTACACATTAAATTAATATAATTATCCAATGTAATACGTGATAAATTTAAAGCTTGTGTTGTTGCTGTTTCTAAAGAAATATTATATTTTTTTAATTGTCTTCTAATATGAGATTTTTTATCACATAATTCACAAAACTTTTTGGGAACTTTAAATGCATTACGAATTACATATGGTATTCCCCATCTATTTGTTAAGTTTGTTGCAACTTCAAATGTAATTTTTTTTGATTTAATATTACTAAAATTTTTTTCTTTTATTATAAAATTTTTTGATTTATTATATCCAACGATAATTGCTCTATTTATTTCATCAGATTCTCCTGATTGTTTATAAATCCATATTATTCCATTATATATACTTTCAATAGTTCTTTCTACAAAAAAAGGATTTTTATTAGAAAGAATAATAGAAAAAAGAAATATAAAGAATGATAAAATTTTTAGCATATTTATTTATAAATATAAATTAAATGTTTATATAATTTTTTTATATTTACTTAAATTTATATTCTTTTTTTAGGTCACTCCATGCCAAATTATTTATATGATATTTCATTTTTTTCATTGAATTATATTCTAAATATTTATTATTTTCAGGCCATCTAGAATGTTGTTCTAATCTATTTGCAACATATAAATGACACAAATCATTATATTCTTTATTTGATATTTTTAAAATTAAATTATTAAACCTATTCATTATAAACTTATTTAAATTATTACCTAATTGTGATAAAAAATGAGAACGAATCATTATTCCAAAAAGATATGTTATATTTTCT
>NZIV01000038.1 GCA_002689995.1 Fidelibacterota bacterium
CAAATCCTTCAGCGTCCGAAATATTAATCGTATAGTCGCAGGCTCTGTAAAGATCTGACAATTCCTCAGATGAAACCTTGTTGGTTGAAAGCAAAACTTGACCATCTTCAATATCAAGATGTTGTATCAAGTGCGGTAGAGGTTGTCCATGTGGGTCTTCAGCATCGGTATGCATCAGCAAGGCAGCCTTGTCATGGCCGACTTTATCAAGCCATTCTTTAAACCACCAGACCAAAGTGCCGCTTTGTTTTCTTCTTGCGTTCCTATTATTCCAAAAGAAAACTTTTTTCTTAGGATTTTTCATGCTTGAGTGTCCATCAATTGCATCTCGCACTTCTTTTGCCTTTGCTAATTGTTCTTGTGTTGTAGCAGGCTTAAAAATGTTAGAGTGGACGGCATGAGGTAGATAACAACTATCGACTTCAGGTGCTACATTTTGTAAGATCTCGTGTGTTACTTTTGATATACACACAACCATATCGTTTGATCTATAAAATTTTCCATTAAATTCAGGATATGGGAAGTTNTCCCACACATGGTAATACATCATTGGAACGTTCGCTCTAATTTCATTCTCAATTTCCCACAACCATTCATAGAATCTAGGATCAGTCATAAACCATAAAACATCTGGCTTTTCTTTTTGGAGCAAAGAGCGTATAAGTTCTTGATTTCCATATCCATCCACTGGATAAATAATCCAGTCATCGCCCCAGCCTTCAACCTTAACAGGTCTGTAGTCATGGTGCTTGATAGCTCCCCCCAAACAAACAAACTGGTATCTACCAGTCTTAAGGAGTGCTTCAATCATATACTTTGTCTGTGTGCCAACACCAGAAGGTGAAAGCGGGTGGTCAGATAAGACCAAAATTTTCTTTTTTGTCATTTATACCTCATGGACAATGTTCAGTGTTATAAAACTTGCAACCAAAGCCACCGGTGCAAGACAAACGATTTTTGATATATCGTTTATTTTTAATATTATACAATGCTGTGTTTAAAAGTTTAAGCGCATTTTTAGTTTTTATGTTGCCACTTGTTACTCTAAAGAACTCCACGTTGTTATTTTTAGCTGTACGTTTAAGTAGTGCGAAATGAGTTTCTACATTTTTTGGATCAACATTCATTTTCTGACAAAAATAATGTTTGTACAGTGTAAGTTGGTAAGTTACCATAGGATCAGAACGTTTTTTGGCATCCCAACCCCATGAACATGATTTCCAATCAAAAATGTGAATTTTGCCATCAGGTGTTGCTATAACAGCATCAATGAAACCCTTGAAATGGTAGTCCTCATCTTCAATAGGTTCGAACAAAGGCATCTCAACAGCTAAAACTTCAAACTCTGGGAAGTACTCACTCAGCGCATCTTCAATTTCAGGAATAATTCTTTTTCCTTGACCAATCATATCAAGCACTAATTTTTTATTGACTTCATGCTCTTCGTCAAGTTGAGAAATATTCTTCTTTAGCTCTTCAACAAAAAAATTATTATCAATTTCTTCATTTAATAATTTCTTTTCACAGACAGANTGGATAGCAGAACCAAAAGCAGTGTATTCGTTTCCAGTAAAGCCATCAATTTTATCAACTCTTGTAAGTTTGTGATAGAAAGCGCANAACTTCCAATCTTTCAATTCAGAATAAGAAATATGTGACATGTAATACCCGTTTTAACTAAAATAACACACTTTCAATCAATTGTCAATAGATTCTATATTATTAATTTTTTCAAGCTTAGCGTATAGTGCTGGTGATGTCGTCTTTAGAAACCCATGCTCGTTTGGATTCATATAAAATTCAGTAAATCCAGTTGCAAAATATTCTCTTAATGATGTAGGTGCATATGGATTGATGAAAACACCACTTACAATTTTAGACAATTTATCATAGCCCACATCTTTTAATAAAAATTGGTCAAATTCATAATCATATTCAGGATCCATAAAAAGTTTTTCAGGCGCTTTAAAACCCGCAGACCATAAAAGATTATACATATGGCTTCTCTTTCTTAAAAATTCATCTTTAATTTTAGAATCTGCATATATTTCTTGACCATAAGCTATTTCAACCGCATGTGCAGTTTCATGTATCATGTCATCAAGAATATCATTTTCATCCATCTGCACATTACTAATATGAAGTGCACCATCTTTATAGAAGGCATTAATATTTCGTTCATCAAACTCTTCAAAATGACCAATTATGATCATTTCAACCTCGCCCAATAATTGTGTAGGTACCAAAGATTCTAATCTAGAAACAACTTTTTCAACATCAACTGAATCATCAATCATTTGATCTTTGAAATAAACATGTATACCTGTTGAGGTATAAAAGTTATTTACTTGTTCCATCAGTCGCCTCTGGGACGCCTTGATATAATCCTTGTGCATCATCTAATCCTTGTTGGTAGCCTCTTAAATAGTTCTCTTCGGCGTATGCAAAAGCAAACTCTGGGAAATCAGCAGCTATAGCTTCNGCTATCATATTAACTGTGACTTCTTCTTTGTCAAATTTTGTGCCTACGTAATCAACTAGATATTCTTTTAACTTAGTGTCTGTTCCTACTCTCATAGCTAACATGGGATTTGAATGTATTTCATCTTCTGTTTTTATTTTTTCTTTACTCATTATTTTTTTCCTTATAAAACTTTAGATNCCAGTGTGGCAAGCTCGGAGCGCTCTCCTTTCTTGAACGTTACATGGCCAGATATGTGGTAATTCTTAAAGCTTTCTACCGCATGAGCTAACCCATTCGATGTTTCATTTACGTAAACATTNTCAATTTGTTCAATATCGCCAGTTAAAACAATTTTAGTTCCTTCTCCGATACGAGTGATTATAGTCTTAATTTCGTGTTTTGTTAAATTTTGTGCTTCATCAATTACTATAAAAGCATTTGCTATGGAGCGACCACGAATATATGTAAGAGCTTCAATCTCAATTTTACCTTTTTCCATATACATTTCTAAAGATGTCCTATCTCCCATTAGAAATTTAAGATTATCTTGAATCGGCATCAACCATGGGAGCATTTTCTCTTCCATTGTACCGGGTAAAAATCCAATATCTTTCCCAAGAGGCTGAACCAGTCGCGAAACAATTAGGCGTGAATAATGATTATTTTCGCTTCTTAACCCTATGGTTTGCTGTAAACCTGCTGCAATCGCACATAAGGTTTTACCGGAGCCAGCGCGGCCAATTAAAGATACGATTTTGATGTCAGGGTTTAACAACAGATCAATTGCGAATGCCTGTTCCTTGTTCCTTGCTTCTATATTCCAATCGGGAATACTTTTATGGATTACTTTTTGTAATGGCGTGAAGTGGTCTTTAAAACGCGCCAATGCAGATTTTTTTTCATTAGAATTGGAAACCATCATCACATATTGATTTGGACACCATTTTTCATCGACCTCATCTTCAAGGATAGTAATCTCTTCACCTGTGTAATAACGATCAATGATCTGCTCATCCACGGCTTGTATTACAAAACCGTTGTACAATTCATCCGAATTAATCACTGCTCTTTCAGATATATAATCTTCGGCTTGAATTCCTATGGAGTCACATATAACACGCATGTTTATGTCACGAGATACCATAATCGTTTTTCTATTTTCAATTGAAGACTGCACTGCTAATGCTGTAGCTATGATAGTATGGTCAGGGTGACGAATATCTAAATCGGGTGGAAAAATTATATCATTTAATGAAGAATATGATACAACTTTTAGAATACCCATACCTTTGTCAATTCTGACGCCTTTTTCTAAGTTACCCTTAGCTCTCAGTTCATCAAGAATTCTAATAAATTGGCGCGCATTTGCGCCAACAGAGTCTTGTCTTTTTTTGTGACCGTCAACTTCTTCCAAAACCTTTAAGGGAATGAAAATATCGTGATTGTCAAACTTATAAAGTGACTCAGCATCTGTTANATAGACGCTGGTGTCAAGTACGTAATTTTTCTTAGCCATAAGCCTCTTTTTAGCTCTACTTTAAATAGTCATTAACGGCATTTTTTTATGATTTGCCAGTCTGCTACAAACACTATCGGCTTTTCTCCTTTCCGATATGGAACGCCGCGGGTTCGGAGTTTATTAACTTCTTTTTGGTTAACAATCTGCGCCTCCCAGCCATCTATTCCAAGTTTGTGTTCAGATTTTGAAGCAACATACCGTTTTCTTAGTATAACACAAATATTAGGACCTGCAAATGATTTAACCAAAACTCTATTGTTTTTGACGTATCGTCTCTTCGATATCATAAATTTTTTCTATTGAATTTGTTTTTCCATTTGGAAATAATATTATTTTAAAACAAAAAAATGCAGCCAAGAACATTGCCATGGCTAAAACACTTAATTCTGCTATAGTTTCTAGGACCACATTAGTAACTATAGGCTTAAATAAAAAATACTGGGGCAGTTGGACTCGAACCAACAACGGCCGGGGTAACAACCCGGTGCGCCTGCCTGTGGCGCCTCACCCCAACATTCTTAACCTATGTTAAGGGTACCTANTGGTGTCTCAACAACGACATCCCAACCAAATAAATCTGGCTGCGCTTGCGTCAGATTTCCATATGGAATCTCCACTTCTGCTGATAATGTGCAGAAGCCGCGCTTATGATCATACTTTTCAGTTGAGGTTTCAATAAACTCAAAATCATAAAAATTTTCAGAAATTGTATCAGAGATAAAATCACTAAATGTATAATCTCTCTCATATTCTTCTAAAAATCCTGAACTTCTCAGTTCACTGATAACNTCTTCNCCCCACCTTGTTTGTGCACGCAAGCCGGGTGTAGCTACTANTTCACTAAATCTAGTGATTACATCAGTCTCAGCCATAGCGGTCTCAACCTCTGTTTCATTGTGAACGAAAACATCTGTTCCTTCACTGTAACGTAAGCTCACCATTGAGTCTTCCGTTAAATTTAAACTCTGCAGTTTTTTATAAATGGACATTTTACCTCCTTAGTACCATAAATAATCTTTCCAGATTTTTTGNATATTTGACTTTGAGTCAACAAAAGTGTTTTTTGGGCGAATAGGCTTTTTCAACAAAGGCATTCCTGCTTCTTCGGGTGTCCTATTCCCCTTTTTCTGATTGCATTTTTTGCATGCGGCTACAATATTAGTCCATGTTTTCTGGCCGCCACGTGATTTTGGCAAAACGTGGTCTAGTGTTAATTCTTTGGCGCTAAATGTTTTGGTGCAGTATTGACAAACATGTTCATCGCGTGCAAAAACTGATTTTCTATTGCAATGATAAGCTTGAAATCTAAATTTAATAACTCTAGATAAAACAATGACTGAAGGTATTTTAAATACTTGAGAAGTCGACCTGATTACTTTATCGTATGCTTCAATCATTCTTGCTTTCCCAACTAAACACATTACAAGTGCCTCAGTTCCATTAATAACGCCAATTGGCCTATACGAGGCATCAAGTTTTAATGTTTTATAGTCAAAAGGACTGATCATTTTGGAATTGTCTAAGCTATTACTCATAATATAATTCTTTAAATGTGAAATGTCAACCTTTTTAATTTGTTTAGCCGGATGGTCTCCGTTTGGTGCCTAAAACATCTACAACATTTTTTACAAGTTCAGATGAAGCAGCTACTTTTTCATCACCACCAATACTCCACAGCATTTCAATCCCTAATTCATCGCAAACTTTTTGTTCTGGGGTATTGTGCTTCCCCCTGTCGCCACCATTAGCAAAATAATCAGGCTTTAATCTTTTTATGGCTTCACATACGGTACNATCTGAATCATCAACATGNCTGACTAAAATAACACCTTTAATAGAATTTAAAATTTCTGATCTTTGTTCAAAATTCATAAAAACAAAACCTTTCTTGTCATTTANCCATTTATCAGAGTTAGCTATAACAATTACATTACCATATTTTGCTGCTGCCCTAATCATTCTAATGTGCCCAGCGTGAACTGGATCAAACCCGCCTGAGACCATAATTGTTGGCCGGTCCTTGTTATCAAACATGTCTTTGTGTATTACCATTTTTATCCCTATGTGTGGTTTTAATTATAACACAAAAAAGTCAAAAGTTAAATTAACTTCCAGTATCTGCTGTATCAGTTACCTCGATATATCTGTAACCTATCTCAACTAACTGACCTGCAGCGGGAATTACTGTGAAATACACTGTGTTATCTGATTCTTGATAAAACCAATCACTGTTTAAGGAGCCATCAATGAATACTCTTATTGAGTCTGCTTCAGCATCATGAGTGAGTTTTAGATGCTCGTATGGTTCAATTGAATGAGTGGCGTCTGTAACTCCGGGTGACCAATCAGTATCACATATGTCAACTATTACGCCCCCTAACATTGCAGTAGCTTCCATATATCGGTCACCTACATCAATTGGACTTGGTGCCCAAGCACAAAGTGATGTGCTTGGCTCTTGGTTGACAACGCTGGCCATGAAAACTGAGCCCATTCTTAATGAACCATACCAACTCATAAAATCAGATACTGCAGGATATTCAACATTGCTTTGTTCTTCCTCATCTGACACAAAAACTACTAACAAGCCGGCGTCTGGTCTCATCCATGTTGAAGAGTATGGATTATTTACAATATAATCGTACACAGAATTAAAACCTTCTTCATATGGCGCAGAGGTTAATGTGGCTAACATATCTGCCGCATCATCAATATCATCGCCGGGTACTAAAGGAAATTCATTACTAGCAATTGCCCTGCTTGGATCAGCGCTAATCATAACAAGTCTCCAATCTGCAATTGGTAAAGCTAACAACATTGCTTCAACACCAGCAAGAAGCTCAGCATTGTATCTGTTCATAGAACCCGATCTGTCAACAACCCATAAAATGTCAATTCCGTCCACAGACATATGTTGTGTGAACGAATCAACCCATATTATACCTTCGTTGACAGGCACCTCAACTTCAACATATACGGGCACCTCAACTTCAATTTCAACTGTCTCAGTTACCGTTTCTGTTACCGTTTCAGTCTTAGTAACAACTACAACTTCTTTTTCTCCACCAGTGACAATAGCATAATCTGGGGTATTGCAGCCAGCAACAATACTAGCCACAAACAAAAGCAAACTTTTGATTGTTTTAGAAGCCATCCCTAATACTACGTAGGTTGTGGCATCGAAAAAAGTTGTTGTTCCTTGACTTTTTTTATTTTACCAAGACCATCAATGTAGATTTCATAATCATAAATTGGATCATTTTCTAGAACATTTAAAACTACAGATACGGATCTCTCATTGCTCAATGCAGGGAGGTCAGGAAAAGCACAATAATAGACCCATTCATCAACTTTAAATTTCATTTGTAATTTGGTTTATAATTTTTTAAAACATCATACAATTTGCCGGGTGAGAGATTTGGTGTCCTATAAATATGTAAATCATCCCACATCACAATTCTAGCTTTTACGAGAGCGTGTGCTATCCATTCTGAACAGTACCACTTATCTCTATGCTTAATCAAATATGGTAATATTTGCGAAAAAATCATCCCAGTCCAATCGTACTTAGCTCCATTAGTTTCCTTTATGAAGCTATCTAGTTCCTTAAGTTGATAATCTTGTACCGGTTTTCTCCAACTTAATTCAAAACTTAAAAAATCCCAATCTTGTAAATTTTTTACATCATAAATGGAGCGTGCTGATACTTTGCCTGTAAGTAAGGGTGAAATACTAATCCAAGTTATTTCATTGGGCAACACTAATTCAGCGTGACTATATTGACTTTTAGTCCACCACCTAATAATCCTATTTTTCCAATCACCTTTTCCCTTATAAAAAGCAATTTTTACAACCATACCAGCAGATCACACTCCTATTTTTAATTATAGCATTAAAAAAATCATCTGGAAAATAAAATCACAAAATCTGAAGGNACATATTCTAGTTTTTTAGTTTTAAACCAATATATCGCTAATTGATCTTGATAAATTTCATAATCATCGCTTCCTAAAAAGTAAACATGTCTTTTTATATCTAATATTAAGCCAATTAAGGGTTCATCGTCCCAAAAAACAAAAGAATTGTCTTCGGATACAATATCACCTATTTCAAATTGGAAGTAATCTTTTTCACCCTGCCACACATTTTAACTAGATGTTGCGTTTTAATGTCTTTCTCATGTAATCAAGATTTTGTCTTTTATTTAATACAGTTCTTTGAACTTCTTCTGTTTCTAAATCAAACTGCTCTTTAACATCCCACAGTGCTTCTTCAATCTGATCTTCAAAATCTAAATCATTAGCTTCCTTTAGATCTGAATCCTTTTGTTTTTTAAACCAACCAAACATATATACCCCTAAAATTAAACCCCCTAAAAGGGGGCTTAATAAATATGTTGTTTATATAAAAAACACTTTTTTTATGGTGGAGGTGGCGGGAATCGAACCCGCGTCCGCAATATATCCAAAATTAAGTCATTCACAAGCTTATTTAGTCTCTTCACAAACTAACAAAGGTAGATGGTTATAAAATATCGCTTACCATCTTGTTACGATAAGTTTTTTGGTTTTTGCAACTTACCTGTTGTGTTGATTAGATTGGATAGAAGGCTCTAACCAGCCTCCCTACTAAGCGGCTAAGCGCTGTTCGAAGTGTAAGTTGTTATTTGCAACTAAATTATTTGAACTGTTAAGGTCGTATCTAACCTGCTTGCACTCAATAGCTTCAATACCACGTCGAAACCTAGGCACCCCCGTTTAATGTTCGCAGCATGCACATTCACACTCTGCTGGTACACAACCGCAGCAATCACAATTAATCATTTTTAGTCCCCCTTTGTTTTTTGGTTATAACACCCATGGGTATATAGTCTTTGTCATCAAGCCAAATCAATATTTCATCTTTTCTTTTGACCTTTTCTGAGTACTTAAAGCCTATAACATTTTTAGCTTTTTTCATCGCAGCACTTTCAGTAGTGTGCTTGCTGATCAAGTCACCCTGTATATAGTGTCCATTGTATTTGTATAATTTCCACATTATAAACCTTGTTCTATTGTCTGCCTAATATAGTCTTCACTAAAACCAGAGTGACCGTTGTAAAATCTCATTTCTCTGTCAATGTAAAGATATGTTGGAAAGCCACTAATATAATAACCATTAATTGATGTGCTGTCAAGCATTTTTTCTCTGGAACCAAATAAAACCGGTGAGGTTGTAATATTGTGATAGGTTACCCACTCTTGCAATTCTTCTTCTGTTGGTTCGACACCTGAATAATACCCATCAAGCAAAACTGTGACTAAAACAAATCCTTGTTCTTCATAATCATCTTGAAGTTTTTGTGCAACAGCACCCCCAGCTTGGCATGGGCCACACCACATCGCTGAAAAATCAATTACTATAACTTTCCCTTCGTGACTGTAGAGATCCCAAACATCACCGTTTTGATCTAGTAGTCTAAAGTTGCACGGTTTATCGCCTATATCAATATGTTGGCAGTCATCTTCAGGCATAACGCCTACAGGTTCTAATATTTCCTCTGGCTCAGGTGGAGGTCCCAAGCTGTCTGCAGTTTCTAACTCGGCGGCGCAGCCAAACATAAGCGCCATAATAAAATATAGTTTTTTCATATCATGTCCCTAAAATATATAGGTTATTGATTAAAAACTTTTATCTTCGAAGAATTGCTGAACTTTATATTTTTTAACTAATTTACCAAAAGCAACGTAATCAAGTCCTAGAAATCTAGCAGCATCTTTTTTAGATTCTGTGGCGGAAATAGCAAATTTCAACATTGCTTCTTGAACGACGTACTTTGAATTTCTCCAAATATCAAAACCATAAAATCTATTTTTTACAATTTTACTTGACAGCTCAAATTTTAGTGCTATAATATCTTCTAATGACAGATTATTAACTAACACTAACAGATCATCACTAACAAGATTATTATCTTTTAATTTATTAATTATA
>NZIV01000039.1 GCA_002689995.1 Fidelibacterota bacterium
TAATTATAAATATATTTTAAATGTAGTCGGAGGTTATCGACCAAGTAATAAGTGGGAAATTTCCTTAAGATGGTCTCTTTTTGGAGGAAAGCCATATACTAAAGTTGATAGAATAAATTCCGAATTATTCAATCAGTCAATTTATTTTTTAGATAAATATAACGAGGAAAAAACTCCTGCTTATCACAATTTATTTTTACGTTATGAATATAGAAAAGTATTCAAAATCTGTAATTTAATTTCCTATTTTGAGTTTTGGAATGCATACAATAGAAAAAATATCGAGACTTATATATGGAGTAACTCAAATAGAAAATTGATTGAAGTAACATATTTTAGTTTTATTCCTGTTGGAGGGTTTGAGGTTGAATTCTAAATCAGGAAACCACTTGTTAAGGATAAAATAGTTATACTCAATCCTTTTTCTGAACTACTTAACCAAATTAATCTTCTTTATACATCTTTTCAAATAGAATGAAGATTTATAGATTTATATTTCAAAAATTTAAATTAATAATTAATAATTAATATAANTAATGGCATCGATTCAAGATAAGATAGAATCTCTTTCTAAGATTAATCTAGAGGATTTTGACATTGATATACTAGAAATCATGTTATCTGAAATTCTGGAAAAGCAAAATAGTCTTAATCACAAAATAGATGATATAAATAATTCAATAAAAGGAGCTAATGTCTATAAAGAGTTTTATGGGGAAACAAAANTACTCCCAGATAAATTTTCTACTCCTCTTCGAAGAATTATATCAAAGCAGAGAGAAATCAAAGAAATTCAAAAGTATAATCATAGATATGAAGAAGAAATTCAAAGATTAAAAAATATTATATTAAGAAAAAAATTAGATGATATTCAAAATAAAAAGTCAGGTCTTCCAAATCTTTCAATAATCAAAGATAAAATTATCGCAATCTTAATTACTATAGTTTTGGGTTTAATGGTTTTTGAATTTTCAAACCCTAAATTATCGCAAGATATATTGTGGAAAATATTTATTATTGATTCTTTGTGTTGCTTAGTATTTCAAATTAATTTTTTTTCTGAGTTATTTATGTCATCCTCGAAGCGATGGTATATAAGAAATCATTGGATTGATTTTATTACTTCAATTCCTATTCCCAGTTATGAAATTATGAGGTCTGGAAGNGTAATTCGGTTATTCCGTTTATTAAGAATTCTAAGGGTATTAAGAGTAATCAAGCTAATTAAGCTCGTATCCTTTTTTTGGAGAGGAATGGATTCCTTATCTGAAATTCTTGATGTCAAACTAATGAAAAGGACAATTATTTATAGTTTTGGTCTTCTAATCATAGGTGCCTTTTTAATTAATCATATTGAGTTCAGTAATAGTGTAAATAAAACCGATAGTTACAAGGAAAGCCTTTGGTGGTCATTTAATGCGATAGTTACTGGAGGGTTTGCAGATATATATAATCCAAAAACTTCAGGGGGTATGGCCCTAACAACTTTGCTTGTATTTGTTGGAATGATATTAATAAGCGTTTTTACTGCCACATTGACTTCAATGATGGTCGGAGATGAAAGTAACAAAACAAGTGACAACATAAAATTATATGTAGAAAATAGGCTTAAGGATATAGAAAAAAAGATTGATAGATTAGATAAGAATGGTTTTAAANCTTAGAATTAATTTATTATGAAAAGTGAAAATTATTATAAGTATTATTTAACATTGCATCAGCACCCAAAGTGCAGATTGCTCCATTTTATTGGACAACTTTCTACTCTAATACTTTTGGTTGCTGTTATTTATTATCAAAAATATATATNNTTATTTTTAACTCCATTTATAATATATCCTTTTGCGTGGAGTGGGCATTATTTCTTTGAAAAAAATAAACCTGCAGCATTTACAAATCCCTTATATGCAAAGATTTCTGATTGGATAATGTTTAAAGATATTCTCCTGGGTCGCATTAAAATTTGGTAAAACTGCAGTTAAAATGATTGGCTAGATAAAATATTAAAATCTAATATACATAGATTTAGATGCTCTTTCATAATGTTGAAAATGACAATATGAGAAAAGTTGTTCGCAAAATTATTCATGTAGATATGGATGCTTTTTATGCTTCTGTGGAACAACTAGATGATTCAACTTTAAAAGGCAAGGCTATAGCTGTTGGAAGCGAATACGAAAGAGGTGTCGTAGCTGCTGCTTCATATGAAGCACGTAAGTTTGGTGTACGGTCTGCAATGCCATCGGTCGTAGCAAAAAATAAATGTAAAAACCTTATATTTGTAAAACCCCGATTTTTTAGATACAAAGAGATTTCAAAAGAAATTAGGTCTATTTTTTTTGAATATACAGATTTAGTAGAACCATTATCACTAGATGAGGCATTTTTGGATGTTACTAAAAATAAAAAAAATATTAATCTTGCAAGTACGATAGCAAAAGAAATTCGGACGAAAATTAAAAAACAAATTGGTTTAAACTCATCTGCTGGTATTTCTATAAATAAGTTTATTGCTAAGGTTGCTACGGAAATAAATAAGCCTAACGGACAAAAGACAATTCATCCAAGTCATGTAGATTCATTTATTGATTCATTGAAAATTGAAAAGTTTTTTGGAGTTGGTAAAGTAACAGCAAAAAAAATGAATAATCTTGGTGTATTTACAGGAAAAGATCTACGTAAATTTGAACAAGAAGACCTTTTGAAGCATTTTGGAAAATCAGGAAAACACTATTTTGAAATAGTAAGAAGTATTCAAAATAACCCAGTTAATCCAAATCGCATAAGGAAGTCGATTGGCGCTGAACAAACTTTCTCAAATGACTTAGATTCAGAAAGTTTTATTTTAGAGAAATTGGAACAAATTGCTGAAAGTCTTGAAATTAGAATGAAAAAGAACTCTAATAAAGGGAAAACAGTCACAGTTAAAATAAAATATAGCGATTTTACTCAAGAAACTAGAAGTAAGACAATTGACGAATATATTTCAAAAAAAGAAGATTTTTTTCCTATAATTGAACAACTTATTTTCCATAAAAACATGCCAAAAGCTGTAAGATTATTAGGTATATCCATAACAAATCTTTATAAAAAAGACCCGTTACGTATTAAAGATTATAGCTTACAACTTAAATTTGACTTTTAATCTTTTTTAATTTTTTTCTAAAGATTTTTCTGGTTTGTGTAAATAAACTTTTAACTTGGTATAGAAATGAAAACTAATTATAAATCATTAATCACAGATGTTGAAGATTTCCCAATTAAAGGAGTTAATTTTAAAGATATTTCTCCCCTACTGGCTTCGCCTTTTTTCAAGAATGCGGTTCATGAAATGGGAAACCTTGTTTTAAAGCCAGACTTTTGGTTAGGAATAGAATCTAGGGGTTTTATTTTTGCTAGTGCCTTAGCTATAGAATTTGGAGGTGGAGTACTGCTTTGTAGAAAAGCTGGAAAATTACCTGGGAAAATAGTAACTGATTCTTATTCCACTGAATATAGTAACGATCAGTTATCTCTTCAAATTGGCACTGGTTCTTTGGTAATTGTAGATGATGTGTTAGCTACCGGTGGAACTTTAGCGACTGTTAATAAATTATCTACTTCTGCTGGATATGATGTGAAAGATCATTTAGTTTTAATTGATTTAGAATATGTCCCAAGAAGTAATCATTATTTAAATACAGAAATTAAAACCGTAAAGAGTTTAATCAGTTATGAATAACCCTCTTTTAGTTTGTGCACTTGAGGATGAGTTTAGTCTCAAAGGTTCAAATTATGACTTGCTTTATACTGGAGTAGGTAAAGTGAACGCAGCTATACATTTAACAGAATATTTATTTAAAAAAGGAAGACCAGAATATATTATCAATTATGGAACTGCGGGTTCAAAAAAAGTGAATGTATTTAGTCTTGTTGATTGTACTAAATTTATTCAAAGAGATATGGATGTTTCTGAGCTTGGTTTTGAAAGATACGAAACTCCTTTTGAGGGTGAGCTATCTAAAAAAATTGATTTTTCAACTTTTGAGAAAAATCCTTTAAATGATCTTCTTACTTGCGCTACAGGTGATAGCTTTCTGGCATCTGATAGTTCTCACGCTGGAGATGTCGTTGATATGGAATCATATGCGCTTGCAAAAGTTTGTCTTAAATTTGATATTCCCTTTATTGCATTCAAATATATATCAGATTCAGCAGATAAAGATGCAAGTATTGATTGGAAAGCAAACTTAAGAAAAGGACAAAAATTGTTTAAAAAAAGTGTTTTAGATTCATTGGAACTTTTTTAGAAAATACTTTCGAAAAATAATAGTAAATCTCCTGTCTACCTTTTATTTGGCAATAGCATCACAAAGTTTTTTGTTCTTTTTGTCTTCATTCAATCAGTTTGGGCTCAAAATGATCCCAATCCACTACGTATCTTAAAAAATCCTTTTGGTACTCTAGCATCCATAGAGCTATCCTCTATCCATAACAAAAAATAAAAGCATAGATAATTCAATTGTTTTTGTAGGTAGCTCAGTTATAAGAAAATGGCATACTTTCAAAAGTTTTCCTGAACTACCGGTTACTAATTGGAGGATTTGAAGGGTCTCATTTATCAGATATAAACTATTTTTTGCATGAAACAGTTTCTAAAGTATCATCCCAAAGTAGTCGTGCTATATGCTTTGGATAATGATATAGTTCATGGTAAAAGTCCGTCAATTATTTTATAAAATTTAATTAAATTTGTTAAGGAAATTCTTTCCATATTGCCAAAAACAAAAATTATTTATATTTTAATTAAGCCAAACCTTAAATGTTGGAAATTTTGGGAAAAAATAAACCCAACTAACACACTGATATATATTTATATAGCACAACACTCTTTATTATATTAGTAAGATGCTGCGACACTTATGCTTAGCGATAAAGGATATCCAAAAAGCTTGCTTTTTCCTAGCGATATTCTACACGTAAGTAAAGAGGGATAGGAAATGTGGGCTAAGGCTTTATTACCGGTTATTCTTAAGGCTATGGGCTTAGAATGATGGTTTTTAATATTTTTAGAAATATGTAACGGGGGTTTATATGAAACAATATTTTACAGGATTTTTTACAGCAATTTGTTTAATTCTAAGCTTGTTACTTTTTATAGGAGCAGAGCGTGAAAAAACTGGTAACGTTGTAGTAGAATCCATTACCATTGTAGATCCTGCTAACAATAAAAAAATTTTTATCAATGGAAATTCAATTTCACTCTTTGATAAAAATCAAAACCTTAAAGGTATATTAGGAGCAAATAATAAATCTGGATATGTATATTTATTTAATCATAATAATTATAAGGTATTTAGAGCAGGTTCTATGTATGGTGATGGGCATACTGGAAATGGCTACATAAGTTTAGGAAATCAGTATGGAGATTATGGATGGAGTGTAACGGGGAAAGAAAGTAGTGAGCATTATAAATGATAAAATTTTAATAATGTTTTATTTTCTTTTCAGTTAACTACACTAACAAGGATAAGGACTATTCATCCATAAAGACTCTATAATTTGACGGTGCTATTTTTATTGATCCAGGTATTATAACCTCTAAATATCCTTTAGCTTTTTTGAAACTATAATTTCTAGTTAATGACCCAAGAAGAATATTTGATAGAATAGTATATGATTTGATCACGATTAAAACTAATTTTTTTCTTTCATATTATGAAGATAGTTTAAAAATAGAAATTCAAGTTAATCCTGATTTTGTAGCTATTTAGAGGCAAAGATCCAAGCAAAGAAGTTTTCTTCAATGATTGAACATTTACCAAATAGAATTCAATATTTTGATTCTATGACTTTTAAAATGTATCCTGTTCATTAACTTTTTGAAATAGTAACTTTTTAATAGTATAAGGTGAACCAATGCTTCAAGAAGTTGTAAAATTTTTTATTAATCCGATGCTTCAATTTTTTGTAGTTCTTATTATTTTATTTCAAAAAAGATTGCTTCGAAGGGATGTAATATTTTTTATTTCTTTTTCGTATTTAATTAGTGCTCCTATAACAGGAATTATTTTTCAACATTTTTGGAAAATTAATGATTCATATCGAGAAGATAACATATATAAAGCTGCAGTTGTTCTTGCTGGAGGTGTGGAACATAGATGGTATGCAAAAGATAAACATAATAGTTTTACAATAAGTGCAGATGAATATTTTATTTTTAATCCTGCCGCAGAGCGGTTTCTCAGTGGAATCGAGTTCGTTAAATCTGGAAAAATAAAAAAAATGTATTATGGAAATTATGTAACTGAGTCACTCGAAGGTACCTTTGATACTTCAATTCTCGTTAAAAAATTTGCTACGAAAAGCGGAATTACCGAAAATCAATTTATCATTTATGGTGAAAAGGTTAAAAACACTTTGGATGAAGCTAAATACTTTAAGAAGGTAAAAAGTAATTCTATTAATGATGATTTCCTCTTGATAACTAGCCAATCTCATATGAGAAGAGCAGCAGCTTTATTTAAAAAACAAGGTGTGAAAATTGATACTTATTCTGTACAAAAACGAATTCCTTTACTAAGGGATATATTTAACATAAAAAATTATATTCCTAGCATAAGAGGATTAAATTTTACTAAAAATGGATACTATGAATTTTTTGGTTTTCTTGGATATTTTTTTATGGGAAAAATATGATTAGTCTAACTATCAATAGTCAAACTATTATCTTTCTAGCTCATTTGATTTCAACCTCAATAATGGTTGGTGTCATATGGGTAATTCAATTGGTGCATTATCCATCATTCCATTTTATTGATAAGGATATTTATTCAGCATTTCAAAAATTTCATATGAATAAAATTTCACTAATTGTTTTACCTTTAATGATAGTAGAAATAATTACTGGAGTTATTTTATTAAACTTACATAACTTTAAAAATGCTTTTATTTTGATATCATTCATTATTTTGATCATTATCTGGGCTATAACAGGTGTCTTTTTTTCATCAGTCCACAGCAAATTAATTATAGGTTATCAAGAACTAATAGTTAATCAACTAGTTGCAATTAATTGGATTAGAACCTTATTGTGGACACTAAGGCTGGTCTTCTTATTTTGTTTTATCTATTATACTGATAATAAATTTTGATTTGACTTTAACAAAGTTTTTTTAGAGCTTGAAAATTATTCGTGTGGTTTAAAAAAATAAAATTTTAAAATAATTTGAACTTTTTAGAATCAATAAAATCAGTTTTAAAAAACGTTCTTCAATTTGATGGAAGAGCATCTAGATCAGAATATAACTATTGGATGATTTTTTTATTTTTCATTTTTTTAATTGCTATAGAAGTAGATCCTCCAAATCCTGTTTCTTATAGATATTTAAATAATAATGACTCTCAGACCATAGATCTAAATAGTAGTGAAAAACAATTTTTACCTCCATTTGAAAGCAGGCTATTCAGTTTTGCATATTTTGTTTTTTTATTGCCAACAATATCAGTAACGGTTAGAAGATTTCATGACACGGGAAAGTCTGGCTGGTTTATCCTTTTGCCTCTAACTATTATTGGTCTTGTTCCTTATCATTATTGGACATGTATATCAAAAGGAGATATTAAAAAAAATGCTTACGGAAAAAACCCTTTAAACAATGTTTCGGTCTAAGCTAACAATTTAAAAGGTTGAAATAGATGAGTATCTTTAATTAAATCATAATATTTTAGAATCAGATGAATCGACATTTTTTAGAGATCCTAAAGTTTTTGGCAGGGACTATATTTATTGGACTAGTTTTTTATGAAAGTTTTGTAGTCGGATCAGATGATTTTTTCTCACCCTATTTATTAAATACGATGTTTATTTTATATGCCTTTGTTTTCTACTTATCAAAAATTTCAAATAAATAGAACTTATATAATTATTTAATGAAGAATTTTTTTGATAAAAGGAATCTTATTTTAATTGTTTTCCTTTTTTTGCATTTTTGTGGTAAAAATGACACGAATTTCAAGAATAAGAAAATAAAAGCTCAAAAATATTTAGTGTATAAAGATTTCCCTTCAAAATATGTCACCCCTAGGAATGTTGAGATATGGTTACCTTCCAACTATGATGACATTTCAGCTTTCCCAGTATTATATATGTTTGATGGGCAAAATATATTTCATGGTAAAAAAGGATGGATAAATAATCAATATAGTCATGGGTGGCAAGTAGATGAAACTTTAGATAGTTTAATTAATATAGGAATTATTCCTCCTTTGATTGTAGTTGGGGTGTTTAATACGGGAATAAAAAGATTTTATGAATATATGCCTGCAAAACCTAAAACAGATATTAAGAAACGTATCCTTATGGCAGATAAATCGGTTCGAGATGGTTATCAAAAACATGGTATTACCTCTGATGATTTCTTAAAGTTTTTGGTAACAGAGTTAAAACCATATATAGACAAACATTATAAAACTAAAAAAGGAAGAAGTGATTCATATCTTGGGGGGGCAAGTATGGGAGGACTTATTTCAGCTTATGCAATTTGCGAGTACCCAAATATATTTGGAGGAGCAGCATGTTTTTCTACTCATTGGCCAGCTTTGGATGGTGTTTTTATTAAATATTTAAAAAATAATTTACCAAATCCAGAAACCCATAAAATTTATTTTGATTTTGGGACTATTGGTCTAGATAGCCTTTATGAACCATTTCAGAAAAAGGTGGATTCACTCATGATTCGAAAAGGATATAAAAATGGTGGAAATTGGTTAACAAGAAAGTTTGAAGGGGAAGATCATAATGAAAATTTTTGGCGCAAAAGATTTCACTTTCCTATTAAGTTCTTTTTTCAAGATAAGGAATAACTATATGTCTCAATTTTATTTTCTAAATGTGAGGGGCTAAAATCATTAAAAATCAATTGTATTTATATCTTTTTGGATTGTTTTTTTTGAGTTGTGGCCAGAACATTCACAACTTTGCCTTCAACTCTCCTAATGGTGAAATCATAGTAAATATTTTTGAAGAAGAAAATCATATAAATTATAATGTTTTATATAAAAATAAATATGTAATTGCAAAATCAAAACTAGGTTTAATTTTTAAAAATGGGAGTACGTTTCCTGATCAAAGGTTTTCAAAAAGTTTTGATTTAGATTTTTACAGTAGTGTCTGGGAATTACCCTGGGGAGAAACTAGAAAAATTAAAAACCAATTTAATCAGGCCAAAATAACATTCAAAAATCATCAAAATATAAAAATGGGAAATATCTTATTCCGAGTTTATAATGATGGCATTGCATTTCGTTATCAATTAGATGCTGCTATAAGCAACGGTGATTCTTTGATTATTTCAGATGAAATCACAGAGTTCACGTTAGCTGAGGACGCTCAATCTTGGTGGATTCCAGCATATACTGAAAATAGATATGAGCATCTCTACAGGAATACAAAAGTATCACAAATAGATACTGTACATACACCATTCACCGTGAGGTATGGTGATAATACGCATCTAAGCTTTCATGAAGCAGATTTAAAGAACTACTCTAGCATGCAAATTTTCAGTGAAAATAATATACTAAATTGTGACTTAGCTCCATGGCCAAATGGGGATAAAGTAAGAATGGAATTACCTTCTGAAAGTCCTTGGCGTACTATAATCATTGCAAAAGAAGCAAAAGATTTAATTTCCTCCAACTTAACTTTAAATTGTAATGAGCCAAGCTTAGTCAAAGACCCGTCTTGGATTAAGCCATCTAAATATATTGGTATTTGGTGGGGCATGATTTTGGGGAAATGGACTTGGGGAGAAGGTCCTAGACATGGAGCTACAAATCAAAGAGCTCAAGAGTATATTGACTTTGCTTCTGAACATGGTTTTAATGAGGTACTTATTGAAGGTTGGTCCTCAGGATGGAAAGGGTTGTTCCCTAAGGATTCAGTTACTATAAGTTTTACAAAATCTACCCCAGATATTGATTTATATTTTCTTCGTGATTATGCTAAAACCAAAAATGTATCATTGCAACTTTATCATGAAACAAGTGGTGGGACAAAAAATTATTTAAATCAGATTGATTCGGCATTTTCTTTTTTGAATAAATTAGGTGTAGCTAATGTTAAAATTGGACATGTTGGTGCAAAGTTGGATAAAAAATATTATCATTATAGTCAGTATGGTGTGAGCTATTTTAGAAAAGTGCTTCAAAAGGCTCTTGAGTATAAAATTGGTGTTAACTTCCATGAACCTATAAAAGACACTGGTGAAAGAAGAACCTACCCAAATATGTTAACTAGAGAAGGTGCAAGGGGAATGGAATATAATGCTTGGCCAGGTGGTAATCCTCCAAATCACACTCTTATACTTCCATTTACTAGGTTGCTTGGCTCTACTATGGATTTTACCCCAGGAATATTTGATCTTTTATTAGAAAATATTGATAATCATAATAATGATGAATTTCCTGTCACAATTACGGTTATCGATAGCGGAAATGGATACACTAACCTTAGGTTTAAGAGTAGTGAATCTATTTGGATAGATAAGAAGATGAACTTTACTATGGATTATGTTGATGGAAAAGAAGTTAAAACTTGGACGATTAAAGAAAATTTCCAAGCTGGGGAGTGGGAGTGGGGAGTAACTGCTGATCTGCCAGATTTAGGAAAGAATAACATCTGGGTTATCGAGTCACTTTCAGATAAAGAAAATAGAGATTTATCAATAAATATTTTGGGCAATATTACTGGGGAAAATGTTATCAAAATTCCTTTTCAGGATTTAAATAAAGCTAACCCAGACTTTGTAAAAGGCTATCCAGCTTCACCTGTTCAGCGGGTAAGGACGACAATATCAAAACAACTTGCTTTATATGTTATTATAAATAGTCCTTTGCAAATGGCTTCTGATTTTATTGAAAATTATAAAGATCATACTGCACTTGAATTTATTAAAGAAGTGCCTGTTATTTGGGATACAACAATAGTATTAAATGGTGAAATCGAAAAATATCTTACTATTGCTAGAAAAGATAGAAAAAGTAAAGATTGGTATATTGGTTCAATTTCTAATGAAGATAGTAGATCTTTTGAATTGGGTCTATCTTTTTTAGAAGAAGGAGTTTATCAAGCATCCATTTATTCTGATAGTAAACAAACAGATCTGGAAGAAAAACCGGATCTGTATGATTTTACTCGAAAGGTTTTAACAATAAGAGATACTTTAAAAGTTAATATGACCGGAGGAGGAGGACAGGCAATCCAACTTATCTATTTGGATAAACACACAGATTTTTAAATTTTTATAATATTTACTTTTTTTAAATGTTTGAGGTTAATTAAGTTTTAGAATGAAAATAACACTAATAATAACTGCTATTGGAGCTGCTGCTGGATTTGCTTATGCTTCTGTATTAGGATGTGACACTGTTTGTTCAATGACATCTTCATCTCTTAATACTACAGTATATGGCGCATTTGCAGGTTTATTAATTGCATTCCCAATCAGCAAAAAAATTAAGAAGAAGTAATTTTATATTTTTGTAAAATTGATTTTCAAAAATTCTTAAGCATCTAACCCCACCAAAAGTGGGGTTTTTTGTTTTTAAAACTTGATATTTTGAAAATATAAAATAAAAGACATAAATCATATGAAATCTCTAGAAGAAAAAACTATTCGATCTGATAAAATCTATAAAGGAAAATTACTGGATGTCCGAAAAGACGAAGTATTATTACCAAACGAGAAAATTGGTTTTAGGGAATGGATTCATCATCCAGGAGCAGCATGTTGTATTCCAGTTCTCCCTGGGAATAAAATTATACTTATCAAACAATATAGATATGCCGTTAGAGAAGAAAGTATTGAAGTCCCAGCAGGAAAATTGGATTTAAATGAGAAACCTGAACAATGTGCATATCGTGAGCTGAAAGAAGAAACGGGTTACGAAACTAAAAAACTAACTTTTTTAACATCTATTTACCCAGCTATCGGATTTGCAAATGAAATCATTTGGATCTATCTTGCTGAAAATTTAATGATGGACTGTCCTAATACTGATAATGATGAGTTTGTTGAAACATTAGAAGTTGATTTCGTAGATGCTATAAATATGATTTATAAAGGATTGATTAAAGATTCTAAAACTATAATCGGATTGATGTGGTTGGATAAATATTTTAAAAAATTTAGGATGTGATATTATATAAATTTGGATAAAAACCAAATTACAGTCTGTCTTTTTTGTTTCAGTAATGCTATGTAGATTTTAAAATGAGTAAAATCTTGATTGTGTCATCCACAAAAGGTAATAACCTGGTTTTAGCAAAAAAAATAGGAGATTGTATAAGTCTAGATCATGAAATAATTTCATTAGAAGATTTTGGATTGCCGCTTTATATGCCAAAAACAAAAATCAATAAATTAAATGTTGTTAAAAAGCTTAGCGAAATATTTATTCAATCCAATGGATTTATTTTCTGTTCACCTGAATACAATGGAGGATCACCACCTATATTAACGAATGCAATTACTTGGCTGTCTGTTACCGCGGATAATTGGAGAGGTGTCTTTAATAATAAAAAAGCAATTATTGCCACACATAGCGGCGGATCTGGTTTTAAGTTTCTGACCTCCTTTAGATTCCAATTAGAACATTTAGGTACTATAGTTTATCCAAGAAATATTATTGTAAATAAAGGAAAAAAATTCAGTGACCAATCAGTGATAGATATACTAAATGAATTTGAGAAATTGATTTAAAAATTAAATAATTTTTCATTCTATGTTTTCTTTTCCACAGCGCAAACATTACTCTTATGATATGAGTTTAAAACATGGATAATTACTTATTTGTTTTATTTCAGTACTTAGTTCCTAAAAAACTTATCTCAGACCTGATAGGTTTTTTCGCAAAATCAGAGAACTACTATATAAAAACATTTTTTATAAAAAATTTTCAAAAAGCATATGATGTCAATTTGAAAGAGGCAGTCCAAGCAGATGTAACATTGTATTCTAGCTTTAATAGCTTTTTTACTAGGCCATTAAAGCCAGAATCTAGACCAATAGATAAAAATATTAAGAGTGTTGTATCTCCGGCAGATGGTGTTATAAGCCAAATAGGAAACATTAATTCTGGGAAAATAATTCAAGCGAAAGGTGTTTATTTTAACTTCTTAAGCTTTATTGGAAATAATAAAGAGTATATTGGAAAGTTTAAGGAAGGTTCGTTTTCAACTATTTATTTGTCTCCTAAAGATTACCATCGTGTTCATATACCGATTGATGGCAAATTAAGTCAAATGGTTTATATTCCTGGAAAATTATTCTCTGTCAATAAAATCACTACAAGAACTGTGAAAAATTTATATTCTATAAACGAGCGCTTAGTATGTTTTTTTGATACAGTCTTAGGTCCCATGTTAGTAGTACTAGTAGGTGCTATGATTGTATCAGGTATTTCTGTTAAATGGGAAAAAGAAAATTGTTTTAACCAAGAAAAAATTCAAAAATTTGTCTATCCATCAATTGGTAAAGACAGTGTTTTTTTAAAAAAGGGAGAAGAAATTGGTCGTTTTATGTTGGGATCTACGGTGGTGATATGTTTTGGGAAAAATAAAGTTAACTGGTCAAATAATGTATCAATTAATTCCAAAGTCAAAATGGGGCAACCCATAGGTACATTTTGAATATCAATAGAATTCTTTCTATTGATATATTCAGTTCTGTAACTATGGTTCTGATGATTTGGGTGAATGATTTTTGGAATCTTTCATCTAAACTAAAATGGCTCAAACATGCTTTAACATAAGAAGATTATTTGAGTTTTGCCGACCTGATTTTTCCTTGATTTTTATTTGTTTTGGGATCGTCAATTTGTTTTGCAGTTTCCAATAGAATAAAAAAAGGCGAAGCTACAGGTGTTTTATTTAAACATATTATTTTTCAAAGTGTAGCTTTAATTATAATGGGATTGTTTCATATGAAAATAGAGTTGTTTAACTATGAAGATTTCTTAATTATTAAACCAGTTTTTGTAGTATTGTGCACTTCTGCATTTTTTATGATTTGGAATGATTATCCTTATATAATTAATTAAAAAAAGCTTTTATACAACTTTCTGCGTCTTTTAGGAATATTGATTTTATTTTTTATGGTGTCCCTTTTTTCAGTAAAGGATTATAATGGATGCCAAATTGGCTTCAAGTCTCATTGGTAGGGAATTTTAGGCCTAATAGGATGGATATATTTAATGGCATCATGTGTTTATTTATTTAAAATTCAATTATTGGAAATATAAGCGTTTATTCTATTAAATATTGTAAGCAGTAGTGAATTGCATATAATATCTTTTCTTGGAAAGGGAATCAATGGGTTCCATGTAATGAAGGCCTTCAAGTATTGACCTTTGGTGGAATTATTATATCTCTTCTAATTAATAAATTTCAAGATAAATCAAATATTCAAAGATGTTATATTTTACTTTGCGGAATTAGGATTATAATATTTTCAATCGGGTTACTTCTAAAAATTTTCTTTATTGTTAGCAAAATCAAAGGTACGCCTTCATGGATATTTATTTCTTTATTCTCGGCAATTTTATTTTTTGTTCTTATATTTTGGATTGTAGAAGAAAAAAGAAAATTTTCATGGTTTGAATACATAAGTATCGCTGGAACTTCAACTCTAACTTGTTATTTGTTACCTTATCCCTACTACAATATTATTTCATTCTCAAATTGGACAATTCCTACTATTTTTGCAAAGGAGTATCAGGATTAATAAAATCTGCACTCTTTGCATTTTTAATTATTGGTCTTGCATTGATCTTCTCAAAAATGAAATTGCATAACAGGGTTTAGATAATGCATATTTATTATTATATTTGAAATATATTGATATAGATAATTATGGAGTATTCTATTACTTTTCTAGAAATACTAAAAAATGTTGAAAAATTTATCCTTGGTGATAAAAAACCCAAAAATCATTGGAAAAAATATCGTAAACCAA